>SYHX01000014.1 GCA_005799025.1 Bacteroidota bacterium | reverse complement strand
TAAAAAATCCCCCCGCTGCTTCCATTCACCGGGGGCATCAAAATGAGCTCGTTGGAGAAGGTATCCACATCGCCATTGGTATCCCCTATTCCTGCTAGGCCGTTCATGGTCCAGCCTGTGGTGTTCATCAAGGGTTGACCTTGCAATTGTGCATAGACAAATGCCTGCGCCATTCCTTGACGCGCATTAAAAGCCAAGATCACTAAAGCTCCCAAAAGAAACATCATTGCTGACAATTTGGCAGAAAGACAGGTGATTAACCCATTTAATCTCATTTGGAAGGTATTGGCAGGGTCTTTGAGGAGGAAGACCTAAACACCATTAAATTTAAATCCATGTCGGAGTCCGAACCAAATGCCAGCGCCAGTATATCAGATGAAAACATCTTGAACGAGGCTCCGGAGGTCATTGAACCAGAATCAGGTAGCGGAGGGGAAGGTACTTTGGGTAATTCCATTGATTTCCATATCCAGCTGGAGGAGTCCAAACAAAAATATTTGTATTTGCTATCGGAATTCGAAACCTACAAAAGAAGGATGGCCCGCGAGCGCATTGATCTGTTTCGCAATGCTGGGAAAGATCTCATCTTGGAGTTGCTGCCGGTATTGGATGATATTGAGCGGGGTTTAGAGGTCATGGGACAATCCTCCGATGTTATTGCAATCCGCGAAGGGGTGGATTTGGTTTACCAGAAATTCAAAAATCTCTTAATCCAAAAAGGACTTCAGCCTATGAATTCCGTAGGGTCTGAATTTGATGTCGAAAAGCATGAGGCGATTTCCCGCATGCCGGCGTCTAGTCCAGACCAAGTCAATAATGTGGTGGCCGAAGTTGAGAAAGGTTATCTGCTCAATGAGCAGGTTTTGCGTTTTTCGAAGGTGATTGTCGGCGTTTAATCTTTTCCCTGTAATTTAATCCGGTGTTATGGCCAAGCGTGACTATTACGAAGTGTTGGGGGTAGGCCGGCAGGCCGGCGAAGACGAAATCAAGAAAGCCTACCGCAAAGCGGCCTTGCAGTTTCACCCGGACAAGAACCCGGGGGATGCCAAGGCCGAAGAGAAATTTAAGGAAGCCGCAGAAGCTTACGAAATCCTTAGCAATTCGGACAAACGAGCACGATACGATCGCTTTGGCCATCAAGGGGTTGAACAGGGTATGGGTGGTGGCGGCGGAGGTTTTTCGATGGAGGATATTTTCTCTCAATTCGGCGATGTCTTCAGCGATGGTTCACCATTTGAAGGATTTTTTGGAGGTGGTGGACGAGGAGGACGCCGTGCTAACCGCGGAGCTAATTTGCGGATAAGGGTGAAGTTAACCCTAGAAGAAATCGCCAAAGGGGTTGAGAAAAAGGTTAAGGTAACCAAAGCGGTGCCTGCAGAAGGGGTGACTTACAAAGCCTGTGCAACCTGCGGTGGTAATGGGCAAATTCAAAGGATGACCAACACCATCCTAGGTCAAATGCGTACGGCTAGTACCTGTCCCCACTGCGAAGGCAGCGGGCAAATGGTGGATCGTCGTCCGCCTGGTGTGGACCCTGATGGTCTGCAACGCAAGGAGGAAGTGATTTCGGTTCAAATCCCCGCAGGGGTGGCCGAAGGCATGCAACTTAGTGTTTCGGGTAAGGGTAACGCCGGACGCAACGGAGGACAGCCTGGGGATTTGATCGTCTTGGTCGAGGAAGAACCCCACCCTCATTTCAAAAGGGATGGGAACCATGTGCTCTACGACCTACCCGTATCGGTGGTCCAAGCGGCCATCGGGGATCAAATTGAAGTCCCTACCTTGGACGGCCGAGCCCGGATTCGATTGGAGCCGGGGACTCAACCCGGTAAACTGCTTCGCCTCAAGGGCAAGGGTTTACCAGCCGTCAATGCCTACGGTCGCGGTGATTTGATCATTTTTGTCAATGTCTTTGTGCCCACCAAGCTTTCCAAGGAGGAGAAGGAAACCCTTGAAAAATTGGGAGTCTCCGAGAATTTCAAGCCCACCAATGCAGACGATTCCGGGAAATCCTCATTTTTTGACCGTATGAGAGATTTTTTCCAGCATGATTAAGCGTATATTTGCAGCAGCTTATCCAGAAGGACGGAGGGAACGGCCCTACGATGTCCTGGCAACCGCAAGCGACAGGCTGCTGTCGATTGGTCCGGTGCCAAATCCGTTGCTTCAGACAACAACTTGAAGCAGCCGATAAGCAGGAGTAATCGTCCAAACAAGTGACGGTGACCACTGCAGCCCGCATCCTGCGGATAAGCCACACGAAAGTATGGCTTTTTTTATGCACGAAAATTTGAAACAAGCGCTCGCCCAACGAATTCTGGTGTTGGATGGAGCCATGGGTACCCAAATTCAGTTACGCAAACTGACCGAGGCAGATTATCGCGGCACTCGCTTTGCCGATTGGCCTCGCGATGTTCAAGGTAACAACGAATTGCTTAGCCTGACTAGGCCGGATCTCATTGCTCAAATTCACCGGGATTATCTGGAGGCAGGGGCTGATCTATTGGAAACAAATACCTTCAATGCTCAACGGATTTCCATGGCCGATTACGGCATGGAAGCCTTGAGTTATGAACTTAACGTTGCGTCGGCTCGTTTGGCCAAAGAACAGGCTGACTTGGTCACGGCCATGAACCCGGCCAAGCCTCGCTTTGTAGCAGGGGCCATCGGGCCAACCAACAAGACGGCCAGTATAAGCCCTGACGTCAACAATCCCGGCTACCGCTCGGTGTATTTTATGGAATTGGTGGAAGCCTATACCGAGCAGATTCGAGGCTTGGTGGATGGAGGGGTGGATATTCTTTTGGTGGAAACCATTTTTGATACCCTGAATGCTAAGGCGGCCCTTTATGCTATCGATCATTTCTTCCGAGAAAGGGGTCAGGATCCCTTGCCCATCATGGTCAGTGGAACCATTACGGACAACAGCGGTCGTACCCTTTCTGGTCAAACGGTGGAGGCGTTTTTTTACTCGCTGTCGCATCTTCCTCTTCTGAGTGTTGGCTTGAATTGTGCGCTGGGGGCTAGACAAATGCGACCCCACCTGCAGGCCCTTTCAGCCTGCTCCCATTTTGGGGTTTCGGCGCATCCCAATGCCGGATTGCCCAATGCCTTTGGGGCCTACGATGAGGACCCCGACACCATGCGATTGCAGATTCGGGAATTCCTGCAGGAATCCTTGGTGAATATTATTGGGGGTTGTTGCGGAACCGGGCCCGAGCACATTCGGGCTATCGCTGATGAGGCTTCCCGGTTTAAGCCTCGTCCTTTGCCAAATCTACAGCGGCGTTTGAGCTTGTCTGGTTTGGAACCCTTGGTTGTTCGTGAAGACACCAATTTTATAAATATAGGCGAAAGAACCAATGTTACCGGATCGAGGGCCTTTGCACGTTTGATACGCGAGGACCGCTATGAAGAAGCGGTGGAGGTTGCCCGTCAGCAAGTCGAAAACGGGGCCCAAATGATTGATGTCAATTTTGACGAGGGCATGATCGATTCGGTTGCGGCGATGGTTCGTTTTTTGAATCTCATCGCGGCCGAGCCGGATATTGCCAGGGTCCCGGTGATGATTGATTCTTCAAGATGGGAGGTCCTGGAAGCGGGTTTGGCCTGTGTTCAGGGCAAAGCGGTGGTCAATTCCATTTCACTCAAGGAAGGGGAAACCGTCTTTTTGGACCATGCTCGTACGGTTCGCTCGTACGGAGCTGCGGTGGTGGTCATGGCCTTCGATGAACAAGGTCAAGCCGATTCCTTGGTGAGGCGGACAGCTATTTGCCGTAGAGCATATGATTTACTCACCAAGGAAGCGGGCTTCCCGGCTCAGGATATCATATTTGATCCTAATATTTTGACTGTGGCTACCGGTATCGAAGAACACCAGAATTATGCAGTGGATTTCATCCAAGCCACGGCCTGGATCAAGGAAAATCTTCCCTTGGCTAAGGTGAGTGGTGGTGTTTCCAATATTTCTTTTTCGTTCAGGGGGAATGATAAGGTACGAGAGGCCATGCATTCTGCTTTTTTGTACCATGCAATCCGTGCGGGGTTAGATATGGGCATTGTCAATGCCGGACAAATTGAAGTCTACGACCAAATCGAACCTGTACTGTTGGAACATGTCGAAGATGTGTTACATAATCGCAGGCCTGATGCGACCGAGCGCTTGGTCAACCTGGCCGAGTCCTACAAGGGAACGCAAGCAAAGCAAGGCCAAGGCAAGGATTTAACTTGGAGGGAAAAAATTGTGCGAGAGCGACTTACCTACGCTTTGGTCAAAGGCCTGGACGAGTATATCGTCGAAGACGTAGAGGAAGCCCGTTTGGAATTTGAGAAGCCCTTGCATTTGATTGAAGGTCCCCTAATGGACGGAATGAATGTTGTTGGGGATTTATTTGGGGAAGGAAAAATGTTTTTACCCCAGGTGGTCAAAAGTGCGCGGGTCATGAAAAAGGCCGTCGCTGTTTTGCTACCTTACTTGGAGGCCGAGAAAGAAAGAGCTGCTGCTGCCGGAGAATCCGCGGAGGCCTCTAACAAAGGTCGAATTCTGATGGCTACGGTCAAAGGCGATGTACACGATATTGGCAAGAATATAGTGGGCGTTGTCTTGCAATGCAACAATTACGAGGTGGTGGATTTGGGGGTCATGGTATCCACCGATCGCATTCTGGAAGCTGCTCTGCAACATCAAGTAGATATTATTGGACTTTCAGGTTTGATTACCCCCTCTTTGGACGAAATGGTTGGTGTGGCCCGCGAAATGGAACGTAGGGGTATGCGTATTCCCCTCCTCATCGGAGGGGCGACCACCTCCAAAGCGCATACTG
>SYHX01000013.1 GCA_005799025.1 Bacteroidota bacterium | reverse complement strand
GCTTTTGATAGGCTCACCGTTCTAAGGTGTACTTTTGAAGTCATGCTTGATCCCATGATTCTCGTTGTTGGAACAGTCTTGGGCCTTGCTGGAATGGAGGTTTTTGGATGGTTTATCCACAAATATCTAATGCATGGCCCATTGTGGTTTATTCACCGAACCCACCATCGACCCAGCAGTAAAGGTCCTGAATGGAACGATCTATTCTCCTTGTTCTTTGGAGGAATGGGGATGGTTTTCTTGTGGTTGGGTTTGGAGTATGGTCCTCTGGTTTTAGGAACGGGGATTGGAATTTGCCTTTATGGAGCTTTGTATTTCATTATGCACGATGGTTGGGTTCATCGCCGCTGGAGGGTTCCTATGCGATTACGGTTTCCCTACATCGAGGCCATGATACGCGCTCATCGCGCTCATCATGTTTCCTTGAAGGCCAAGCCTTCAGAGTCTTACGGTTTACTTTGGTTTCCTAGCAAATTCCTTTTCAAGAAACCCTAAGGCCTATCTTTGAGAAAATACAAATTATGCGCTCTTTAACTATTCCTGTTTTTTTGGCTTTGTTTAGCATTTTGTCATCCCTTAGTGCTACCGGTCAAGCTCCAGCTGAGACCTTGCGTTATCCGGATACCAAACGGGTTGACCAATTGGATACCTACTTTGGCAAAGTCGTCGAGGATCCCTACCGCTGGTTGGAAGACGATCGGTCCGAAGAAACAGCCGATTGGGTGAGTAGGCAGAATGAAACCACTTTTGGATACCTCAAGGCGATTCCTTACCGCTCGGATATTCGCAAAAGGTTGGAGAAATTATGGAATTACGAGAAATACTCCGCCCCGTTCAAGGAAGGAAAATACACATATTTTTTTAAGAACAATGGGCTGCAGAACCAGTCTGTTCTGTACCGTGAGATTTCAGGGAGCAACGCAAACCCGGAAGTTTTTCTAGATCCCAATAATTTTTCCAAAGATGGAACTTCATCCCTCGCAGGCATTCAATTCTCAGAAGACGGATCCCTCTGTGCGTATCAAATTAGCGAAGGAGGATCGGATTGGCGCAAGGTCGTAGTAATGGATGCCGTGAATCGTAAGATTATGGGGGATACCTTGTTCGATGTTAAGTTTTCGTCCCTTTCATGGAAAGGCCAGGAAGGCTTCTTCTATTCCAGCTACGATAAACCCAAAGACGGCTCTGCTCTTTCTGGCAAAACCCAGCATCACAAGTTGTATTACCACCGGATGGGCAAACCTCAAAGCGGGGATGAATTGATATTTGGTGGCGAGAAACAGCCTTATCGCTATCTGGGAGCGGTCGTTAGTGAAGATAATCGTTGGCTCTTCATTTCCGCAGCTCAGGCTACCTACGGTAACGAATTATACGTTAAAGATTTATCCATTAAAAATTCGTCTATACGGCCCATGATTACCGGTCTTGATTTCGAAAGCGATGTCGTGCATGTGGAGGGTGATCGAATTTATGTGCTAACCAACCTTAAGGCACCCAACCGCAGGCTTATGGTGGCATCTGCCAAGGACCCTTTATCTACACAGTGGCAAGAACTCATTTCGGAAACCGAATTCCCGTTATCGGTGACTGCAGCTGGAGGTTACCTCATGGTTACTTACCTCAAAGATGCTGTTTCCCAGGTTATCCAATACGATTTACAAGGAAATCGTATTCACGAAGTTCAATTGCCAGGCTTGGGAACAGCCTCAGGCTTTGGAGCCAAGCGCAGTGAAAAGGAATGTTATTTTTCATTTACTTCTTACACCCAGCCCCCAGTGATTTATCATTATGATCTCCAAGGGGGTTCCAAAATCTATAAACAAAGTAAGGTAGATTTTGAGCCTGATCAGTATGTAAGCACCCAGGTTTTTTACAAGTCCAAGGACGGCACCAAGGTGCCTATGATTTTGACTCATCGCAGGGATGTCAACCCTAACGGTGAAAATCCGGTCCTCCTGTACGGGTATGGGGGTTTTAACATATCGTTGACGCCTAGTTTCTCGGTTTCTAATTTGTTTTTCATGGAGCAGGGCGGGATATATGCGGTAGCAAATCTCCGTGGGGGTGGTGAATACGGGGATCAATGGCACGATGCTGGCACCAAAATGCGTAAGCAAAATGTCTTTGATGATTTTATCGCTGCAGGGGAGTGGTTAATCCAGAACGGCTATACCCAACCTGAGCGCTTGGCTATTGCCGGAGGTTCAAACGGGGGCTTGTTGGTTGGAGCCTGCATGACCCAGCGTCCGGACCTGTTCAAAGTTTGTTTTCCGGCCGTGGGGGTGATGGATATGCTTCGTTACCATACATTCACTGCCGGTGCGGGTTGGGCTTATGATTACGGCCGTTCCGATGATTCCGAAGAAATGTTCGAATACCTGCGTGGGTATTCTCCGGTTCAAAATGTTCGGAATAAAGTCTCTTATCCCGCTACCATGGTGACCACTGCCGATCATGATGATCGCGTTGTTCCGGCCCATTCCTACAAGTTTATCGCGGAATTGCAAAGCAAACAAGTAGGCTCGGCACCGGTCCTGATCCGTATAGACGTGAAGGCTGGACATGGAGCCGGAAAGCCTACTTCCATGATCTTAGACGAGGCCGCCGACAAATGGTCCTTCCTTTTCTACAATATGGGATTGGAACCCCAATTCTGAGGCAGGATTTAGGCAGCAGCTCCACCGACATATACCACTAGGCCGTCGGCGGGGATTCCGGATTCGCGCAATGCTGTGAGGTATCGGTTTAATTGGGTTTGGTGATCTTCCTTCGCAAATCCTGTTTTGAATTCGATAACACGTGCTGTGCCATTCTTGCGAAGCAAGACCATGTCGGGTTTAAGGAATTGACCATCGCCCATAAGTAGAGGCAATTCGCGTAGAACCGTGCAGGACCCATTCCAGCATTCTTGAAGTTCGTCTCTGTGTACCACTTCAAGCGTCCAATCCCTTACCTTTTCTTTCAGATCCAGCTTCAAATCTTCTCTTGCCATGAAGTCATTCATAGCAGCGTCCACGCTTGTGCTACCCTCCAACTGGGCCACGAATTGATGAAACAGATTACCTGCTTCGACAGGATCTGACCATTGACTTTGCCAGTTCAAATTTTGTTCCATGCAGATTCTGGGGGCAAGAGTCGCCAAGGGAGTATATGTTGCGGTCAATGCAATATTATGTTTATTTTCAATATTTTGCATCGAAGATTCTTTGAAGGAGAGGCGCAGAGGTTGGCCCAAAGTCCAACTTTCAAAGGCCGAATGGTCAAGGTGGATTAGCTCTTGGCCTTGTTGAGTCTCCATGAATTCTTCAAAGAGTTTGGAAAAGGTGAGAGGGCCGCTTTTGGATGATTTTTTTTCGGTTACAATAATCATCGACGATTTGGTTCTGGTCAAAGCCACATATAATAAATTGAAATAATCCAAATCATTGTTATGATCTTCCTGTTCGCTAATCTCTTTCAAATGTTCGGGCCCTTTTTTGAGCTTGCTCGTCGAAACAAGGTGAATTGGCATAGGTTGACCTTCATGAATTTCCTGCGTCTGCAGCGATGCGTCTTGATCTGCTCGCAGCCATTGGTATTCGATGACCGATAATTTTTGATAACGGTCCAATTCAGGGAGGATGACCACCGGAAATTCTAAACCTTTGGCACTATGAACTGTGAGCACGGTGACGGCTTGACCTTGGTCCTGTATTTGTAATTTAATTTTCAAGCGATTTCTTTTCCACCAATCTCGAAGTTCTTGGGTGCCTAAACCTGAAGCGCATTGCAAAGTCCATTCTTCAAGCAGGCGTTTAATATAAGCGTCTTGGGTGGAACACCTCAAGGCATGGGTAATTTCATGGAGCTGTAAGCCCAAGGGGAGCTGCAGGAAGAGATTTTCGTCCCAAAGAGGGAAATAGACCGACATCCACTCCTTGAGGTCTGCGGGTCGTTCACCTCGCTTATATTGCTCCGGATTGAGTGCAAGAAACAGCAAATCTTGGTTCAAAATGCTACGAGAATCGTGTAGAAATTGCCAAGCTAGCATCAGTTTTTCGACCTCAGGATGCAGGCCCAAGACGAGACTTTCTGGAGAGATAACAGCCTGGCCAGCCGCCATCAAGCCGCTTGCGATTTCTGCCCCAACCTTATTGGTTCGGACGAGAATGGCGATATCCTTGGGTTTGTATAGGGGTATGCCGTCGACCTCCATAGCTAATTGAGTCCGAAGAATTTCCAGGCAAAGGCTTACCCTGCCCGAAGCTAGGGATTGTCCTGCTTTCTCAGGGTCCCAAACCGCAACCTGCACATTTCCATCCAATGCTTGGTTTGGAGAATTAATTGTTGATAATTTTTGATCTACATCTTTGAAAAAAGGGTCTGCTATGCTGCCATGAATATTCCGCAAACACCCGAAAAATAAATTGTTGAAATTAATAATATTCTTGGAAGAACGAAAATTGATCTGCAAAAAATTTTCATCAAACATACCATCCCAAAGAGCAGAGATTGTATTTCCTAACACATCCTTTGGCAAGCAGGCAAGCAGGCGGGCATCCCCATTTCTCCATCTGTATATGGATTGTTTGACATCGCCTACCATTAGGGCAGTTCCGCCGGAGGCTATTGCATTATCTACTAAGGGGAATAAACATTGCCATTGCAGTAAACTGGTATCCTGGAACTCATCAATCAAAATATGCTGGTATCGTTGGCCAACTCGATCGCATAAATATTCCGGATGAGTTTGACGGATCAAGTCGGCCATCTGAAAATACATGAAATTCAAAGGCATCCGTAGCTGTTTGCGGTTGAATTCCATGAAATGTTGGTACATTGAACCCATTAGGGTGGTGGCATACCGCATTTCCAAAAGCGCCGTAAGCAATTCTACTTCACCCCCTGAACCGGTTCGGTAATCCATGAAGTCAATGACTCCCTGAATCCAAGAATCCGGCATGCTGAGTTTGCATTTGGGCTGTAGGATACGCCTTTCTGCAAGAGCATTTTTGGCGTTGGAATGCAGAGTCCCCAAATCTCCACCTGCCAATTTTTCAAGATGGCCCAAAATTCCACTACTTTTTTGGACAAAGTCATCCGATACAAAGCCCAAGTCCCTGGCCTCTTGCGCAAGCTTAGCCGCAGTCTTGAGCGTATAATCCAAATGGTTTTGAAGCTTGGCTTCAAGTTCGTCAAAATGTCTTTGGTAAGACTCAGGGGTACGTTGAAGGAGTTGATGCAAATGCGCATAGGTTCTATCCTCAAATAGGAATCCTGCGTACCTCTCCAGCAAGGCACGGGTATTCCATGATCGTTCTTTTTGATTCCGGTTCTGGGCCATAAAGTGCATCAAGTCCGTGACAGCTTGGTTATCATTGCCCAGGTTGTTCATCCATTCATTCAAGGCCTGCTCGATAACAAGATCTCGGTCGAGTTCGATATCAAAATCAAGACCTGTCCTTAGTTCTCTGTAGAAGGGCCGCGCAAGTTGCGTAATAAAAGAATCAATGGTGCTAATAGCGGTATCGTTGTAACGGTGTAACATGTGTTGCAGGTACTGGAAAGAGCGTATACGTAGGGTTTCCACGCTGCAACATAACTCATGTATAAGTCTTGATTCCATGGCCTCTGCCCGTTCATTAGCAGTTCTAACACCAGGTTCCATTGCCATGAAGTGGAGCTGTCCAAGAATTCGCTCCTTCATTTCCATGGATGCTTTGCGCGTAAAGGTGATCGCGAGTGCTTGCCGTACGGATCGAGGATCATCGGCAAGTAGCAATAACCTAATGAATGCAAAGACGAGGTTATGGGTTTTACCCGAACCTGCTGAGGCCCGGTACACCAATAAGTTTCCTGTTTTCATTGGACCCATTTTGATTTTTAAAAGTAAATTTGCAAATTAAAATTCAAATAGAATTGGTTAATATAGGGAAGAAGAGCAGGATTTGTAGGCAAAGGCATATTGCCCTAAGTGTAGGATTGGTTTATGCTATAAACTATAAACGCATACAGCCATGAGTCCGTCTCACTGGAGGGGAGTAGAATTCGCGGATGCTCATTTTGCACTATGGTGGGTATATACCTTGACGGCCTCTTGGTTTTTGGCCAAAGAACCCTCATTTATGCTAGGCAGATTGCATTCGCTCTTCAATTTTAGAATTTTTCTTCAAGCAATGCGTCATAAAGGCAACGAGGTCGGCGTTTTGTCGACAGGTTGGTCTTTGATCGGAATTGGTGCATTGGGGCTTCTTTTGCTGGATTACCGTAGTGTAGACGATTTTTTTTTCATGCTACTGCCAAGCGAATGGAGGATTTTACCCATCATGATCTTTGTTTGGACTATTGGTGTTTGGGTAGTCTTTGTGGTTTGGTCTTGGTGGATAAAGCTTTTGGCTTGGGTTGCTAATTTTCCAGAGAGTGCCCTATGGCTTAAGTCAAGCATCAATTTGGTTTTTCATGTTTGGGTACCAATTATTCTAGGTTTAGCGTTGTTGGCGGGATATGGGAGCTCACTTTGGGCCTTTGCAGCCACATTGGCCACAGGTGTTCTCGTGGTTATCACCATAGGATATCGCTGGATTAGGTTGATGCGGCTGGCCTTTGAGTATTCTCGAGACCATGTTTTTTTGATGATTTTCTATATTTGCACCTTCGAAATCATCCCAATCTTGGTGTTCGCGTTAAATTTTAGGTATGGCTGAAGGCTCAAATTCCAAAACAAAAATCCGTACGATCTTGGTCTCTCAGCCCAAACCCGAACCGGGGGAGCGCTCTCCCTTGCTGGATTTGGGTAGTCGGTATGGTCTGAAAATGGACTTTAGGCCATTCATTGAGGTGAAAGGGGTTTCGGGCAAAGAATTTAGGAAAAGCCGAATTTCGATTTCCGATCATCAAGCGATAATTTTCAATAGTAAGAATGCCGTGGATCATTACTTCCGCCTCTGTGAAGAATTGCGTGTAGAAATTGACCCCGAGAACCGTTATTTCTGTATTTCAGAAACAATAGGGCATTATCTTCAGCGCTACACACAGTTAAGAAAGCGTAAAATTGTTCTTGGGAAAGGAAAGCTAGAGGACCTGCTTCCTTCAATGTTGAAGCATTGCGATTTCAGTTATATAATGCCTTGTTCTGATGCCTTATCGGATAGTTTTCTTACAAAATCAGAGGAAATGGGGTTGAAAGTTACCAAAGCGGTGATGTTTCAAACGGTTTCAAGCGATTTAAGTGACTTAGCGGATATCAAATACGATGTTCTTTGTTTCTTTAGCCCAATAGGGATAAAATCGCTTTTTGAAAATTTCCCTGATTTTGTTCAAAACGAGACTAAAATAGCTGCCTTAGGCAACCAAACCCACGAGGCAGTCCTCCAAAGGGGCCTGAGGTTGGACATAGCAGCCCCTACAGCCGAGTTCCCTTCCTTGGTGATGGCATTAGAGGCGTGTATAAAAAAGCCTCAGAAATAAGGTTCAAATTTAGATTTTTGTTCGTTTCTTGGGACTAAATGAATATTGGCTTGAGTTTCCCCAATCCTCGGCTAGGCATTACCCTGCTCTTCTCTGCGACCCTGACGTTGATGGCCTCTTTGGTTATGGCTCAGCAGGAAGCCAAGTGGAATCAGTACATGTTCAACGATTTCTACTTCAATCCAGGGGTCGCCGGGTCAAGGCCAGCCATCAGTACACTAATTGCCTCCCGTTACCAATGGGTTAATATTCCAGAGAATGCCTCACCAAGAACTACCTGTTTCAGTATTCATGCTCCGGTTCAGTTTCTTGGTGGTGGTTTGGGCTTGCTGGTCATTCAAGACCAAGAGTTCTTCAACAAAAGCACCAATGTTCGCCTTAATTATGCCTTTAGACTTCCATTTCGAACATTCAGTGTGGGCCTAGGGGTCTATGGTGGCATGATTCAAACCAGTTTAGACGGCACCAAATTCAGACCTGAGAATCCCAATGACCCCTTGCTGGTCACCACCAATGTGCAGGCCAATGCCTTTGATTTGGGTGCAGGAATTAATTTTCAATCCTCCAAGTGGTTTTTGAATGTTGCACTCAATAGGCTTAATCAGCCCCAACTAAAATTCAACAATTCAGGATCTACCATTACCTATGCCCAGAATTTATTTGCATCTGCGGGTTATCAAATTCCACTGAATAAGTATTGGCGATTAACTCCATCCATCCTATACAAAGCCAATCCTTTTGTTTCTCAGATAGATTATAATTTGTTGCTTTCCTTGGGAAGTAGGATTTGGATCGGGGGAGGCTATTCTCAGGGCGACGGTATCGTTGGATTGGTTGGCTACAGAATGAAAAATGGGGTCCGTTTCGGGTATTCCTTCACCGAACATATCGGGGAGCTTGGGGGCCTGGCAAATGGGTCACATGAGGTTTTCTTGGGCTATGATTTTACAATTAAATTACCCCCTCCCCCCCAAAAGAAAATACTCACCCCACGATATTTCTAGTTTTTAACGTTAATTTTCCTATATCCTTTGGTTACCTTTATGCTTTGCAAAAAATGAAAATGACCGATTTTAGCGCTCTTAAACTCAAAAACTCGGCCTCAGGCTTGATGTTTTGTTGCCTCATTTTGGGGTTGTCTGCCTTTTTATATTCGTGCGGTGGTGGGAATACCGGGGACCTAATTGGGGCAAGGGATAGGGGAAGATGGCTGGAAACAACCCCCTATGGCATGGTGTACATCAAACAGGGAACTTTCCTTTATGGTCAGGGCGATCAGGATATTTTATTTAACATGAATAGCCCTTTGAAAAATGTTACGATGAGGCCATTCTACATGGACGATGCGGAAATCTCCAACGCAGAATATCGCCAGTTTATTAATTGGGTCAGGGATTCAATTGCTCACACCATCCTTGGCAATACCGTGGAAGACGAAGACGGTAACGAATACATTAACTGGAAAGCTAGAATCAACTGGAACGACCCTGCAGTTATCGAAGAACTAGAGGATTTATTTCTACCTGAAAATCAGAGAGTTTTTGGCAGAAAAGAGTGGAATACTCCTCGTTTTGTCTACAATTTCAAGGCCTACGATTATCAATCTGCAGCGTCAGCTCAAGGTAAACGAAACCGAAACGAGTTTATAGAAGCTCGGTCCGTCAACATTTACCCTGACACGTTGGTTTGGACCAAGGATATGGCTTATGCATACAACGAGCCGCAGACTCAACTGTATTTCAGTCATCCAGCCTATTATGATTACCCTGTAGTAGGCGTTAGCTGGAATCAGGCTACTGCATTTTGTGATTGGAGAACAAGGTTATTAGCATCATTTAGGCAATCCAAAAGATTGGCATTGCAGTTTCCTTTTAGATTACCCACCGAGGTTGAATGGGAGTATGCGGCTCGTGGTGGACGGATGTCTTCCCCATACCCTTGGGGCGGTCCTTCATTACGCAACGAAAGGGGCTGCCTTCTTGCAAACTTTAAACCAGGAAGAGGGAACTATATTGATGACGGCGTGACCTATACGGCCATGACATATTCCTTCAATCCAAACGATTACGGCCTTTATAACATGTCAGGTAATGTAGCTGAATGGACTTCATCAACTTTTGATGAATCTGCAAGCAGTTTTCTAGGAGACTTAAATCCGGATTACAGATACAATGCCAAGTCGGAAGACCCAGCCTACCTTAAACGTAAGGTAATCCGCGGGGGGAGTTGGAAAGATGTGGGTTACTATTTAATGAACGGGACCAGGGCTTACGATTTTCAAGACTCATCCCGATCGACCATAGGGTTTCGTTGCGTCATGGATTTTACAGGTCGTGATATAAGGGATATTCGTTAGTTTTTAAAATTATCAATTTAAATATCAATTCATGAAATTTTCTTTCAAATCAGAAGGAATTGCAGATTATCTACAGTCCAAGAAGGGTAAAGTCACGCTTAACTACTTGTACGGTTGGGGCGCTTCCGTGGTAATCATTGGCGCCTTATTCAAAATTAGGCACTTACCTTTCGCAGATTTTTTTCTTACATTAGGATTGGGAACCGAGGCCTTGATTTTCTTTGTTTCGGGTTTTGAAGCTCCGGCAGAAGAAACGGATTGGGCCTTGGTTTACCCTGAATTAGCGGGTGGTGAAGCCAAAGCACAACCTGCTACATTGGACTCGCTAATGCGCGAAGCTAATTTGGAGAAAGAGGTTTTAGAGAATTTAGGGAGAAATTTTCAAGCACTCAACAGCAATGTTCAGAAAATGGGAGAGTTGAACACAGCAGGGTTCAGCTCTGGTGAATTCGCCGAAAAAGTGAATGAAGCAACCCAAAATATCGGGAATATGTCTCAGCAAGCTCAAACCGTTGCTGTTTCCTTTCAGGCGATGTCCAGTATGGGGGACCAAGCTCAAGTTTATAACGATCAAATGGCAACCTTAAACCAGTATTTAATTTCCGCGAACCAGTCCTATCAGAACAGTGTGCGTGCTACATCAGAATCAATTTCTGAATTAGACCAGGTGGGCCAAGAAACAAAGGCTTATCGATTAGAAATGCGTAAACTCATCGAAAATATTGGCTCATTTAACGCGATGTACGATGATGAGCTCAAACAAACCGCCTTCGCACTGAGATCAGCTAGTGAAAATGTTGGCGGTGTTGGAAGGATGATGGATAGTATCAAGTTAATTCAAGAAGATGCGGAGCGTTATCAGGCTGAAATGTCTCGATTAAACAGGAACATAGCCTCACTCAATGCTGTTTATGGAAACATGCTTAATGCCATGTCTAATCGTTTCTAAAATCATTTGAAGCGCATTTTTTTTATTTTTTTCTCTATTTAGTATTCACTATCGATGGCAGGCGCAAAACTTTCCCCAAGGCAACGAATGATCAACATGATGTACCTTGTGTTGACCGCTATGCTTGCTCTTAATGTTTCTGCGGAAATTCTCAAAGCATTTGCGATGATTAACAAAAGCTTAGAGGAGACTTCGCTCTCTGTAGGTCAAAAAAATGAGGCTCTATACAAAGCCTTTGACGATCGTATGGAGAAAGAGCCGGGCAAGGCTAAGGCTAACTTTGATAAAGCTCAAATTATTCGTCAAAAAACGAAGGAGATATTGAAGTTCGTAAGGGAAGCTAAAGAGCAAATGATTGACCTAGGAGGTAATCAAAATCAGAAAATGGACGAAGGAGACTTCAAGGTTGAAGGCGGGGCAAGACGTGTAATTGATGACGGTAATATTGATATTAGCTCGCAGGTATTGGTTAATCCTGAAGGCAAAAGTCCCAAGGGATTGGAGTTCAAAAAACTTATCAATAAATACCGGTCGCTGATTCTTGGTGTGGTTCCAAAAAGCGACCTCAAGGAGATTAAGATTTATTTGGATGAAGCTGTTGATCCTACCCAAGGAACTGGTGTCAAAAAGAATTGGCTCCAATCAAATTTCGGAGAAATGCCATTATCAGGAGTCATTACCCTTTTGTCTAAATATGAGAGTGATATTCGGAACACCGAGACCGAGGTTATTTCTTATCTATTAAGTCAAATTGATGCGGCTTCTTACAAATTTGATAAAGTAGAGGCCAAAGTAGTTGCAAGGTCGAGCTACATTCTTACGGGTCAAGACTACGAGGCGGATATCCTTTTGGTGGCATATGATAGTCGCCAGGATTTGGATATTAGGTTAGAGGGAGGAACGATGGTGCCGGTTGAAGCTGGAATGGGTAAATTGAAAATTCGAGCTACAGCAGAAGGTGAGAAAAAATGGGGTGGTTTTATCAACGTTGTTAGTCCTACATCCGGTGAATTGACAAGGTACCCATTCAGTAGCTCTTACACTGTGGCAAGACCAGCCGCTGTTGTCTCGCCTGACAAAATGAATGTTTTGTATGTGGGCGTTGATAATCCTGTTTCCATTTCAGCCCCAGGTGTAACCCCTGAAAATCTTCTTCCGGGAATTTCCGCAGGAGGTACAATCACGGGTTCTAAGGGTAAATACATTGTTAGAGTCAATACCCCGGGTATGAATATCAATGTGGACGTACGTGGAAAATCAGTGGATGGAAAAGGTACTCAAATGCTTGGTTCGACGCTATTTCGTGTAAAGGCAGTACCTGATCCTCAAGCCACTATTGGAGGCTTAACACCTGGTTCGGTATCTGTTTCCCAATTCAAGGCACAGGGCGGGATGATTGCGACTTTAAAAGACTTTGATTTTGATATGCGATTCGACGTTATTAGTTTCCGAATGCTTTACTTCGCAGCTCGCAAGGATGTCGAACCGCTTGCCAACACAGGAGCTATCTACAACGCCAAGGTTCAGCAAATTATACGAAATTCCAAAGCTGGAGACCGATTTATTTTTGATGAGGTCAAAGTTGTTGGTCCCGACAAAATCACAAGGAAATTACCTCCGGCCGTTTATTCCATTAATTAAAATTATGAAGAATTATTGCATCGCATTTTTATTGACATGCTTTTTCGGGAATGCCTTTGGTCAGCAATCCCTTGAAGTTATCCCAGGGGCCTACAAGCGCTCTATGAAATTGTCTACATCCAAGAAGCCGATTGCATTACCGGAAATTCAAGAGCAGGACGTGATGTTTAGTTGGTCAATTCTTCGAGTGATTGATTTGAATCAAAAGCTGAATATGCCGTTCACCCACCCGAAAAGTATGCTCATTAATGTGTTGATGGATGCTTTGAAAACAGGAAAATTGGATGGCTATTTATTCAATTCCGAGGAGCTTCGGCCATCGGATCGAATTAAGGCATCGGATATCTTAAATTCATTAGAAAAGTGGGACACTATCACAGTAAGTAATCCGGTGACCTATGCCTTGGAGAGAAAAATTGAGAGGGTAGAATTTAACCCTAACGATGTTGTTAAGTATAGGCTCAATGAAGAATGGGTCTTTGATCGTAAGACCGCAAGCATGGTAGTACGAATTGTAGCTATAGCGCCAATTCAAAACCTAAAGTCTGACGGAATAGTGGTTGGGGAAATCCCAATGTTTTGGGTTTATTTCCCTGGTATTCGTCCAATCCTTGCTGCAGCCGAAGTCTTCAATATGAAAAATGAATCCGCCAAAATTTCTTATGACGATTTATTTTTGCGTAGATTTTTCTCATCGTATATCTATAAAGAGCCCAACGTTAAGGATGTTCGTGTAGAAGACTATGCCAGCAATCCTGAAGATTTCCTTATGGAATCAGAGAGAATTAAGCAAAAATTATTTAATTTCGAGCAAGGACTTTGGGATTATTAGGCCCTCCGGTTTCGTTGGTTCCTGAATCCCTTTACGTTCACATTCCCTTTTGCCGTAAGGCTTGCTCCTATTGTAATTTTCATTTTAGCATTTCACTGCAAAGCCGCGGTCAACTGCTTCGTTCGATTATCAATGAGTTGGAATATCGATTGCAGGCTTTGAGGAGTGATGGAAACTCCATCAAGAAAGCAAGGAATGAGCTTTCCAAAGACAAGCGTTTACCGCTTCAGACTTTGTACTTCGGGGGTGGCACACCGTCCTTGCTTAGTTTGAGTGAACTGGGTATTTTAATCAAGAGTATAAACGAATGGTTTGACGTCGAAGGGGTTAGAGAATTTACTTTAGAAGCGAATCCAGAGGATGTAACGCCGGCTATGGTCAAAGGATGGCGCTCATTGGGAGTGAACCGCATTAGTTTGGGGATACAATCGTTTGATGATCGTAATTTGACCCGTATGAACAGAGTGCATAATGCTGCCCAAGCCAGAAAGGCGCTCAAGCTTTTGCAAGATGTGGGATTTCAGTATATAAGCGCAGATTTGATTTATGGATATCCGGACCAGTCCTTACAGGACTTTGAGGCTGATTTACAAGAAATGTTAAGTTGGAGTCTTCCTCATTTTTCATCTTATCAGCTTACTGTTGAGCCTCGAACAGCCCTTCACTACCAAGTGAATCAACAGAAGGTTCGAATGGCGCCTGAGGATCTTGTTTTGGAACAAATGATGCACTTGTATCAAGTTTCGTCTAATTATGGATACAAGGCCTATGAAATATCCAACTTTGCTCTACAAGGTCAAGAGGCAGTGCATAACAGTCGTTATTGGTCAGGGCATGCCTATTGGGGTTTGGGGCCCTCGGCCCATTCTTATGATGGGCATCGAAAACGATCTTGGAACATCGCTCATAATATTCGATATCAAGCTGAGATTCAATCCGGGAAGCTACCGTCGACCGAGGAAGTTTTGACCGATGATCAGCGCTTTAACGAGGCGGTCTTGATAGGGTTGCGTTTGATGGATGGATTGAATTGGCTCAATTTGGAGGAAGTTCATGGTCTAGAGAGGGTTCAAAGGATTCGCCAAAAAATTTCGAACATGCAGTCGGACTGGTTTGATGGATTGAATTTGGGGGATAGGCAAGCGCCTCTTAGGCTTAGTTTAGTAGGAAGGGCGCTTGCGGACTTCATTGCAGTGGAATTGTTTGCGGAGTCTTAGTTTCAGGGTTTTTTTAATCAGGTTATTATGAAATTGATTGTTTCAAATTCAGCAACAGGTGATCAGTGGGATTTGAATTCCCCTTGGGATATATCGATACCCCTTCATCACGGTGTGAACAACCCACGGGCTTTTTCGATTGATTATCCTGTTTTTGAACCCTTTCGATCTGGTTCTTTTGTTGGAGAGGTATCGAGTGGGTCTCCTTGCAATGTGATGGGTATGCAAATTAACCCGCACGGCAACGGTACCCATACCGAGTGTGTCGGTCATATTGGTTACAATGCGAAGGGTCAGGCGGGCAACGGCTCGGATTCCTGCCTTAAAGTCAATACGGTTTTATCTAAATTTTGGTTTCCTGTTCAATTGGTTTCTGTGACTCCTGTTCACAAGATGGATGACCATTCTCAACATTGGATTACCCAAAAGGCATTGTCCGAACATCTTCACAAGAACAACGATTGTACAATTGAAGGATTGGTGATTCGAACCATTCCGAACGATTCTTTCAAATTGACCAAGGATTATTCTGAAACAAAACCTGCAGCCTTTGAGCCTGAAGCATTGGCGTATCTTGCCTCGTTGGGAATCCAGCATTTGTTGACGGATTTGCCCTCAGTAGATCCCGAGCATGACCATGGAAAATTGCTGGCCCACAAAGCGTTCTGGTGCGCCGATTCGGAGGTTAGAAATTCAGCAACGATTACCGAATTAATTTACGTACCGGCTTACATACCTGATGGCCGTTATTTATTAAATTTAATGTTACCGAATATCGCCTTGGATGCAGTGCCCTCACGGCCGATTCTTTACCCCCCAAAGGCACCTCATTGAAGAGCGATCGGTTGGAATTGGTTTTCGATGAGGATATTGTTTAGAAGAGCACGTACGCCTTTGATTTTCGAAGGACCGTAAAGGCTCAGATTGATTCTTTTGCTTCTCATGATCCCTTGAGGGGTTTGTCGCAAAATCACGAGGCCCCAACGTAATCCGACGGCTATAGGCGATAATTCAAATGAAACCATCTCAGTGGCGGGTAATTCGAGGTGGAATTTACCGGAGTCGTCTCTGTCCGTCGAAATCATAATTCGATGGCCGTCGGATTCAATAGCGGTGTAGCCTGGTTTCAGCATAGCCCATAGCATGATGATTACGACAAAGGAACTTAGCAGGGCCCCGTAAACATAGACTGAATCGGATTGCATAAAAAACATGGGTGCGGCACCCACCCCTACAATCACAAAGGCGAATGCTCGAAAGATGAATAAAGCCCTCAAATTATGAATGCTTTGAATTCGGTTAAGTTTGCCCGCTTGCATGCAATTCTTGTTGGATGATGGGGTCAATGAGATCCACGTTATCATGTTCTTCGCCGGGCAGGGATTCATGGATACGGTCAATGATGCGATCCATAAGAGCCTGCTGCATTTGGCCGTTTCGGTAGGCCTGGTGGTAAGGAGTTAGGGGTTCGAAGGTGACTTGGGTGTACAGGGGGGTCCATTGCCCGGAAAATTGCTCTTGCATTCGGGCTTCTAATTTTTTCTGAAAGACGAAACGAGGATCCGCTACTTTGTCGCGCATTTCTATGAAATTATCCAAGGCCAATTGGGCGATGGCATCACCGTCTGGTTTGCGGGTTGTGGCGAAGGTCTCCAGGACATTGGCCCAAGCCTCTTGATTGCTTTTGGGATGCAGGCCGGCTTGATCCACCAATTCCATGAGTATCCTAACATCTTCCAAACCGCAGTTCAAGCCCTGCCCGTAGAAGGGCACAATGGCATGAGCCGCATCGCCGAGGATGCAAGAGGGGCCGTAATTCCATGGGGAGCAACGAACGGTCACCAACGATGAGGTGGTATTCTTGCGGAAATCATCGAGCAGGGTGGGCATCAACGGTACCGCATCCTGGAAATCTCGTTCAAAAAAACGCAAGATTTCTTCATCACTACGCAGGTTTTCCAGGCCTTGATCCACACCACGTTCAGGATCTGCCTCGAAGGGTTGAAACAAAGTGCAAGTGAAACTGCGGTCAGGGTTGGGCAGGGCAATCATCATGTATTGCCCACGAGGCCAAATATGGAGCCCATCCGGGTCCATGGCGAATTCGCCCGCTGAACTGGGGGGAATATGCAGCTCTTTGTATCCGTGGGGAAGATAGGACTGGCTGTAATCAAAGCGATCCGTTTTCTGCATGGCATTACGCAGAGCAGAATACGCACCGTCAGTTCCTAACAATACATGATAAGACTCATGGCGTATTTTGCCCTGGTGTTCCAAAAGGAGTTGATTTTGGGCAAGAAGAACATCCGTGCAACGCGATTCAAAATGGATGGGCACCCCTTGCGATTCAGCCAAATCCATGAGTTTGTAGTTCAAACCGGCACGGGATACGGAATAGATGGCCTGACCTTCCTTACCGTAGGCTTGGAATTGGACATGGCCTTGTCGGTCATGGACCAAACGACCGGGCATGGGGAGGCCTACAGATTGTATCTCGGCCTCGAGGCCAGCGGCAGCCAAGGCGAGGAATCCTCGGTTACTCAAGGCAAGGTTAATGGAACGACCACCGTACGCTCCCTCTCGTCTGCTGTCTGGCCGGCGTTCGTGGATGATGGGCTCGAAGCCGCGCTGCTTCAGGAGTATGGCTGCAAGACAACCTACAGGGCCTGCGCCAAGAAGATGAACGGGTGACATGGGCATTTTGGTCAAAATTAAGGCAGGAGGACCTACCAAGGAATGGAACGACGCATTCGGTAGGTGATCATCGTTCCGAGGCAACCCAATCCACCCTGGATATTGGTAGGGATCACCACAGGCTCCCCAAAGGGATTGTCCTCGCTCAGTCCTTGCTGGCCTATGGCTTGCAGGTATTGGTACAAGGGTTGGTTGATTCGTTGGATCGCCACTTCGAGTTGGGCATTGGCCAGCCCGGTGGTGTCGAAGGGCAGGTAAAAATTGAAGCGGTCTTGCCATTCGTAAACCCCGTTGTTCGAGGCGTTCATGGATACCAATTGGTTAGGATATCCGGTCAAATCTGCGTTGTTCCAGTAATCGCTGTTTTGGAAAATTCCGGTGACGCGGTAATTGATCCGGAAATGGGAAGGCTCGGAACCCGAGGGGTCTTCGTTCATCGAACGCCAGCGGACCTTCACTTGAATGTTACGGGACCATTCATCCGGCGACGTGACCAAAATTTGGATGTTGGTATCCGCGATTTCGCTTACGGGTATCGCTGCAGAGGCGTTGACGGTTCGCCCATCTTTGCTGGAAACGGTTAGGCTGTAGTTATACCCCTGTTGAACAAAGGATTGACCGGCAATTTGGGTAGGGGCCGCATAATACAGATTATTTCCTTCGATAGGGGAGCCTAAGGCAGTGATGCTGAAGTTATTGAGGGTATCCCCTGCTTGGGGGCCTTGTCCTGGCCTTTGACGAAATAATTGCACCACAGCGTCCGTCAAAACGGAGTCCTCCGGTTCGGAACTACCGAACAAGGGTGCGGATTGTGCAAGTTGCAGGTACAGGCTATCTTGCTGCAGCAGGCTGTTGGACTCTACAACAAGGTTGCAACCCACGACCAATTTGGAAGGAAGTTCCAGGTCCAGGGTATCCAGGATTTGTGGCCTGCACGAGACCGTCAGCAAAAGGAAAATTAACTGGAGAATGGGGAGGCGAAGGTTCAACATTTGCAAAATTTAAAACGCCAGGAAACGGAGGGAATCATGTAAGCAAAAAGGGAGTATTGCACCAATCGGCTACGACCGCTCAGCGCGCCTTGTTCCACTTGAATAAACCAAGGATTGGCCCTGCTCAAGAGATTGTACACGGAGTATTCAGTGACCCTCTCTCCGCAACGTGTTTTGCGGGTTACTTGAATGCTCAGGTCAACCCGTTGGTAGCTCCTCAGTCGGTAATTGTTCTGGGTGCCGTAATCCGTGGAATTCCAGCCCGGTCCGAACCAAGGGTTGATGCTTTCGTAACCGGGAATGCCCACGATGGGGGCGTTGAAGGAACCTTGGGGCAAGGTCACTGCATTGCCGGTGCCGTACACGAAAACCGCAGAGCCTTTGATGCCTTTTTTGGCGATGGTATGCGGTCGTATTTCAAAGAAATTGACCCAACTCAAATCATGCCTGCGGTCGTAACGTGCCGGGAACGGTAGGCCCCCGTTTAGTTCCGGGAAGCGCATGTCGGTTTTGCTTAGGGTATAGCCCAGCCATCCGTTCCAACGTCCGCTATGCTTCTGGATCAAGAGTTCCATTCCGTAAGATTCCATGGACCCGGTTACGACCTGGTCTTGCCATCGCACTTTCAGAACATTTTGTTCATCCACCAGAACCTCCGGGTCAATGAGCAGAAAACTTGCGCCAGGGCGGTAAGCAATGTTTCCGTTGGAGCGCTTGAAATAGGTCTCTACCGACAAGGTCCAAGGATGCCGAGGAAGGTCCAGAGTATACCCCAAGGCGGCCTGCCTCGAAAACTGTGGACCGATCTCTTGGTTGGCCGGAACCCATAAATCGGTTGGCAAGCCAGTCCCCGAATTGGACAAGAGATGCAGGTACTGGTTCATTTCGGAATAAGCGGCCTTGATGGACTGGTTGGAACGAAGAAGGTAACGGGCGGCAATTCGTGGTTCGGGTCGGGCATAGGTTTGGGTGCCCGCCTGGAATGTCGAGAAACGAAGTCCCGGCTGCAGCAACCATCGTTCATTCACCGACCATTCATCTTCCACAAAGAATCCGCTTTCGAGCGAATACTCCCTGGCCACCCTGTCCAGGTTGAATTCCGGGGCTATAGAATTCTTGAGCACAAAGGCGGTAGGAATAAAGGTGTGCCGCAGGCTTTGCAATCCTGCCTTGATCTTGTGTTGCGGTGTTGGAAGCCAATCCAGGTCAGCCTTGATCCCGATATCCTTGATGGTGGAATTGTAGCGCAGATCAAAGGTCTCGTTATCAAAATCCGAGGATAATCGGATGGCAAAGGTATAATCGCTGAGAATCAGGCTTGTGTTAAGAAAAGCCATGGGGCTGATTTGATGATTCCAGCGCAAGGTGCCGGTTTTGTTTCCCCAACCCAGCGATGCGTTGGAACGTTCCCCCTGACCCCCTGCAATGGTATTCGCATAAAATTTGTCTTGACCCAGGTAGCCGCTGAGGTAGAGCCGGTTCTTATCGTCGAGCTGATAATTGATTTTGGCATTGAGGTCTTGGAAATAATATCCGCCAATGCCCCCTCCATCGGAAGCGGAGAGCAGGAGAGGCGCGGTCAGCAAATCAAAATAGGTCCGACGTGCTGAGACGATCATGGAGGCTTTGTTTTTGAGGATGGGGCCTTCGGCCGTCAAATTGGCGGAAATATTCCCGATACTCCCCTCTGTGCACCAATGGTCCATGTTCCCGTCTTTCATGCGGATATCCAGGACGCTGGAAAGCCGTCCCCCGTAGCGGGCTGGGAATCCCCCTTTGGTGAGAGAGGCGTTTTTGATAGCATTCCCGTTGAATACCGAGAAGAATCCGAACAAATGCGAAGCATTGTACACGGTCGCCTCGTCCAACAAAATCAAATTTTGGTCAGGACCACCACCACGCACATACAGTCCCGCGCTGCCTTCGTTGCCCTTCTGCACGCCAGGCATTAATTGGAACGTCTTGAGCAGGTCCTTTTCGCCGAAGAGCATGGGGATTTGTTGAATTTGTTGAGGGGTCAGCTCCACCTTACTCATTTGAATTTCTTGTGCTTGTCGTCTAACCCTGTCATCGATGATTTCAATTTCTCGAAGGTCGTTGGCGGCTGCCAAGGCGAAATCCAGACTTTGGTTGCGATCCAGGTTGATTTGCACTGTTTGGGTTTGGTACCCCACATAACTCACCTGGAAATTGTAGCTGCCCGATGGGAGGGTGATGGAATAAAATCCGTAGGCGTTGGAACTGGTACCGCTCCGAATCTCAGATACCCAGAGGCTGGCTCCTGCAAGCGCTTCTTTGCCAGCGGCATCGCGCACGTATCCGCTAAGGGTGTGGCGGGTCACCTGGGCTCTGAGCTCAGTCCAGGACCAAGGGCAGAAGAGGAGCAACACGATCCCCATCATTTGATATCGAAGGCAATGGGCAATCCGCGATGAAATCGTATAGTTCATGATTCTAAATTCAAGTTAGGGTATTTCCAATGCGATGTTTTCTTCAGAACGACCTAAGCGCTTCTTGCACTGCAAGCACATCGGCAAAATGATTGTAAAGTGGAACCGGGGCCATACGAATGGTTCCGGGATTACGCCAATCCGTAAGTATTCCATTGCGGTGAAGGTAATCAAAGAGATCGTGGCCACGATGCTCCAGGAACATGGAAAGCTGGCATCCTCGATGATGGGGATTGGAAGGCGTCAAGATTCGCCCCTTCAATTCGGGATGATTTTTCAAAAAGTCAAGGAGTACAGCCTCCAGCATTTCGGTAAGTGCAAGGGATTTGTTACGAAGGGCCTCCATGCCGGCTCGGTCATGGAGCTCCAAGGCGACTGCATGAGGCGCCATGGCCATGACCTGCGCGTTGCTGAGCTGCCAAGCCTGTGCCCCTGTTGCGGGCACAAAATCCCTGGGCATTTCGAAGCGGGTGGCCGCCTCATGGCCCCACCAACCCTCCAAACGCCCCAAGTCATTACGGGAATGGTGCTTGCGGTGGACGAAGAGGCCCGCAGGCCCGCCCGGTCCGGAATTAAGGTATTTGTAGGAACACCAACAAGCAAAGTCCACACCCCATGCATGCAATTCAAGGGGGACATTTCCTGCTGCATGGGCCAGGTCCAAACCGACCAAGGCGCCCACCCGGTGAGCCGCCTCCACCACGGAAGGGATATCAAAGAATGAACCCGTGTAGTAATGCACGGCGCCCAGCATCACCACCGATAGCCGTTCACCCAAGAGAGCTATTTGCTCCAGAAGAGGGGCGGTAGGATCCGCAGCCCGGTCATCCGGCAGGGTAACCTCCACCAAACATCGCTTCGGATCCAAACCATGATGCCTGATTTGGCTGTCCATGGCGTACTGGTCCGAAGGAAAGGCGCCCGCCTCCATCAAAATGATGTTACGAGCATGGTCATTGGACCGGTTATCCGGCTGATAGAAGCCCGCCATCAAGAGGTGCAGGTTGACCGTCAAGGTATTCCCCGCCACCACTTCGCTCTCTTCGGCGCCGACCAAGCGTGCTAGAGGCCCTGAGAACCGTTGATGATAATCCATCCAAGGATGCACTCCCTCAAAATGACCTTCCACTGCTCGCTTCGCCCACGAATCCGTTTCCACCTTCAATGCCGCCGGCACCCCCAATGGCATCAGACCCAAAGAATTCCCACAGAGGTACACCCAGGGCTCCCCGTTCTCCCTGCTCGGCTTGGCAAATTCCTCTCCGTAGCGACCAAGGGGGTCGTTGAGATCGAGTTGCGCTATTTGCTTGGCGTCAAGAGTATTCATGGCCATAGGTTCTGAAATCTCAAATTTAAGGCGATTTAAAAGCCCATGTCCATACCACCACCACCACCACCACCACTGCGTCGAATACGCTGGAACAGAGAGGCCTCGGCATTCCCGAATCGGTAAGAGACCGTGAGACGGAGGAAACGAACCTCCCGGCGACGGATGAACTCCTGGAACAGGGTTTCGCTTTGGATGGTGTTCCCGAAACGACGGGTATTGAAAACGTCCGATAGCAACAAGACGGCGGTCCATGATTTGTTCCAAGTCAGGCTGGTGGACAAGTCCATACCGTATGCGGGGTAGGTTATCCCTTGAGGAAGAATACGGGGCGCTTCGTATTCCCCGTTCCATTGCAGGGACCATCGGTTATTGGGTCTGAAGGCAATCTGACCTTTGGCGGTCCATGACCAACCGTCCCTGCTAACATTGTTAAGCGCAGGGCCTGCATTTACCTGAGTATAGAATGCATTCAAGTTCCCGGTGATGGTCCACTTCTTGGAGGGGTTCCACCGAAGGCTATGTTCCAAGCCGGCGGAGCTTTGGTCTTGACCGTTGATGTAGCTGTTCACCAAGATATTGCTGTCCTTGGGCAAGCGATAAACGTATTCAGTGATCACTTGGGTCGTGTAACGACCAAAGAGGCTGTTGGTCATGCTCAAGGTACCTCTGCTGAATTGATGATTCAATTCGGCCAGATGATAAAATTCCGGAGCCAAGGCAGGATTTCCAACCCTGAACCCTTGGGCATCAGCAAAAAGTATAAAAGGCAAAACCTGGAAGAAACCAGGCCTTCCGATTTTACGGGATGCATTGATTTGCAATTCATGAGGTCCAATTTTTCGACTTAGGTACACCCCCGGGAAAACCGCCTTCCCCCAATTCTGCCTGCCGTTGGGGTAACGGTAACTGAAGCTGGAATCTCCCAAGGCAGGCAGGCTCACGTCAAATTGTGTTTGCTCCAAGCGCAAACCAGCCTGTAGTCCCCATGGACCCAGCATCAATTGCCTGTTGAGGTAAACCGCATTCACCAAATCATAAATTTCAAATTGGTTGCTGAGCTGCGCATTAATTTCTTGGACCCCGCCATCCAAAGCAACCTTAACTTTCAAGTTGGATGAATTGATCCGCAGGTTGCTTCGCAGGCCCCATTCCCACTTACCGTTGGCCATAGGGTATATATGGTCGTACTGAGCAGTGATGACTCGGTTCTGCCCCGAACCGTTGTTGTTCTGTTGGCGTTGTACGGAATCGAAGGGAATTCCGCTACGGATGCTGTCGGCTTGGTTAAAGAATTGGGCATCCGTGCCGTTGCGGGATGCGTTGAGATTCAGATCCACCGTCCATTCCTCTCCCGCTCTGGGGGTTGTTTTCCGTAACATCCACTGCAAGGAACCGTATTTCCAAAAATTCGTTTGGTCATTGACCTGTTGACCCACGAGAAAGGTATCGGAAGAAAGGGAACCTGTTTTTTGGGTCCAGATGTAGGGTTGTACATCGTTGTTTCGAAAACGCCCATCTCCTATACTGAGTGCTGTTATAAAGGTGGTGCGCTGATTGAGGGTATAATCCCAGCCGATGCGCCCCATCTGGAAGCGTCTTCCTAATTGGCTTTTGGAGGTTTGGGCAAAGGTCTGTACCGGAATGCCGTTGCTCAGATTTTGACGCAATGTTTTGTTCTCTAGTGGATTATGGAAATCACTCCAATTGTAAGAGGCTGACCAAGCGGAAGCTCCTTCTTTGAGGTTCAAATTCATTCCAGTGTTATAACGTTTTCCGGTACCTACACCCGCATTCAGAGAACCTTGGTATCCTGGGGTCGTGGACTTCTTCATGATTACATTCAATAACCCCCCGGTGGTTCCCGCATCAAATTTGACGGACGGGTTAGTGATGACTTCGATGCGATCGATTTGCTCGGCTGGAATTTGTTCCAAGGTCAAAACCGAAGGCCGGCCATCTACAAATATTTGAGGGACTGCGTTTCGAAGCCGAACGGTACCGTCCGCATCTGCCGTAACACCGGGTAAATTCCGCATGACTTCCAGGGCGGAAGCTCCTTTGGCGGTCAGGTCCTTGTCCACGGTATAAATTTTGCGATCGATAGCGAGGATGGTGCTTTGCCTGGTTTCCGTTACGTCCACCGCTTGGAGTTGAGTAGCGTCTTCCTCCAAAGTCAAATTCCCCGCCTCTAGATTGGCCATACCACCGGGGACCTTGATCGGCTTGTCTAGGGGTCTGCATCCTAGAAAGCGTACCTGCAACACGTAGTTTCCGGGCAAGATTCTCTCCAAGCTGAAATAGCCCCCACCGTTGCTCAATGAGCCGGTGACGATGCTGGAATCGGTGGCTTTGAGCAAGGCTACCGATGCAAAGTCGAGACCTTTGTTTTGACCCTTGACCATAACTCTTCCTTGCACAAGGGTGCCACTGGTTTGGACCTTTGGCCCTGCTCCGGTAATTCCACCATATTGTTGAGCCATTAAATCCGATGTACCCAGTAATGGTAGCATCAAAAGGCCTGCGATTCCCCAGAACCCTGTTATGGTGAGCCGAATTGCGCCTGGTAACCGTTGACGACTATTGGGGATTAATGAGAGCATGTAGGGGTTTTGGTAGTAGAAAAGGGTGTCTTGCAGGGAGCTACTTTTAGCGTTGCAAAGTAACACTCAATTTGCCGGTGCTTTGTTTTGGGAAAGCTTGGTTTTAACCTACCTTTGCGGCCAAAATAATCTTATGAGTTCCACCGGCAAAATCGCCCAAATTATCGGCCCGGTAATTGACGTGGCCTTCGATAGCGGCAGTCAACTACCCGAATTGTACAACGCATTGTATGTAGATCGTCCTAACGGTCAGCGTATTGTATTGGAGTGTCAACAGCATTTAGGGGAAGACTCCATTCGTACCGTTGCGATGGACGGGACGGAAGGCTTGTTAAGAGGAATGGCGGTGGTGGATACCGGTAAGCCCATACAAATGCCGATTGGTAATCAAATTAAAGGCCGCCTCTTTAACGTTGTTGGAGAGGCCATTGACGGTCTCAAAGCCATAGATGCCAGTAAGGGTGGATTACCCATTCACCGGAAAGCCCCTGCATTCGAAGACTTAAGTACCTCAGCAGAGGTTCTTTTCACGGGGATCAAGGTCATTGACCTTATTGAACCTTATGTGAAAGGTGGTAAAATTGGTCTTTTTGGTGGTGCAGGGGTTGGTAAGACCGTCCTGATCATGGAGTTGATTAACAATATCGCCAAAGGGTATGATGGAATGTCGGTTTTTGCTGGAGTGGGTGAGCGAACTCGTGAGGGGAATGATTTGATGCGTGAAATGATCGAATCTGGTGTTCTTAAATACGGCGATGCTTTCCGCCATGAAATGGAAGAAGGCAAATGGGCTTTGGACAAGGTGGATTACAACCAATTGGAAGAATCCCGAATCTCACTGGTCTTTGGTCAGATGAACGAACCCCCTGGAGCGCGCGCGCGCGTTGCCCTTTCCGGTTTGACTTTGGCCGAACATCTTCGCGACGGCGATGAGAAAGACGCTACGGGTCGCGATATCCTCTTCTTTATCGATAATATCTTCCGGTTTACCCAAGCAGGTTCCGAGGTTTCGGCTTTGTTGGGCCGGATGCCTTCCGCAGTAGGTTACCAGCCAACCCTCGCCACCTTTATGCTTGGGCAAACTTGGGTCGGTGCGACAAATCACCTC
>SYHX01000075.1 GCA_005799025.1 Bacteroidota bacterium | reverse complement strand
TCGTAGCTGAGGGCCAGGTACATCATGGGCTTAATAACCACCTGACCCTTCAGGGCAATGGGCCTCTCTACAATATTATGCATCCCCAGGATGGCACTTTGAGGGGCGTTAATAATGGGCGTGGAGAGCATGGATCCAAAAACACCACCGTTGGTAATGGTAAAGGTGCCCCCCGCCATTTCATCCACCGAAAGGGTCCCTTCCCTGGCCTTGGCAGCCAAACGCGCGATCTCCCTCTCAATTTCATGCAGGACCATGCGATCCGCGCCCCGAACGACAGGAACCATAAGGCCGCGAGGCGCAGAGACCGCAATACTCAAATCCACGTAATCGTGATAAAGCAATTCCTCCCCGTCAATGGACGCATTGATGACCGGAAACTCCTTCATGGCTAGGCATACCGCCTTACTGAACAACGACATGAATCCCAAACCCACCCCGTATTTCTCCTTGAAAGAATCTTTATAACGCGACCTCATTTCCATCAAAGGGCCCATATTGACCTCGTTGAAGGTGGTCAACATAGCTGTTTCGTTTTTGACGGCGACCAATCGCTTTGCGATGGTTTTGCGGAGTTGGCTCATCCTCTCTCTGCGCTGAGGCCCGCTTGGAGTACTGGTTTGAACAGTTTTATCGGAATGGGGAGCAACGGGCGCATTCATCACGACCGAAGCGGAGGCTGGAACAGAAATAGGGGCCGCAGTGGATCCTAAGGCAGGGGTTGTGGACACTGCCGTTGGGACTGGGGATAACGGTTCCGTAGCCAGAGAATCCGCAGCGGGGACGTTGGATGCTGGGTTCGGAGCTGAAGCAACGCCGGAACTTTCGATCGTCGCCACCAAGGCGCCAACTGAAATGGTGCTACCCTCAGCTGCAACAATTTTGAGAATGCCTGCTTGCTCGGCATTCAGTTCCATGGTGGCCTTGTCGGTTTCCAATTCACATAACATTTCATCCATTTGGACTACGTCACCGTCTTTCTTGAACCAGCGACCGATCACCACTTCCGATATGGATTCACCCACCACCGGAATAATCACCTCAATTTGTGCCATATAAATTCAATTTTCTGATCATTGGATTGGATAATCAATTGTTACGCATTCACGGGTTTTTGTTGCAACACTTACAAAGTAAACGCCTGCTGAACAAGGCCTTGCTGCTCACGTTCGTGCACCTTGGCGTAACCCGTGGCAGGTGAGGCACTGGACTTGCGCGAGATTAATTTGAGGGAGCGATTTTGCTCGAAGCGAAGCATATAGGTCCATGCACCCATGTTCTTGGGCTCTTCTTGAACCCAATAAAATTCAGCCTTGGGATAGCGCAGGTAGACGGCGTCCAATTGAGGCTCTGGCATGGGGTACAATTGTTCGAAGCGAACAATGGCCACATCCTTGCGTTGGTTTTCTTGGGAATATGCTAACAAATCATAGTAAATTTTGCCCGTGCAGAACAAGACCCGACGAATCTTGCGTGGATCGGCATGAGGATCGTCGATGATTTCTTGAAATCCTCCTTGGGTTAGCTCATTCAAGGATGAAACACAGGCAGGATGACGAAGCAAGGCCTTGGGGGTCATCACGACCAAAGGTTTACGGAAAGCCCAGGCTTGTTGTCGTCGCAACAAATGAAAGAAATTTGCTGGACTGGTGCAATTGGCCACCACCATGTTCATCTCAGCCGCTAATTGCAGGAAACGCTCCGGCCTGGCACTGGAATGTTCCGGGCCCTGACCTTCGTAACCGTGGGGTAGGAGCAGAACCAAACCGCTCATTCGCCGCCATTTAGATTCGCCGCTGCTCAAGAATTGATCGATGATGGTTTGAGCTCCGTTCGAAAAATCACCAAACTGAGCCTCCCATACCACCAAGGCATTGGGAGAGGCCATGGAGTATCCGTATTCAAAGCCCAGTACCGCATATTCCGAAAGCAAGGAATTGTAGATAGAAAAGGCACCTTGCTCCCCCGAGGCTATATGGTTCAAAAAAACATGCAATTCGTTATTACGTTCATCCCTGGCAGCCGCATGACGATGCGAGAAAGTCCCCCTCACCACATCCTGACCGGATATCCGAACCTTTCTACCCTCCAGCAACAAGGAACCGTAAGCTAACAATTCTGCAAGGGCCCAATTGATTTTCCCCTGCTCAAAAGCGCTTTGGCGCTCTTTCATTAACTTATCCATTTTGCGCAGAACCTGGAAATCATCGGGTACCGTGGTCAATGCCTTGATCGCCTTGGCGAGGCTTTCCTGGGAGACGGCCGTATTCGGCGAAGAGTTGAAATCTTCGTAAGAGGATTTGCGCATCACCTGCCATTCCTTTTCCAAAGGTTGGAGCGTGTATTGGACCTCGTTCTGTTTGACTTTGTTGAGGCGGTCTTGCAGCAAGGCCTTGAATTTCTCTTCCATTTCGACCGCTAAGTCGGCTGTTACTTGACCACTGAGCTCCAACCTGCTGCTATAAACTCTGCGAGGGTCGGGATGATTCTCGATCAGTCCGTATAGGGTGGGTTGAGTGAATTTGGGTTCATCGGATTCGTTGTGCCCATGCCTTCTGTAACAAAGCATATCCACATAGACATCCCGGCCAAATTTCTGCCGGAAAGCGACAGCCATCTCCACCGTAAAAACCACAGCCTCCGCATCATCACCGTTGACGTGGAGTACAGGGCAACCCAAGCCCAAAGCGACCGATGTACAATAATCCGAGGTGCGGGCGTCGTCAAAATCCGTAGTGAATCCGATTTGGTTATTGATCACAAAATGAAGGGTCCCCCCTGTAAGGTAGCCTTTGAGTCCGGACATTTGGGCGACTTCCGAAGTGACTCCTTGACCCGCCAAAGCCGCATCGCCATGAATCAAGACTGGCAAAATCTTACAATAGTCTTTGTTATACAACATATCGCACTTGGCGCGGACAAAGCCCTCCAAGACCGGATCCACAGCCTCCAAATGCGATGGATTGGGTACCAAATCAAGATGCAATTCGTGGCCATCTGCCCAAGCGAATTGGGATGCAAAGCCTAAATGATATTTGACATCTCCATCCCCGAAACTAAGATCAGGGTCTTTGATGCCTTCAAATTCGTTGAATATATATTCGTACGTTTTTCCAAGTATATTGGCCAGTACATTAAGGCGCCCACGGTGAGCCATACCGATGGCCACGGCCTCCACACCCAATTCACCTCCACGACGAAGGATGGCATCCAGCGCGGGGATGGTATTTTCTCCTCCTTCAAGCGAAAAGCGCTTCTGGCCTACAAATTTCTTATGCAAAAAATTCTCAAAGACTACCGCCTCATTGAGTTTACCCAAAATTCGCTTTTTCTTTTCCAAATCAAACCCGTAATCCTCAGGGCGTTGTTCAAAATAATCCTTGCACCAATCCCGGATTTCTTTCTCACGAATATGCTGAAATTCGATACCAATGCTACCGCAATAAATCCGCTGCAAACGCGAAAGAGATTCGCGCAATGCAACACCACCTGTCACCGCAAATCCTTGGTCCAAATCAGCATCCGTTAAACCAAAATTATCAAGGGCCAAACCCGGATTCCGGTCTTTGCGGGGACGGATGGGGTTGGTCTGTGAAACTAGATGGGCACGGCTACGATAAGCTTCCATTAAAAGGGCCACCTGTACATCCCTTGCATCCCCGCCCTTGGATCTAGCGTCGGTTGCCGCAAAATCAAATCCCTCAAAAAACCTGGCCCATTGCAAATCCACCGAGGCGGGATCGTTGTTGTATTCTTGGTACAATGCTTCGATGGCCACGGCATCGGAGGCGGTCAAAAACGAAAATTGATGCATGGATTTTGAAATAGGGAACTTTGATGGTGATTTCTCAGCAAAATTAGCTTTTCCAACGAATAAAAATATTGCATATGCAACATAAAATAGATAATATAGGTCAAAATCGCCCTGTAATCCTTATAACGGGGGGTAGCGGCTTAATCGGAACGGCCCTTGCCAGCAAACTTGCCGGTATGGGCTGCGAGGCCAGGATTCTGGGCCGCACGTTAAAGAGCGACCACGGTCAGGGTCCCAAAGAGCCCCCAGCGCAAGTGGATCAGGGACAGAACCCGGGATTGGTCACGCATTGGGTGTGGAATCCCCCCTTGGGCCAGGTGGATAGGGCGGCATTGGCGGGTGTCACCCATGCGGTGAACCTGGCGGGTGCAGGGATCGCCGACCGGGCATGGACGGGCAAACGTCGAAAAGAATTATTGGAGAGCCGCACCATCAGCGCAATTTTCTTGAAACAAATCCTGGCAGAAGCTCCTCAAGGATGCATTCAACGCATTGTAACCGCTTCCGCAATTGGTTATTATCAATCCGGGGAAGAATTAGCCCTCGAATCAGCCCCCCAAGGCCAAGGCTTCCTCGCGGAGCTCACTCAGGCTTGGGAACAAAGCACCCAACCCCTAAACGTCATTGCTCCGCTAACGACCCTGCGCATTGGGTTGGTGCTCTCCGCCCGTGGTGGCCTGCTTGGACCTCTCTTACCTGTGACCCGCCTCGGGCTCGGCGCCTCCATCGGGAGTGGTCGTCAATGGATGTCCTGGATTCACGAAGAGGATATGGTACTCCTGATTGCCCATGCCTTGTTCGCGCCCAATTGGTCGCCAGGGATTTACAATGCTGTTGCTCCTTTGCCCCGCCGCCACCTTGATTTTATGCGCAGGCTGGCCGATGCCGTTCATCGCCCACTGTGGCTGGCCGTACCCGCCTGGCCCCTTCGGTGGATCATGGGCGAAAGATCCGATCTCCTCTTGCAAGGTGTCAAAGCCTCCTCGCAGAAAATAATGGATACAGGATTTACCTTTCGATATCCAGATTTGGATCCTGCCCTGAACGATTTACTCAATCCGTAACATTTAGTAGATGGCGGGCTAGCCTTAGCCAAGGGCAGCCTCTGGATGCAGGGATTGATGATGGATCATTAAAGCAGTCAATTCTTCCGCCATCAAGGGGGCGAGGAGCACGCCTTTGGCCCCGAAACCATTGAAAACAAAATGATTAATCCTTGTAGGATCTGCGCCTACGTAAGGTCTACGGTCATGGGAAGAAGGGCGAATACCGGCTTTGTAATACAAATTCTTGACCTTGGACCACCATGGTCCTAACATTTTCTGCAAGTCGGCATTCAAACGTGCCCTACCTTCCTCGGTAGGAATAGGTGACAATCGGCTCCACTCAAATGTGGCCCCTGCTCTAAAGCGTTGCCCGCCCAACGGCTGAATAAACAATTCCTTCTTAAGCAAAACATCCTGGGGCCAACCTTCCAAGTCAAATTCCACAAGCTCTCCCTGGGCAGGGCGCATGGCGGCCACTGATCTTTTGGGAAAGACCCCCTCTTGGCCGACCGCAGATTCTTGACCCACTTGCCGTTCTTGCCACGCAAAATACCCACGAGCATCGACAAGCATGGTAGAATGGCTAATTCCAAGGATTTCATTCGCCATGGATTCCTTGTAAGGCCCTTCGTGTATGTAGCCTTTACGGACCCAATCTGCGCGGCATGCTTGCAGGTATTGCTCTATATTTAACCAACCTGACGCCCTCACGACTCCCCACGCCTTCACGCCCCAATGATGGCAAATCCGTTTCAAGTCAAGGGCATCCTGATCTCCCTCTCTCAAGTCCAGCCATTCGGGTAATTCTTCCATTTTGCGACGCCAATGCGCAACTTGCTCGTCTTCGAGGAGCGGCTTCCAATAGGGAACACTATGCATGAATTGCATACCAAAGTGACGCTCCTCCTCCGCAAAAAAGGCCAACATACAAGGAATGGCCTCATCGGCCCTCCAACCTGGAATTAAACGGTGGAAATTGATTGGACACCAAATGCCAGCAGCAACCTGGCTTGCCGAACCAAGGTTGGGATGGTCCCAAATTTGAATGGAACTGCCTTGTCTCTCCAGGGTTCGACCCAAGACGGTGCCCGCCAAACCGGCACCAACAATCACCACAGTGGGTTTGCTATCAGGCTCTTTCGAGTCCTGAGAAGAAGAAAGCTGCTTCGATGGCTGCATTCTCATCACTGTCGCTTCCGTGAATGGCGTTTTCGCCAATGTTACGGGCATAGAGTTTACGTACGGTGCCTTCGGCCGCTTCCGCAGGATTGGTCGCACCAATCAAAGTACGGAATTCAGCGACGGCATTCTCTTTCTCTAGGACGGCGGCCAAGATGGGCCCCGAGGACATAAAATCCACCAATTCTCCATAAAATGGTCTCGCGGCGTGAACGACGTAGAAAGCCTCGGCCTGCGCCTTGCTCAGCCTCGTCATTTTCAAGGCATTGAAAGCAAAGCCTGCGGCTTGGATTTGAGCAATAATTTTGCCCATGTACCCGTCTGCCATTGCATCGGGCTTGATCATCGTGAAGGTAAGGTTGTTCGCCATAATTAATTTTCGGTCGCGAAGATAGGCCAACCTTGGCCCAAAATCAAATACAATACAGGATCAAATCCGATGCAGACTAGCCCCCAATGCACTCAACCGATCCACAATATGCTCGTAGCCACGGTCTATTTGGAAAGCATTGTCTATATAGCTTGTACCCTGGGCAGACAAAGCAGCAATCAGCAAAGCAACACCGGCCCGGATGTCCGGCGAGGTCATACGTATGCCACTCAAAGGATGAACATGATCAAGGCCAATAACGGTGGCCCTGTGCGGGTCGCACAAGATAATTTGCGCTCCCATATCAATCAGCTTATCGACAAAGAACAAGCGGCTTTCAAACATTTTCTGATGAATCAATACCGAGCCTTTGGCCTGCGTTGCCATCACCAGAACCACGCTCAACAGATCCGGGGTAAATCCTGGCCAAGGAGCATCGGAGACTGTGAGGATGGAGCCATCCATGAAATGATCAATGGTATAATGATCTTGTTGAGGGATCCACAAGTCTTCCCCTTGAACATCAACCTGCAAGCCCATGCGACGGAAAACCTCGGGGATGATCCCTAACTCGGCAGGGGCAGCATCTTGGATGCGCAAGGAGGAGCGAGTCATGGCCGCCAATCCCATGAAACTACCTACCTCGATCATATCCGGCAATAGCCTATGCTCTGCACCATGAAGTCGATCTACCCCTTCAATGCGGAGCAAATTCGACCCAATCGAATCAGGATCAATACGGCCACCCATGGCATTAATTAGCCTACAAAGCTGCTGAATATAGGGCTCACAAGCCGCATTGTATATCGTTGTAACCCCTTTGGCCAAGGCGGCGGCCATCACCACATTCGCGGTTCCCGTGACCGAGGCCTCGTCTAACAAAATATGGGTACCCCTCAATTCCTTGGCCTCTACCCGATACATACCGCCCTCCTCGGTGGGGACCAGTTTTGCTCCCAAGGCCTGCAAGCCCATGAAGTGAGTGTCTAATCGACGACGCCCAATTTTGTCACCACCAGGTCGTGGTGCCATAGCCCATCCTTGCCTAGCAAGCAAAGGACCCAAGAGCATGATGGAACCTCTCAAACCAGCACCCCCTTGCTTGAAAGACTCGCCCTCAAAAAAAGCTGTATCCAGTTTTTCGGCGGTGAAGCGCATGGATCCCTTGCCCAAATTGTCCACCTTGACCCCCAGTCCTTTGAGCAGATCAATCAAATGCCTAACATCCAAAATATCCGGCAATCGATGCATAGTCACCGTCTCCTCCGTGAGCAGAACAGCCGCAAGGACCTGAAGGGCCTCGTTCTTGGCGCCTTGTGGTGTTATGCACCCTGCAAGAGGATGCCCACCTTCCACCACCAAGGTATCGCGTGTCGTAGGGTTCATGAGGGTCTGAATTTCTTTTTGAAAAAAGGTTTTTTCTTGAAAGGTTTCTTCCCTCGACTAAATTCGTTGTTAGAGGGCAATGGAGCGAATTTGGTTTCCAATACGGTATCCTCGGTACTTAATTGAATTTGATCTCCTGATAATTTACGAAGATCCGCAAAAACCACCTCATCGTTGAGCATTACCTTGTTCCAATTACGATAACTCATTTTCATGAAATTTGCAATGGCTTCACAGAAGGCTTTGCGTTCTTCACCTTCCTCAAGAGCAACTGCAGTGGCAATCATTGTTTCAACAAATTGTCCATAATGCCTTATCTTGATATTGCGTTTGGGATATGGAAGTCTCGCATCGGGATTGAACACAAGGCTATGCTCAGGCCTAGGAAAAGGTGATTCAATTTCCACATCCTTGCCTGCCATCTCAAAGAGATGATCCCACAGTTTCTGCTGGTAGTCCGATCCTTCCTTGGACCCACCGTGCAGCTGTTGCATCACCTCAATCAGGGTTTGGGCCGCTTTGTTGCGTTCTGCCTTGTCTTCTATGGTCCGTAAATGTTCGGCCATGGAATGAATTCCCCTACCATATTCGGGAACGCGAAGCGGGGGTCGGACGGTATTGTACTCCATAAAACTAGGGATTTGGGACAAATGAACTTGCGGAGGATTAGCCAAGGATTTTGGTGAGGCGGGCAAATTTGAGTAGAATTTGCTTGGTTCCATGGCGCTCAAAGATAATAGTCGCCTTGGTGTCGGGAAAACGACCCTCCAGGACCTCAATGCGGCCTGCTCCAAAGCGAAAATGCTCCACCCGGTCTCCTACGTTGAATGTGGCAGGGTCATCCCCCGGCCCATTGGTTTCGGGAGCCTTCTTGGCCGATGCATTACCGACCAAAGCGGGGGGCGGAAATCGTGATGGCCCCGAGCTTTGCATGGGTTTTAATCGGGCCATGGATGGGGGGTAAAAGTTCCCTGTATTTGGCGAACCCGTTCGAAGCAAGGAAGGCTGCTCCAGAAACTTAGAGTCCATCTCAAAAAGGAAACGGCTAGGCTCCCCATAACACAAAGAGCCAAATCGAAATCTGGTCAATGCAAAACTGAGACACAACCTTCTTCGGGCCCTTGTAATCGCCACATAAAAAAGTCTCCTTTCCTCTTCCAAATCGGAACGGCTATCGCGCGCCATGGCCGATGGAAACAAATCTTCCTCCAAGCCCACCACGAAGACATGCTCGAACTCCAAGCCTTTGGCCTGATGTACTGTCATCATGCTTACATAATCCCGATCCGCCTCCTCCGTGTTTTCGTCAGCAGAAGTCAACAAGGCGATATGTTGCAGAAAAGCTCCAATACTGCGATCATCTTCTCCAGTTACGGCATCCGTAACGGCCTCGTCCGATTCGCAAAATTCCTCAATGGCGTTAAGCAATTCCTCCACATTCTGCAAACGATTCACCCCTTCGACGGTGGTATCGCTTTGAAGCTCGGTATGCAAGCCCGATTGCTTCCAAACTTGTCTTGCAAGGGCAATCGCGTTGTCGCGTAGCGCGGCCACTGCCCAAACCTGTACGGCTCTAGCAAAATCCGACATTTTGCGGCCAGCGGATCCTAAGCCCTTTCCCAATGGATGACCCTGCTCCATCGCGACCAGCATATGCCATAGGGTTAAACCCTCGTGATCGGCTTCCAAAATCCATTTGTCCATCGAAGTCCGACCTATACCCCTCGCAGGGTAATTGATAACTCTTCGCAAAGCTTCCTCGTCTGCATGATTCACCACAAGTCGCAGATAGGCCAAGAAATCTTTGATCTCCTTGCGTTGGTAAAAACTCACCCCCCCGATCACCTTGTAGGGAATATTCTGCCTACGCAAAGCTTCTTCGAAGGCCCTCGACTGGGCATTGGTTCGGTATAGTATGGCGAAGTCCTTATTGTTCAAACGAAATTGATGCTTGGCCGCATGTAACTCGGCCGCAATCATCCTGCCCTCTTCGTTGTCACTTACGCAACGCAGCAAACGAATCAAATCGCCCACAGGATTCTGCGTCCACAATTCCTTGGGAATTTGTTTGTTGTTTTGAGCGATGACAGACCCCGAAGCCCCCACTATGTTGCCCGTAGATCGGTAATTTTGTTCTAGACGAAAGGTTTGTAGTTCCGGATAATCCCGGTGAACATTCAGGATATTATCAATAACTGCGCCTCGGAATGCATAAATGCTCTGGGCATCATCGCCTACCAAACAAATATTACGATGCATGGCGGAAAGTAAGCGAACAATACGATATTGAACCCTGTTGGTATCCTGAAACTCATCCACCAACACATGTTTGAATTGAACCTGATACAAATTCAATACCTCCGGATATTGGTCCAAGAGCTTGAAAATATTCAAAAGCAAATCATCAAAATCCATAGCCCCCGATCGGTGGCAACGCTCCACGTAGGTGCGATAAACCTCTACAAATCGAGGCCTTCCAGCCGCCTTATCCCCTGCGATGAGGGCGGGGTCTCCCGAATAATCCTCCACCAAGATCATAGAGTTCTTGGCCGAAGAAATTCGAGCATAGAGGTTGGAGGCCTTGTAATAGGCATCGTCCAAGTCCAGCTCCCGAATAATGTTCTTGATCAGGGATTTGCTATCGTCGGCATCGTAAATGGTAAAGTTGGTGGGATAACCCAGTAATTCTGCATGTCGGCGTAATATTCTAGCAAAAACCGAGTGAAAGGTTCCCATCCATAAGGATTTGGCTCGGTGCCCAATCAAAGCCTCGATGCGTTCCCTCATTTCCCCGGCCGCTTTGTTGGTGAAGGTGAGGGCTAAAATCTGAAAAGGGTCCTCCCCTTTATGAATTAAATGAGCCATCCGGTAAGTCAAAACCCGTGTTTTGCCGGAACCGGCCCCTGCGATAATCATCACGGGGCCTTCACCGCATTCCACCGCGCCCCGCTGAGCGGGATTCAAGTCATCCAACCAATTCACGGCACGAATTTAGTTCAACACCGGCCCTTTCAGCAGAAATAAACTTAGCGAATCGACTCAGCAGATGGCAAGAACAAAATCCTTTGACCCCAATCCAGCAGGGCCTGCTCATCCCCAACCCTTCGATGAGCGAGAGCGTACAACGATAGACGTTGGCGATAAAGCTCCCACAACTTCATTTCCAATTTATCTTTAGAGAGGTTTCGAAACAAAGGTCTTCGTTCGGCACCCATCGAAACACGACGTATCAACTCATGCACCGGTATATCCAACCACAGGACCCAGCCATGTTGAAGCATGCGATCCATATTGTTCATTACTGCACCTCCACCCGTGGCAAGAACCAAGGTGCTGCGAGTGTGGAAAAGTTCCAAACATTTAGTTTCCAACTCCCTGAAATAATCCTCTCCCTTGTGGGTGAAAATCTCATTCACCGACATCCCTGAGGTTTGTTCTATTACCGAATCCAAATCCTCAAAAGCATACCCCAAAAGCCTAGCGAGTAGCTTGCCTGAGCTGCTTTTACCACTTCCGGGCATGCCCACCAAATAAATTCTCCCAGGCCTGAATCGCAATTCATCCTCCCCATTGGGGGATTCAAAAGAGGGCTTAGGATACACACTAGAATCTTCCATGAATTTGCCTGCCGAAGAATGCTTTCTGATGATTAAGCGTTGAGCTGTACCCTGGGATCCAATACCGTATATAGCCAATCCACTACATTGTTAATGAGAACAAAAAGAAATCCAGACCATAACACAACTCCCATAACAACAGGCAAATCAAAAACCATTAAAGCGTCGACCGTCATTTTCCCCATACCTTTCCAACCAAAAACATATTCCACAAAAACAGCGCCTGCCAACAGCGACGAAAGCCAACCCGACAAGGCCGTAACAATAGGATTCAAAGCATTGGGCATCACATGCCGCTTCCATACTTGGAACTTCGACAAACCTTTGGCTTGGGCAGTACGAATATAATCTTGCTGCAAAACATCGCCTACCGAATCTTTGGTCAACTGGACGACCACCGCCAAAGGCCGAATGCCCAGCGTCAAGGCAGGAAGCAGAAGGTTCCTCCATTGCAGTTGAGGGCCGTTCCAAGGATCCAATTCCCAGAGATGGCCGCTCATGGGTAGCCCCGTCCAGGGTCCCCAAACATAACCCATAAGATAAGCCAACAACAAACTCACCAAAAATGATGGCGCTGCTACACCTGCCATAGAAAAACCCAGTAGTAGGGATCGAATCCAACCAGAACGCGTATAGGCCGCCAAAGTTCCCATCGTTATTCCCATCAAGGTGGCCATAGCCATGGCTGATACAGCCAGAACCAGGGTTCCTTCAAAAGCATCGACCACCATAGTCACCACATCTCGGCGACTTTGATATGATTTACCTAGATAGGGAAACTTAATGTAGATTGCATTGGTTCGGCCTATGGGCAACAACCTAAACGATCTAATGGGGGCTTCAGACTGCTTATGAATCGATACAGGAGATAAGTCGTTCAAAAAATAAAAGTAACGCTGGCCCCAAGGTAAATCCAGGCCCAGTTCGGCTCGAATTTCTTGGAGGGTCTCGGGATCAGATCGTTGACCCAAGGTCATTTGGGCTGAATCCGCAGGCAACACATAGAACAACACAAAGACCATCGAGGCCAAACCCCATAACACCATGAGGGCATGCAAGGATCTTTGCCAAAGCCAGGACCCGGTGAATCTACGAATCCAGCCAAAGCTAATCCCGAAGCGTTTCAATCCCATACCCTATCAACTGAAACAAATCCCAAAGAGGCCATGCAACGGGTCCTAAGGCTGCAAGCCGGTCAATGCCGCCAAGGCCTTGGCATCCGGGAAAGTTCTCGAGGGGTAGAGTGCCTTCACGGTACCTTTACGAAGGACCATAAGCCCTGGATTGGAGCGCATCATGGTCTTCAATACCGTTCCATCACACTGATAGAAAGGCCATTGCGAAGCATCATATTGGGTCATGAAGGACTCGATCGCTTCCTTGCCGCTGCCGGTCAAAATCGCAATTCGAACATCCCGGCTGCGGGCCCACGCCAATGCACCAGCCACTTTGATCCACGCATCCCCGGAGGCCTTGTCCAGAAAGGGAGAAATCACCAATAAGCAATGTTCGGCCTGCAGAAAATCATCTGTGTAAGCATTCCCATTGAGATCGCTAATCACAAAATCATGAATAGGAGGCTTGTAGCCTTTACTTACAAGTTCTGTTTTGCGATTGACATATTCCGCGTTCTTGCCATTGGCTTGGGTGATTTCCCAAGGTGCCTGTTTGGTGGTATAGGTGCCTACCTTACCATCTACGCGATAATACCATATATCCTTGTAAACATCGTCGGGGGCACCTTTCGGGATGGCCATGCCTTCGGGCAAATTCTTCCCAACGGCATAAGGCCTAAAATCCAAATAGGGCAAATTATTCCAGGTATAAAAAGCAAAACCCATGGTGCCGATTGCGGTTAAACCCACCAAGAACGGCCCCAAGAAAGTAGGACCCCATGGACGTATGGTTTTGCGGTTGAGGGCCAATAACCCTATCATCACAAGCAAGACCACATCCTTGGAGAAGCTCTGCCATGGGGTTAATGTGAGAAAATCTCCAAAACACCCGCAATCGGTCACTTTATTGAACCATGCCGAATAAAAAGTCAAAAAGGTGAAAAACAGAATCATGGCCAAAAGCCACCATATCACCGCCCTAGCCTTCCACCCCACCCACAAGGCTACCCCCAACACAACCTCGAGAACACAAATAGCAATGGCCATCCCAGTAGCCAGTGGAGCCATGAATTCCGTGCCAAAAACAACGAAATACTCTTCCAACTTGTAACCAAAGCCCAAAGGATCGTTGGCCTTGATGAGTCCCGAGAAAATAAACAAGGCTCCGGTCAGGAATCTAATAAGGTGGATTATCATTTTCATCGTATAAAATTATAGATTAACAACATGTCCGTCGTTTCGAATCAGGGCAAATACGGCGTAATTGATGATATCCCTGTAACCGCCTTCTACCCCCTCACTCACCAAGGCCTGTCCATCATTGTCTTCAATTTGCTTGATCCTCATTAATTTGACCATAATCATGTCAGTCAACGAAGAGGGTCGCATTTCTCTCCAGGCTTCGCCGTAATCGTGATTTTTGTTCGCCAGCAACGCACGGTTAGCGGCGGTATGCCGATCAAAATGTTTCAAGGCTTGGTGCAAGGGCATAATCTCCGGCTTATCCAAGGAAGCACCGGCGGGCACCCCCATTTCCAGCTGAATCAAGGCCATAATGCTGTAATTGATTAGGCCAATAAGTTCAGGTCTCACCCCTTCCTCTACTTTATGAATCCCGCTCGATTCAATATTGCGAATCCTGCAGGCCTTGATGTACAGCTGATCAGTCAAGGATGGAAGACGAAAAATCCTCCATGAAGTCCCGTAATCGCGGGTTTTTGCTTTAAACAGGGATCTACATTCGGCCAGTACGGCGTCAAATTCCAATAGGGTCTTCATCAGAGATTAGGGGTAAATTTACGCCATGATAGCGGATTCATCCCTTTCGTTGGTTTGCAAGGGCATCTTGATCTCCTTGGATCAACCACGAATCATGGGAATTCTTAATTTGACCGAGGACTCCTTCTATGCGGGCAGTCGTGTTCATGAGGGCGAATCATACCTCGTAGAACGAGCGGGGGCCATGTTGGCCGCAGGGGCAGACCTTTTGGATTTGGGGGCTTGTTCGACAAGACCGGGGGCCAGCCCTGTGGATGCATCCCTTGAATCCGATCGCATCCAGTCCGGCGTTGAATGTATTCTGAAGCATATTCCCGATGCGTTGATCTCCATCGATACGTTCCGCGCAAAGGTCGCTAGGACCGGCATTATGGCCGGTGCTTGCATGATCAATGATATTGCTGGTGGAACCTTGGATCCTGCCATGCATTCCACAATCTTGGATCTTCAAGTACCCTACGTCCTTGGTCATTTGCGCGGAAATCCTGCGACCATGCAGTCCCTCACCGAATACCATGATGTGAGTGCAGAAGTTTTTGAAACGCTGCTTTCCAAGGCAATTGAACTTCAAAATCAAGGTGCTATGGATATCGTTCTGGACCCTTGTTTTGGTTTTGCCAAAACTCGTGAACAAAATTTTGAAATCCTAGCCAACTTACGGCATTTGACCCGTTTCGGATTTCCAGTCATGGCGGGGATATCGCGCAAATCGATGGTGTACAAAACATTGAATATCAATCCCGATAATGCCCTCAACGGCACAACGGTAATGAACACCGTCGCAATCCTTCAAGGAGTAAAACTACTTAGAGTACATGACGTTGCAGAGGCTGTTCAATGTGTGCAGCTATGCCAGGAATTGCCCTCCTTATTCCCTACAAAACAATAATTCTGTCATGCAAGAAGCCCTACAAACATGGTTGAATTGGCATAACCTGTTTGACTTGTCGCTGGTAGGTATCCTTCTTGCCTTAGCGTGGCGCATGATTCGAGGCAGTTTGGTGGTCTACCTCCTTGTGGGGGTTTTAGCTTTCAATTTACTTTTTCAATTAGCTCAATGGTTGGAACTGCCTCTCTTCTCAGCGCTTTTAGAGCAATTTGTGGGCTTGGGCGTTCTTGCTTTGATCATTGTCTTTCAGCCCGAAATTCGGAAATTTCTTTTAATGATTGGGAGGAATGCGGAGCCCTCAAAGTTAGGCAAACTGGGAAGGCTTATGGATGGGGTAGTCTACAACGAACAAGAGGAACAGGGTTGGATTCGGGCTGTATCCGAGGCATGCGCAAGGCTTTCCGAAAATCGAACAGGGGCACTAATTGTTATTGCAAGGACCTCTGAATTGAAACTTTTTGCGGCCACTGGAATGCCCGTTGATGCTTTGATCAGCTCCGACTTGCTGGAAGCCATATTCCGCAAAGAATCGCCGCTCCACGACGGCGCGGTCATTCTCGCCAAAGGCCGTATCCAAGCCGCCTCATGCGTTCTTCCCTTAGAAGAGCACAATTCAAACCCATCCACTAAACATGGCATGAGGCATAAAGCCGCATTGGGGATGAGTGAAAATAGCGACGCCTTGGTGGTTCTTGTATCAGAGGAAAGTGGTCTAATCGTATTAGCGGACAATGGGCAATTCTCCGACCCACTGACCCCAAATGATCTAATGCATCGCATTAGCAGTACGCTATGATAAAGAACTTTTCAAAGCTAGCAATATTGCATATTCAACAACGTAATTCAATTGATTCAATTCCCTTTACGGATCTTATTCATTAATTCTTTATCGTTAAGGCCCAACAGGCCCTTCATGGCCCTTGCTTGGGACGCTAAACTATCGACAGGGTAATCATCTAGCAAACGATCTAAATAAAATTCCGCTGAAGCGACGTTCTCTAAATCCTCATTAAAAATCAGGGCATTATAAAACAAAGCCGATGGAGCTAGATTGTGTTGTGGAAAAGCATCAGCCAATGCCCTGCCACATTCAATAGCCTGAGCAAAGGAACCAGCAGTACGAAAAGCCCTAGCAGCCTTCCACAACGCCACCGGCGCATGAGGCGTGTTCTGGTAACTATTGGCCAATTCTACACAAGCTAATCCTAAAGAATCTAACAATGACCCGTTATTATCCTTCGACAATGAGTCCAATGCCAAACGCTTTTCGAGAGAATCAATTCGCAGCCTTAAACGTTCGAAACCAAGAATGGAATCCTTTTGATTCTTATTTAGAAGACGAGTATTCGAATTATAATTATTCTCGCAACCGTCCAAGACAATACAAAGGATCAAAAAAACAATTATCCTTTTTAGATTTTCAACAAGAAATTTCAAGGCCAGCAGAATAATTCGTTATTAAATAATGTAAACTAAAGTAGCTAAAGGGAATTTCTAATCCGTGGTGTAGAAAATGTCTCCGTAAGAACCTGAGCCTTTTCGCATATTTTGACCATCCCAATTATAGAGAACATCCCCATAGGAACTATAACCTTTGCGAAGAAAGGTCTGCGCGTTACTTACCATTACAAAATCAAAAAAGAATAATAAAAAAAGGATTTTACCCATTTCTAGCGTTTTTGAAATTTACTAAAAACTCAAACGAATTCCTGCATTTAAACCCCAACTTCCAAAAGGATATTTGACTTTTAGAGATTGGGTTGGTTCTGAATCTCTTGGTGGACCCCCGGTATAAATAATTTTATCCAAATATTCAAACTTCTTGTCGTTAGTCGTTAAACTTGGCAATATATCACGTCCGTTAAAGGTTGCCTCCGTAATTTCACCTTTTTCAGGCGCATAAGACATGTTTATCATTGAAAACTCTGTAAAAAAAGAAACGGCCTCCGATCTCTTAAACATAAGTCCAAAAGAAGCATTAAGACCAAAAGCAAGTCCGCCATTCATAGACAAAGTCTGTTCTGCTATATCCCCATCTACATTCTCTTTAATACGGTATTCGATGTTACCTGACCCAATAACAAGTCCTATTTTGGCGTAAGGATTTAACTTTTGCATACCTGCTGCCAATATTAATGACGGATTCGTGCAAAGGATGTTCGAAGAAATTGAATAATCGGTTGTTCCATCTAAATAAATGTCTTTGGCGATGGCCTCTGCGCCATTTAAATAATTCAAGCCCAATTCCAAACCCAAATTATTATTGAACATATATCCTATCGCGGCTCCTAAGTTGAAACCATTACCTAAAGAAACATAAACTTGTTCATTGGTGAAAAAGTCTGTGTTTTCTGTATAATTATAAAAATTACCGAACGTCTGGGTACTCAAGCCGGAGGCAAGTCCTCCATTAAGGCTAAAAAAAGTACTCTGAGAAAAGGTCCTCATCGGAAACAAACTAACACAAAAATTAAAAATTGAAACTAGGCGTAAAATACTCATGATGTTGAGGTAAAAAAGTTGAGAGGTTATTTCAAACATACTATTAAAGCCCTCGATAGCCGCCCTCAAATACCTTATTCCACTTGTTATTTTTAAAGGATAAAATCTGATAAAAAACACCTTCGGATTCCTGACTTAAATAAACTAATTCCCCGTAATTATCCCCATCAAGGTCAACTTTTCCTAATAAAATATCCGTGTAATATCCGCCTCCTAAGTACAAATCACGCTTTCGTTTAATTAAAAGCGGTGATGACTTAGTGCCTTTAAGTTTTCGCACTGAAGCTAAAGAATCATTCGTTAATAATTTCTCTTTTGGGCGGCTAGAAAGAACGCCGTAGATACCGGAATAATCGCTTTGCCTCTTTTTTGAAATTAAGTACCTACTTGGGATACTATCTTTTGAAACACCAAAAACAAAATTACCTGAATCTAAAATTTGTGAAATGGTAACTAATGAAAAATCATTATTCTCAACTGTAAAACCTATATACCGACCGGAATTAACCATCAAAATAGGGAACGCCCTCACCTCTTCCGGAATTTCTTGCCCTGTACTTTCATCATAAGTACTGGTCTCAATCGAAAAGAGATATACCGTAGATTGTTGTGCTTGAACAGCAACAGTGGAAATAAAAAGAAATGGTATTAAAGGAAACCGTTTCATATTAAAGAAAATATGCAAAAAAACATATTAAAGTTCTTGAGTAGGATAGGCGTTAAGATCTATATTCAGTGAAATAATAAATCAATGATGCTGGAAATAGTGGAAGCAATGAATAAATCAAAGACATAGGATTTTCGGTAACGCAAAAGGAGAACATCCAGAAAGCGCCTACGAGGAACAATATAGGGGAAAGTGGGTATCCTATGGCTTTTATACGGTGTGAATACTCACCATTTTTCCGTCGAATTAAAAACACGCCAAAAACAACTAACGAAGAATAGAGCGTTAAGGTAATTCCAACAAATTCAATAGTTGTTTGAAAGTTGGCAAAAACCACAAAAAAAAGTGCTATTGCATAAACAAAAAATGACGCGCTAACAAGAGAACCGTTGAATGTTTCTCCGGAAAATATCTTTGGAAGACGAAAATCAACTGCCATTTTCTGGAAAACGCGAGAACCACTTATAAACATTGCATTCATTCCTGCAAGCAAAGAAATCGAAACCAAAATACTGTAGATCAAAGAACCCCAATCCCCTGCATATTGATGAGCTACGACATTAGCGACATCTACAACACCTGATATTTTTGAAAATGGAACAGAATACATAATTGAAATATTGACCATTAAATATATTACCATCACAAATACAGTACCATAAATCAAAGCCTTAGGTAAATTTTTAATTGGATCTGTTAAATTTTCTGTGATATAGATTGCGGCATTCCAGCCAGAATACGCAAACATTACCCATATTAAAGCATTAGCAGATTGATAGCTAAACAAAAAATTCAATGTTTGGGGTGTAGGAAGTAATGTAAAATCTGGATTATATCCGCTCTCAGTTTGAAAAAATATTGGTAAGGCTATAATTACCACTACAGTTAATACCTTAATACCAGTGAAAAAAACCTGAATATATCCGCCCAAGAGAACTCCCAAAGTCTGAAATAAAAAGACAAAAGTTAATAATGCAACTGAGACATAGACGGCGTTATCTGATCCAAAAATCGGTTTTAAATACTCACCAGCGGCTAAGGCTAAACCAGCAATTGCGGCAGAAAACCCACTTATCAAAGAAACTACACCGCTTGCAATACCTAATATCGGATGATATAATTTTCGCAGAAAAGTATATTCGCCACCATTCTCTTTGAATGCCGTTGCAATTTCAATATAACAGGTAGCACCACAAAGAGCCAAAATTCCACCCAAAGACCAAATAAATAAAATAGTAAAAATATCTGGAATTGCATTTGGAGCAACTTGAAAACCGAGAGTGGTAAAAATCCCGGTTCCGATCATGTTGGCAACAACTACGTTGATTGCCACCTTTAGGTTGTAACGCTTTGACAAAGAGCTTCAGTTTAATTTATGCACAAACATTTGATTTTGCTTTTTAGAACTCCAATGATAACCGAGAGAAAAAGGTAGTGACCCTTTGTAAAATAAGGAATCAACATAAGCTTCCTTTAAGTCCAACTGATACATTTCACTTGGAAAATCAGCCACAGGTTCTTCGTAGTCACCATACAAATAGATGGAAAACTTGGCTGTATCAAAAGATGAAAATGGAATGCCTGTATCATCTTGAAGATACCCTTGACTTAATCGCAATATATGACCTCGAATTTTGGAAAAATCAGGAAAATGCATTAAGTATGACGCCGCTTTGACAAAAGAGTTGTGTGGCGGTAGTGAGTTCAAGAGGGCTGAAAGAGCTTTATTATTTTTGAGTCCAGCGTTCGAAACATCGGCAGAAAAATAAATCAGTTGTTTAACTTGATTGCTTCCTTTTTTGATAAATTCAATTTTTACACCAATCCCTGATGAATCCCCGGGGTTAATGTGTTTGTATATGTACTGACCGGCGCTGTCCAAAGTAATACTTTGTACATTTAAAATAGAATGATTTGTTACCGCCATACCCCATAATACCGTGGGCAAAATTCCCTTTAAATAGGTATTGCTTTTGATATCTTTCTCCATATTCCAAGTGATGAAATAACTTCTTTTGAAAATATCCCTAAGTAAATTAGCTCCCTCCAACAAAGCTGTATTTTGATCTTTAGGAGCTAATTCAGTGAAGTTCGGAAAAGTCCCAACAGGCTCCAATGCCAGCATTAAATAAGAAGACGCATTCGGATAAAGCGCATTCATATGGATAAAATCACCTCCAGAAAAAGGATAAAAAACGGGCAAATCAGACTGAACCTTAATGCTTTTTAAAATTTCATCGAACCATTTTGTCATTTTGTCCAATCGATTCAAACGGATATCACGAAAATTTGAGTTCATGCTATCAGAATTCAGCCTGTAAAATAAGGTGTCATAGGGAAAGTCCAAAGTAAATTCTTTGGTATTGCCCAGACCTGAAAAAAACATAACCGAACTGTCCCAATTGCTCAAATTCCGTGTTGAATCCTCCTCGTTAATTATTTCTTTATCCTTGACCTTCTTATCGTTGCCGCAAGAAAGGAATAAAAAAAGAATAAAAGAATAAAGTATATAAAACAATCTAGATTTCAAATAAAAAGGTAAATTTTCCATACGTTTAAATTATTTTTTTATTTTTGTTTTTTGGGAGATGTTTTTGAAGCCTTTTTTGGTCTATTTCGTTTTTTTTTCTTTCCTTTAGATACTTTATAAACTTGACTCGATTTTTGAATTATACGTCTATCAGGGTCTTTCAAATAGGAAGGTAACAAAACGAAACTATTGCTCTTCAATTTCCAGGACGAGGAATCTACCAAAATAAGAGGGTCAAGCGATTGCCCTTTGAATCTAAATTCAAAATGTAAATGTGGGCCAGTACTTCTACCTGTGGAACCACCCAAACCAACTACTTGTCCCGCAAAGACAAAACTTCCGGCCATACAATTGATTTTACTCAAATGACCATACAAAGATTCAAGGCCATTCAAATGGGAAACAATAATGCAGTTGCCATACCCCCCGTTGTTAAATTCTGCATAACGTACAATCCCACTAAATGAAGAACGAATTGTATCCCCCGTAACAAGCCCCAAATCTAGTCCACGATGCATTCTGCCCCAACGGGGACCATAACCCCAATTAAACGACCGCAGAGAATTAAAAAAGAATCTTTCTGTTCCTAAAAGTAAATCCAAATTAATATTGGATGAAATCATAGACTTAGGAATTGGGAATAGTCCTTTATTATCCGATGTTCCCAATAAATTAATAAATTCCGATCTTGTTGTTAAATAATCACCTAAAGCCAATAAATCCTGATCTTTAAACAATACTCCATTAAATCGATCAATGTGAACACGTAATTCCTCGTAATCAAGTTTATTTAACAAATCATTTTTGAATGCATAAAAAGGAACGAGAGTTTCTTTTTTAGAACTATCTACCAAATTCTGACCATAGGCCAAAATTGATGCAAGACCTGTACTAATCAGAAAAATTATAAAAAATAATGGTCTCATCATATACCTCTATTACTCTTTGATACTTTCTTGGCCAAATTAAGTTTATACCGCTCGTATTCCATACCATATATATTATGAGCATCTAATATAAAACCATTATCAAAAGCGCCACTCTCAGAAATTTCCATTTGTTTAGCTTGAATTGGATAGGTTAGAATAAGCCATTTACGGAATGCATCTCCTTCCGGTTTATTCTTGAAAGGAAAAATGACCAAAGAATTGTTTTTTGAAAAGACTTTTATATATTGACTATCTGTATACAAAATGAAAAAATTAGCGTCTTGTGGAGTCCACCATCGCAAAAATTTTGAGGCAAAGTCAGTGACTCGAATACAACCAATGCTGTTAGCGGAACCTAACATGCCCCTTGAGAGTTCTCTTAATGCTACTTCGTGAATTCCATTTTGGGGCATAGCCTTCTTATTACATGGCATAGGCTGCATCAGCAAAAAGTTGGGTAATTCGACCTTATTCCTGAAAATTGTAACTCGATCATTACCGCCCCCCAAAACAGAATCATGATGCTGCGCATATCCCTTATAATTTCTTTCTGTTTCCCAGTTTTTTGAACTAATTGTGTAATGAAAGCCGTAATAATCCCGCTTGATTCCTATGGGAATATATTCAATATGCCTTATTCTTTCTGTACCTGATGAATCAACGGTAATTATAGGGTCCATACGCTTACCTGAGGTCCCGAATCTCGCAACCTCAATAAGTGTATCCTCATAGGCCTCGCAAAGGCATAACTTTTGCCCGGCGGCATAAAACGAACCGCCAGAAAAAGCAAATTTACGATTTAGCCCCGGGGTATAATATTTCCAAACGCTTGAATGAAAATCAACCAAATCTTTTTTTTCTTTTGCATTCAACCTATGATTTGAACCCACAAAATCTTGAACATCAAAATCCCTTAGAAGATGAGAATTTTGCAATTTCATTAAAAGAGCTGTGTCGACATTTGAAAAATCTTTTAAAAGATGCAAACGGGGATTCACTTCGATTAGACCTCTTACATTACCACTATCATCAAGGACATTCATATCTCCTACAATATATCGGTTTCGAAAAGGATGAAGAGTGTCTAAGGTCATATTCATGAGGTCATTAAACACAAGTCGTTTTGTAACATACTTAGAAAAAAATTTACTATTTCTTGTCAAGGGTAAATAGCAGCCATTGGTCTTGGCAATTATTTCGACCTGTTCCTGGGATAAATCCTTGATTTTGGTCTTTACAACTTTTACCTCGCCCTCTTGGTTCGGCTTGTTGCCACAGGCTAGCGCAAGTAGCATAAGCGGTAATAATCTTATAATCAACATACTAAATCTTTACCATTTGACTTCCTGAAGCCTGTAAGATTCAGATTTCCATTCAAATCAATTCTTAATTGCCCATTTGCGAAATCATTCTCACTTGCTTCTTTGATAAGTAGCGCGACCTTTAGGAAAGAATCAATCATAGGCCGGCCTTCACCTTCTTGTCTAAATGAGACAATTTTTTCTGAAAAAAATCCCCATTTTCGTTTAATTCCACCTTCAATGTAGGCGCTAATCCTTTTGGTCCGCTTAGACTAAATCTGCAGTAGGTTACAAAATTTCCAAGACTACAACAAATAAGTTTATTTTTATAAATTTCCAAAGTTCTAGGTATATGCGGCCTATGGCCTAATATTAAATCAGCGCCAGCGTTCAAAGCACAGTGAGTAATTTTTTTCAAATTTGCGCGATTTTCTCCTATATAGAATTCTGTGCCATTGGAAAGATAACAAAATAAATCACCTTCATCGCCTCCGTGAAATGAAACAACTTCAAGATCACATTGCTGATTAAGTTTTTCAATAATCACTTTGACATTTTTATGATTATTAATGGAAACCGTTCCATTATTTGGCGAAAAAGCACAAAATCCAAGCTTTACTTTCCCAATATTTATAGGAAGAAATTGTCCAGCACTTAAAAACCGTTTTTGGTAATAATCATTCGGATATTTCTCAACAATGATTCTCCTAGAGCAGCTATGCTGTATTTCAATTCTATCAGGCCCAAAACCACTTACCATGGCTACATGGCCTACCCTCTTAGTCCTTGGCTTTCTTCCCTCAAAAAACAACAAATCACCGTGCATAATTTCGCCAAAGGGAATCCCAAAAACTTGATTAACAGTTTGTTGGGCATCTGAACTCAGTTTAACCCCTGATCCTATCGTGGCAATATACCTGACAAACCCAATGCAATTCATGACAGTACCCTCAGGAGCTTTAGACCGGTATTTATGTCCTAAAAAATCTTTATCACTCTCAAAAACACACAATGATAAATCAATGTTCGGGTCATAAGGTTCTTGAGACTTCCCAATTAATTTATTGGCTTTCAAAAGAAATAATCCAAAAATAAATAAGAAAATTGCTACTCGAAAAAGCATACTTAATCCCTCGAGAATTGCAAAGTATCTGAAACCAAATCGACAATATAATAACCACTATTGTTGGTAGTGTATTTGAGGGACCTAAGTGACTCGCTATCGTTAAAATAGGCATAGATAATTTTATATCGATTGCCAGGAATCAACTCTCTATTGAGATATTCTCCCTCTGAGTTTTGTAAACGAAGTAAAATAAAGTTATCTCCCTTTTTGTGCAATTGACCAAATTCATTACGTTCATCGGAAAAATATACTAGAGAATCTGTATCCTCGAAAGTAAACTCTAGATTTATTGACGATAAATTCTTTAGGCCTTGGAAAGTATAATTCCCATAAAACTCGTAGGGCCATACTTTAAAGGTATCATTCCGTGTAATCTTAACACGAATTTCATTGATTTTATAAAACCTGTTTACACTGGAATCTACAACAGGAACAGAGTCCCTTTTGGAAGTCGTATTTTTCTGTATTTCCTTATTTTTACATGAGATCGCTAATAAAAAAAGAAAGATTATGCTATATTTTTTCATTACTTATGAGAGATTTTAACTTAAAGATAGCTGAGTTCAACTAATAAGTGCAATTTATGAAAGCAAACGGCAAAAAGACCTTTCGAGACCTTTATTGCCGTTTGAACAAGCGATCCGGACTTTATATTGCACATAGCAAAAAATACACCTAGCCCAATTTTTAATAAAGGTATCAAATTGAGTCCCCCTACAAAAGTCTTATGAGGACCCTAGAAAGCGTTATTGTCCAAAATGGTATACCCCAGCTCTTCAAGACCGGTATCGGCCCTGATTTCACCTCCAAAGTTTTGAGAATTGGTGCAAGGAACACAAAATTAAGATTAAATTTATTCAACCCTTTAGACCTAAGCAAATTAATTCTATTAAAGTCGCCAAGGCCTTGAAGCACACCAAAGTGCTGACGGTCTCAGCCACGACTTGACATAAACTTGTGCACATTTTGGATATGTTGCCGTCGAATCGCAGAATTCTCACCGTTTTGGACGACGGTTTTAAGAAAGCTAATAAGCTCCTCTTTGTCTGCGTATTCATCAGGTGGTTTGTTAGTGAGCAGTGTCTATAAAATATTCGTAAAATCCCACGAACGATCCAAATAAATATCTGAAGGAATGTTATGAAGCTTTTTGAATTCACAAAACCCATCAAAAAAAAAGGGCATAATAAAAAGGCAACTTTGCGAACTACGGCAATTGGGAACGAAGGTCCTGGATATGTTTTTGGTTTTGAAGAACAGGGTTGTAAAAGCGATTACGCTGCCTACCATACGCCAAAACCTAGGTCCAGTGTTGAAGATGGTCTGAACCAAAAATCCAACCACTCATTTCTTTGATCTCAAAAACCACCACTCCAACCTTCGTGACCAAGACGATATCCAATTGAGAATAACGACCACGGGTCATGTCCAGGTATAAATCGTTGTATAAAGCCTTAGAAGAAAAGTTACTAAGTAGAAGTCTCAGCACCAACTTACGCTCCGACCGAGTCCCCCGGTAGGACTTATTCACGGTCGCCAGCAGCGCCTGGTTTGCCTTGTACTGTGCCCATTGAGCCCTGAAGTGAACAAAAGCAAAAAACTTAAAAAGCCACAACAAGCCGATGCCTGAGATGATGTTTAGGGCAATCACACGTGTTAGTTCTACTATTTCCAGTCAAGCTTAACTTGAACCTATTACACATGGAATTCGCTACAGAAAATCCTGATACCAACAAAATAAAACGAGGGGTTCTGGAATTTTAAATTTTGAGGGCCACCCTAAACCCCAAATTCAAGGAACTGACTCGCGGTGCTTTTTCTTCGGCTTCCAATACTTGTCGTGATTTCGATATTAGAAAATTCGGGATTAGACCCTAAATAATCAAGATTGGTCAGTAGATAGAATTTTTGATCCAGGTCAAATTTGAAAGCTTCTTGGGTGAGGTTGGGCGAGGCCATGGCCAACAAAATCACAAGACTCCATAGATTTTTTTTCATGTTTTAAAAATTTACGTATGTCCATCCATTGATTATAAATATTTGTTAATTAAAAAATAAGGTCAAAACGCTGATATACCATGATGCAATTTGTGGGTTGTCATGTGCTCAAAAAAGCCGCCGTTGGAATAACTTAGGCCAAATGGCAAGGGACGTGGACTTTCTCTTTGTGGGCCGAGGGGCATCAGCCGCCCTAACAGCGCGTGCGTTGGAGGGAGCGGGTTTGTTGGCCGGTCAGCGGGTTTTGTTCGTGGACCCGGACCCCAAAAGCCGTAACGACAAGACGTTTTGTTTCTGGGCGGAGGATACGGAACCGGTGGTGGCGGACTTGGGGGATTTGATTGGACATTCGTGGGAGAAGGCGCGCGGTGGGCGGGAGCCCCTGGTTTCGATCGCCCCACTACGTTACCACCAGGTCAACAGCCTGGACCTCTACGAGGATTTGAGCCAGCGTATGGCGGCCAACGGCTGGGAACTGAGGGCCGAGGCGGTGGAGAGCGTGGGCGCTGATGACCAAGGCGCCTATGCGGTTTGCGGGTCGGAGAAGGTGCGGGCTCGGTGGGTCCTGGATTCCCGACCGCCCCAACTTGATAATATGCCTATTGATTCGGCACAACCTGATATGGCCCAGCCTGATTTGGCGCAGAGTTTTTACGGGTGGGTGGTGGAAACGGATTTTTCTTGGCAAAGCGATGCGGGGGTGACCCTCATGGATTTGGAGGTGCCGCAGGACGGGGCTACGCAGTTTGTTTACATGCTGCCCTTTGCGGAGAACCGGGTTCTGGTAGAGCTCACACGTTTTGGTACCGCGATCCTGGAGGCCGAATTGGCCGAACAACGCCTGCGCGATTACCTCAGGGACGCCTTGCCGGACCAAGCCACGTACCGTATCACTCACCGGGAGCAGGGCATCATTCCCATGGCCGAGCATCGCAACCCCCTCAGCGAACGCCATCGCCTCAACGGCGTGGTGCCCATAGGGACCCGCAACCACGCCCTCAAGCCCAGCACCGGTTACGCATTCAAGACCATGCACCAACAAGCGCAGGAACTGGCACAGCATTGGGCAGCCCATGCCTCTTTCCATCAGCAACTCGATGCTCGTGTCCCTACAACAAAGCCCTGGAAACCGCAACACGCCCATCCCCGCTACGCCTTCCTGGACGGACTGCTCCTGCATATTCTGCGCCGGCGCCCCCATCAAGGCAAAATGATTTTTGAACAACTCTTTGCGGGCACACCCCTTTCCTCGGTCCTGCGCTTTATGGACGAAAAATCCACTTGGCAATACGATCTGCGGATGTTGATGCATTTGCCCTGGAAGCCTTTTTTGGTCGCCCTGTGGGAGCGTCACGTCAGCTGGCCTTTGCGTTTGTTGTTATTGGCTCTTCTTTTGATGGGCCTGCAGGCCCTGCCTTCGGTTTATTCGGTGGTGGCCAATCTGGGTCTGGTCCTGGGCATGGTCCTCCTGGGACTGCCCCACGGAGCGGTTGATCATTTGTTACAAAGCGGACGGCTCCAAAGGCTTCCCACACCCGCCATGGTACTGGTTTATATTGGGCTGGGATTGTTGATGTTATGGTTTTGGTTCCTGTGGCCCTGGTGGAGTCTGTTGTTTTTTGTGGGGTATTCGGCTTGGCATTTTGGCCAAGCGGATGGGCGTTCCTGGGGAATGAACCGTTTCCTATCGTTGGCATGGGGGCTGTCGGTCCTGGCCTACATCACCGGCACCCATCCCGAAGAAACCCGTAACATCGTGCAGGCCATGACCCAACGCGATACAACCTGGTCCCTGCCGGTGGGTTTTATGACGATTTGGACCATTGCAGGGGTTTACCACCGTCAGAGTGCGTTGTTCTGGACGTCCCTATGGTTGATGATTGCTTCGCAACTCCCCTTGATGCACGCCTTTGGTTTGTATTTCATCGGCCAACACAGCCGAATCGGTTGGCGGGATTTGCGACGGGGTCTCCAACTTAGTTCGCCCACCCTTTGGAGGGCCGCCCTCCCCTTTCATTCCGGCGCTTGGCTCCTGATGGGAATGTTCTACACCTTCAAGGATTGGCTCCCGCCCCTGGACTTTGGGCCCGAAGGCTCGTTCTTTGTCTTCCTCGCTTGCCTGAGCTTCCCCCATGTGGTCACCATGCATCGCTTTTACCGCCAGCGCATTCAAACCGAGGATGCTCTTCAAAGACGCCAGCCATAACCGAAATAAAGGAGGTCCGGAAAACCTATGCCAAAACGAACAATACTACGACCATCCAGATTAAGGTTCCGATACCCCACAGTTGCGGATGGCAGCAATTCCGGACCATCACCCGACCATATGTACAAACCAGCACCCGCGCTTGCCTCAAAATAATGGGAATTCGCTCCGGCCAAAAACCCCAACCGAGCAAAAGGTGTTGTAATAAACTTCTCGTTCCATAAATCATAGCCCAAGCTCAATCCGCTTTGGATAAAAGTATGGACGTGCCTACGTTCTTCAAGCAGTTCATAATGCAAGGACCCTTAGTTGAACAAAAGGAACGTACCCCCTGTGAGATTTAACGAGTGACTAATTTTGTTATTTTGAGCGAGTAACGGCTCATAAGTAAGCAGTACGACAAGGAAGAAAAAGGGACTTTTTAACATATTCGAGGATTTAAGGATAATTGAAGAGTTCGTTGATGATGAATTAAATAGGCTAGCCCCTGACGAAATCCAGGGACCTTGGCGCCTTGTTTTTGATTACGTTGGCTAAGGGTTAAAACATATCCCCAGTGTTTGAATATTTCTCGTTGCCCGTTCCAAAAACTACAACGGGAATCATAAATATGAATCGGTAAGCCTTTGACACCGTTAATTTCTAAAATTTGAAATTTGCCGTTAAACAAATCTTCCCTGCTTGCACTTTTCAAATCATAGCGGGCATAATCAAATAAATCCACTTGATCATTAATGGATTCCAAGACATTTCTAAATAGGGGGATAGACTGGTTAGTGATATCATAATAAGCAGAACCATAATCCAAATTACCTAGAGAGGTCGGTTCCCATACTTGCCCATCCAGTAGAACCAAATCGGCATAGGATTGACATTTGGCCAAAATATTCGATAAACGATGGCGAATAAAGGGTATGCCTTTCAACAAATCCCGAACGGTAGAAGTCCCATTTCCAACCAATTTTAGATGGCTTCTTTCCGTAATGCTGCTTATTTGCAGTGAACCCATCGCTTTGTGCACCAATACACTAACCTCCAATTCGTGTTGCACAAAATCCTGTACAAGGTAGTTCATAGCATGGCTTTCATGATAAACTTTCAGATCTTCCCAGCTGTCCACCTTCGTCGCCAAATAACCGCCCTCTCCCACATCGGGTTTAACAAAGAGCGGATAAGACATGTTCAAATCCGATATCTTGGGGGCTAATTCATCCAGGGTATCTTGATTTGTAACATATAATGTTTTAGGCTTCCATTCCTTCGGAATCCTCTGAATAATTTCATGTTTGGATTCTCCGGCAAAACCTGCAAGGGGTAATTTGGGGTTTGCCGCCGCAAAGTAAAAAACATGGCCGGAGCGGATCAAACCCACCATGACCACATACAGGGTAACCGGAAAGTAAAGTATTTCCCATGGCCATGATTTCCAGTGCCAAAGGATATCCAATCGTTCCAAAAATCGACTAAACATAATCAAACCCGGAGGCGTACAAGGGTAAGGTCTGAATTTGTTGTATCCTTCCCTTATCTACATCATGAAAAGATGCCATAACATAAACATCCGAATCCTTAACAAAAGGATGCAATAATCCGGGGCCCACAGCCCCTTGAATTCTTTCTCGAATTGGACAAGTTGCACCCATCCAATACATCGCGGATCGCATGCCTGTTTTGACCAAAACATCTTCAACAAGCCTGCCCCATTCCTTTTCGAATCCTGGTCGGATATAAATGCCCTCCAAGGCCAAAAATTCAAATTTATTTGGGTTAAAAATGCGATTTAGCAATGGGATTTGAGGTAATATTTTGAGTAATAACTTCCCTGACCAGCCTGCCATACGATTAACCACCCAATGGGCACGATGGTATTGAAGACCGGCGACGATTTGACCTTTGATACGCAATATGTAATACTGATCATGCAAGAAAATGGAATCAAATTGAACCAATGCATGTTCGCGGTACTGGGTCCCTAACAAAGCAAGTACTTCCTCGCGTTGCGTCGGCGTTGTCACTTGCTCGACCCCCTCCATGGACCTGGGGAAAAATCGACTGAACCCGTTGGTGGTAGCGGTCCATGTATGCTGATAACCTGCGCTTTGGACCGTTTTGAAAGAGGGTTTGTTACCACGCTCCACGCAGGCAAAAAAGACCGTAGGGGCATGAACGTCTTCCCTCACCAATTCCATGACACGAATACCGTATTTTTTGATAAGCCCCTGTCCTCTGATTTTGGGGGATGAGGCAAAATACCGCACATAATAACAATTAAGATAAGATGCAGCAATCCCAACCTTGGTATGACAAAAAACGGCCGTCGCTAATATTTGATCACCTGAATGAATCGCCATGAGGACTGGGCGATGTATATGGCGGCTGTGTTCCTTGGTGTTCTTGTTTTCGTAAACCGCGCCTTCGCTGCCCCAAGCTATTTCATCCAAGAAGGCAAGCGCCTCAGCGGGTATACCTTCATGCCGCAATATGCGGAAGGAGTCTTCTTCCAAAAGAACAACAGGGTTCATGGTGCAGATTTCTTAAGCAAGCCCTGGGCCTCCAACGCATAACACGATTGGATCAACTGCTCCTCCAATCTTTCCAAAACATCCGGCGTATGGGATGGTGAAAGAAAACAATTACGACCCTCCCATACATAAACCCCGTTGAGCAAAAGTTGATAATAAAGCAGACTGGACTTACCAGGGGTGGTAAACCGAAATAAGGACCCAAAATGATGAACCGAAATAGGATATTTGTTTTGATCAAAAAATTTCTGGAATCGGTCGCATAAGGCAGCCGTTGTTTGATTCAGGTCATGCAAAATTTGGCCATTGGAATTTCGAAGAATTTCAAGAACCTTGAGCGACGAGGCCATCGCCAAGGGATGATGACAAAAGGTACCTGCGACAAAAGTGGCTTTGACCACCGGTCCCGAATCATCCCCGTACTGCCAAAATCCACCATCGGTGGCATCAAGAAAACGAGCCTTGCCTGCCACCAACCCCAAGGGCAAGCCACCCCCTATGACCTTCCCGTACGTTACAATATCGGCTTGTACCCCAAAATATTCCTGACTTCCTCCCAAGCCGATGCGAAACCCAGTGATAACCTCGTCAAAAACCAAGGCGATGTTCTTTTCTTCCGTAATCTTTCGAAGTTCATGCAAATAAGCCCGGGGTTGCAAACCGGGATTACGGCTTTGAACTGGTTCCGTTAAGACAGCTGCAATATGATCCGAATTTTTACGAATAAACTCCAAGCTTTCCTCGGATCCGTATTCCAATAGATAGGATTCGTTGAGAATACCTTGGGTAACCCCTGGAACCATTTCTTTGGCCACTCCGCTATGGGGATCATTTTTGAGGGATAACAAAGAATCAAAGGTCCCGTGATAGGATCCTTTGAAGAAAACAATATGCTTTTTCTGGGTAATAGCCTTGGCTAACCTCAAAGCCACCATGACGGCTTCGGTTCCCGAATTAAAAAAAGCCACCCGCTCGACGCCGGTGGCTAGAACAATTTCTTGGGACAATTGACCCGCCAAAGGAGAAATAGGGCCTACAGACCAGGATTGACTTAACTGATCTTGAATTGCCTGACGTATCGGTTCATAATTATGCCCAAAAAGCAAGGAACCAAAGCCCATGGTAAGATCAATATACTTATTTTGATCCAAATCGTGGACATAAGGCCCGGACGCCTTATCACAAACGAGGGTGTAGATACCTTCCTTGAATTCCTTGCTAAATCCAGCGGCATTTCGGTTGAGGGCTAGACTAGAACGGTAGGCTTGGGTATGGGCCTTGGTGAGCCGATTCTTGTCGGTTAGTTGTTGCAACATAAACGAAGGTACAAGCTATCAATATTACTTTTTATCGGTTAACCCTCTTGATCAGGGCTGTACAGCGGCAATTCGTTAAGTCCGTTGGCTAGGTTTTCGGATTCCGGAAGCACACCGCGTTCCCGCAATCCCTTTTCGATTTTCTTATGTTGGGTACTCAAGGCATTCAAACCAATTTCTTTGGTGGTCCGTTCTTGGGGGGGGTTGAGCCGTACCGATTTTTCGATTTCGGCCACTTCTCTGCGCATTTCTTCGGGCAATCGATTTTCGGTTTCGGTCGCCAAACTCAGGGATTCGTTCGCAAAAAACTGATCCACCTGCAGACGACGTTTAGTCAAATGTGCAAATCGTCCTAGAATAACAAAAATATTCCTTCGGTCCTCGGGGCTGATTTCTTTGACATTCAAGTATTCATCGACCTTCATCAGGCTAAGAATGACCGGCTCCAAGGCCTCCACCGGAATCACATAAACC
>SYHX01000074.1 GCA_005799025.1 Bacteroidota bacterium | reverse complement strand
CCATGGCCGATCCTGTTGGGGATACTGTTGGGGATGTTGCCGGGATGGGCGCCGACCTTTTTGAATCCTATGTGGGATCCATTGTGGGTACGATGGTCCTTGGTGCCGCCTTTATGGCCAGTGGCCTTGCCGATCAATTCAACGGTTTATCCGCTGTTATTCTTCCGCTGGTTCTTGCCGGTACCGGTATTCTCATGTCCATCTTGGGTACCTTTTTTGTGAAAACCCGTGAAGGTGGCGATCCCCAAAAGGCATTGAACATGGGAGAATTCCTGTCATCAGGATTTATGATTGTGGCTTCCTATTTCATCATCACCTGGATGTTACCCGCCGAATGGTGGTTCCAAGATCCGTTATATACTCCTTGGGATGATCCAGAGCGTGGGAATCATTATACCGCAATGGGGATATTTTATGCAACCATCATAGGTTTAGTTGCCGGAGTCTTGGTGGGTTTAGTTACGGAATACTATACCGGCACGGGCAATAAGCCTGTTTTATCCATCGTTCGTCAGTCTTCTACGGGAGCAGCAACCAATATTATTGCTGGCCTCGGCGTGGGGATGATGTCCACCGCTATTCCGATTTTGTTGATTGCGGCCAGTATCATTGGTGCCTTTCATTTTGGGGGGTTGTACGGAATCGCCATTGCCGCGGTGGGTATGTTAGCCAATACTGGTATTCAATTGGCGGTCGATGCTTACGGTCCTATTTCGGATAACGCTGGAGGCATTGCCGAAATGAGCGAAATGCCCAAGGAAGTCCGTCAGCGTACCGACAAACTGGACGCGGTCGGTAATACGACTGCGGCCATTGGTAAAGGTTTTGCCATTGCCTCGGCGGCATTGACAGCCTTGGCGCTCTTTGGTGCCTATATGTCATCGGCCGGAATTGCCAGCATTGATATTTCCAAGGCTAAAGTGATCGCCTGTTTGTTTATCGGGGCCATGTTGCCTTTTGTGTTCTCGGCCATGGCTATGGGCGCTGTGGGGCGTGCAGCCATGTCCATGATTGAGGAGGTTCGCCGTCAGTTCAATTCGATTCCTGCCCTCAAGGCGGCTCTCGATGTTATGCGCCGTAACGAGGACAAGGAAATCAAAGATTGGTCCACCGAGGACCAAGCAATTTTCCAAAAGGCTGATGGAGTCGCTGAATACGGCAAATGTGTGGAGATTTCTACTAAGGCCGCCATTCGTGAAATGGTATTGCCTGGTCTATTGGCCGTGGTAGTGCCTGTTGTGGTAGGTTTCATCTTTGGGGCTGAGCCTTTGGGCGGTATGTTGGCCGGTGTCACCGTGTCAGGGGTCTTGATGGCCATCTTCCAATCCAACGCCGGTGGCGCTTGGGATAATGCCAAGAAAATGTTCGAAGAAGGCGTCGAAATCAATGGCAAAACCTATTACAAGAAATCCGATCCGCACAAAGCGGCGGTCGTGGGTGATACGGTTGGTGATCCTTTCAAGGATACCTCCGGGCCTTCGCTCAATATTTTGTTAAAACTTATTTCGGTGGTGGCCCTGGTCATGGCCCCTGCTTTGGTGGACAAGAATAAGATCAAGTCTGCTGTGGCTCCGGTCGCACCTGTGGTTGAAACCGTCCAAAGTGTGGAGGTGCCTGCCAAGCAAGCACCTGCAACCAAGCAGGAGACCCCGGTTACTCCTTAAAAGAAATCAAATAATCCTTATCAATCAACGGGTCTTGCTCCTAGCAAGACCCGTTTTTATTGAGGGATACCTGTAGGTAGTCTCCCCAAATACCAAGTCTATTCCCTAAAAAGATTAGAACAGGCCTCCCAATTCGGATTCAATTTTGAGGAGAATTTGCCCAAAATCCTCAGGTTTATCTGCAAAATTGAGCTGATCGACCGTGATGATGAGCAATTTGCCTTCCGAGTATCCCTCTATCCATGCCTCGTAGCGCTCATTGAGGCGCTTGAGATAATCCAATCGAATATTGTCCTCGAAATCTCGGCCACGACGTTGGATTTGACGCACCAACGTGGGAACCGAAGCGCGCAGATATATGAGCAAATCCGGTTTCTCTAAGTGGCTGCTCATGGCTTCAAAAAGACGCGAATAATTTTCAAAATCTCTGCTGCTCATTAGCCCCATGGAATGCAGGTTAGGGGCAAAAATATAGGCGTCTTCGTAGATAGTCCTGTCTTGTACCGTGTTATGGTTTTTAATGGACATCTCACGGTTTTGCCTATAACGGGAATTCAAGAAATAAATTTGGAGGTTGAAGGACCAACGCTGCATGTCTTCGTAGAAGTCGTTGAGGTATGGATTTTGATCGACCTCTTCAAAATGAGGTTCCCATCCATAATGCTGGGCTAACATTTCGGTGAGGGTAGTTTTACCAGACCCGATGTTTCCGGCGATAGCGATATGCTTGCTCATTTTTATTAATATTCTTGACTTCGTAACGAAGATAACCCTAATTCACCGCGATTGATTGCCCTTCATAGGCCAACCTAAAATCCCATCAAGTTTCTGACCTCTTGTAAGGTTTTTTGGGCAGAGACTTTGGCTTTGGCTGCACCCATCCTACGAATTTCCTCAAGCTCCGATGGTTTGCTTTGTAGGTTCAAAATATTGTCGCGTAGTGGGGCAAGGTACTGGACCATATCCTCGGCTAATTGCTTTTTGAGATCTCCATATCGAATATTGCAGTCGGTAAAGGCTGCCCTAAACTGGTCAACGATTTCACGTTTTGAAACAAGTTCCAACAATTGAAACAAATTGGCTACTGCTCCTTCTGGCTCTGAACCTGGAACGGTAGGGCCGGTGTCGGTCACTGCACGCATGATTTTTTTGCGAATGGAAGCGGGATCTTCAGCCAGAAAAAGAGCGTTCCCTGTACCTTCGGATTTGCCCATTTTGCCGGATCCGTCAAGGCCTGGAACCTTGATTAAGTCTTTACTATGGTCACGGTAAGGCTGAGGTTCGGGGAAACAGGTAGTTTGGTAAAAATGGTTGAATCGCTGTGCAAAGTTTCTAGCCATTTCCAAATTCTGTTCTTGGTCCTTGCCCACGGGTACGGATTCCCCTTTGTGCAGAAGGATATCGGCTGCCATCAAAACGGGATAGGTAAGCAAACCTGCATTGACATTGTCTGGCTGAGAACGGACCTTGTCTTTGAAGGAGGTGCAGCGTTCCAATTCGCCAACATAGGCGTGCATGTTTAGGAGTAAATACAACTCCGCAGTTTCGGGCACATCGCTTTGAACATAAAGGGTGCACTGTTCTGGGTTTAAACCAGCAGCCAGATATTCGGCCAGGACCGTATGCACCCGTTGCCTGGCTTGGCTAGGCTCAGGATGGGTGGTCAAGGCGTGGTAATCGGCTATGAAGAAATAGCATTCCATACGAGATTGCATTCCTACAAATTGACGTAAGGCACCCATGTAATTACCAAGGTGCAATTGCCCAGTGGAACGTATCCCTGAAACGACTTTGATCATGCCTGCAAAATACAGTGGTTAGGCCTTATCTTGACATTTATGATCGGGAACAAAAGGCAGAGGGATATAATGGAGCCGTTGAATGCGGCCCAGCTTTATACTCAGTACCGTGAGAGGCCTTTGGCTTTTCATTTTTATCGTTTTCGGGCCTATTTGTGTTTGGCTTATTTTGTTTTGTTTTTTGCCTTTTCCTATCCTTTTTTTCGATGGGCCATTGCCAAACCTTCGCGTTATCCTTGGGCTCACCGATGGAGGGTGTTTTGGGCAAAGAGCATTGCATTTCTCTTTGGAATTCGTGTGCAAACGATAGGGAAAATCCCAGAATCTTGCGATAAATTGATGATTGTAGCCAACCATTTTTCTTACCTAGACATACCGATATTGGTCGCTGCATTCCCTTTGAGTCTTCATTTTGTAGCCAAAGCCGAACTCACACGTTTCCCCTTTTTTCGTCATTTCTTTCATACGATGGATATTGCTATTCCTCGATCCAGTGCACAGGGCTCCATGAAGGCTTATCGTAGGCTAGAAGAATTCTGGAAAGCCGGGTCCGCTGTAGTGGTCTTTCCGGAAGGGGGCATCTTGGGGCAAGCGCCCTCGATGACGGCGTTTCGGCCAGCTCCTTTTGCAGTTGCGCTTCAGCAAGGTGCGACCGTCTTGCCCGTATCTTTGCCCGATACATGGAAAATTTTACCCGAATGTCCACGACATTTTTTGAGGCCAGGACCATGCCGGGTTCACGTTTTGGAGCCTCAGTCCCCCGAAGCCTTCTTAGGAGATGAGAAGGCCCTCAAAAATAAATGTCACGAATTAATCCGTCACGATTTGATTGCCCATGAAAGTTGATCTTGAAACCCTGCAGCGAATCGCTCATTTGGCTCGTTTGGAATTTGATCCGGATAAGGCCGATGCCATGCTAGCGGATATGAATAGATTTCTTGAATATGCCCGAATTCTTGATGCCGCCCCCACCGAGGGAGTAGAGCCTTTGGTGTACATGAATGAACAAGGCCTTGCGCCACGTGAGGATACAGTGGTTCAGACAATCTCCCATCAGGAGGCTCTGGCGAATGCTCCAGCTTCCGACTCGGATTATTTTCGTGTCCCCAAAGTGGTTAAGAAAACCAATTGATACTGCCTAACAATGCCCTTATTTCCCTTGAGGGAATACAGCGTCTGTACAGCATGGGCGAGGAGACCATCTACGCCCTTCGAGGAATTGATTTGCAAATCATTCGCAACGAATATGTAGCCTTGATGGGGCCTTCAGGTTCAGGAAAGTCCACGTTAATGAATTTGATTGGCTGTTTGGACTCGCCCAGTTCGGGTTCATATTGGCTTAACGGACAAGATGTTGCAGGACTTAGCGACAATCGTCTTGCCGAAATTCGGAATCGTGAAATCGGTTTTGTTTTCCAAACGTTTAATTTGTTACCGCGTCTAACTGCCTTGGATAATGTGGCATTGCCTTTGGTCTATGCGGGGGTTTCGGAACAGGAGCGCAGAGAGCGGGCCCATGATGTCCTCAAGCAGGTCGGCTTGGAGGATAGGGTGGGGCATCGTCCCAATGAACTTTCTGGAGGTCAAAGGCAAAGGGTTGCCCTGGCAAGAGCGCTGGTCAACAAGCCTTCCTTGATCCTCGCGGATGAGCCTACTGGTAATTTAGATTCCAAAACATCGGTGGAAATCATGGAAATGTTTGAGGCAATCCATGCCCTAGGTAACACGATAGTGCTGGTTACCCACGAAGAGGATATAGCGCGTCATGCACACCGTATGGTTCGCCTCAAAGACGGTCGCATTGAATCAGATGTACTCACCCTAAACCAATACCATGAAAATCTACACCAAAACAGGTGATACTGGGAACAGTTCGCTCCTCGGTGGTAGTAGGGTTTCCAAGGCAGATCCGCGGCTAGAGGCCTACGGAACATTGGATGAACTCAATGCGTGGATGGGCCTACTCAAAGAGCAGGATGCATTCAGGGAGCATTCCGCTTTCCTTGGTGAAATTCAAGAGGAGCTCTTTACGATGGGATCGCATTTGGCTGCCGAGGATGAGGTTCAGGTGGAGACTTGGAAATTGCCAGCCTTGAATGGGTTATTGGTTGGACGGCTCGAAGCGGAGATGGATCGAATGGATGCTGGCCTTGAACCTTTACGGAACTTTATATTGTCAGGGGGGCACCCCGCTTCGGCAATGGCCCAAGTTGTGCGTACTGTTTGCCGCAGGGCCGAAAGGTCCATCGTTTCGCTTTTGGTCGCCAAGCCTGATCAGGCGCCAAGGCTAGAGCCTGTGGTGGTCATTCTTAACCGTCTATCGGATTACTTCTTTGTCCTAGCCCGCGAAATATTACGTTCCAAGGGCGTTGAGGCCCATGTTTGGATTCCTCGCACCGGGCAGCATTGAAGTGATTAAAGACCTATTGTAGTTTTGAACGAGGGCTTGTGAGTTTAATTAGAACTTTTATATTTGCCGAAGAATCCCACGCTTACCCCTAACCTATGTATTGGACCCTGGAATTAGCCTCCCACCTCGAAGATGCCCCTTGGCCAGCCACCAAGGATGAGCTCATCGATTACGCCATAAGGTCAGGTGCACCCATGGAGGTGATAGAGAACCTGCAAGAGCTTGAGGACGATGGTGAACCGTACGAAACCATCGAGGAAATTTGGCCAGATTATCCCACCAAAGACGATTTCTTCTTCAACGAAGACGAGTACTGATCTATTAACGAGGACCGATCTAGCGATTTGCTGTGAGGGCAAGGCGCTAAAATCCTTCATGTTGATCCTACTTAGATTGCTTGCGTTCGAATCTTTGTCTTAACAATTCCACGGAGGTGGAGAAGGCCAACGCGAAATAGAGATAGCCTTTGGGTACTTCAAAGTGGAAGCCCTCAATCAGCAACATAAATCCTATAAGCATGAGAAAGGACAAGGCCAAGATTTGCAACGATGGCTGCTTCTGAATAAATCGGCCAATGGAGTCCGCCATAGCGAGCATGACCACCATGGAGATAATTACAGCGGCAACCATGACCTGAATTTGGTCACTAAGACCCACCGCTGTTAAGATGGAGTCAAATGAGAAAACCAAATCAATAAGGATAATTTGAACGATTATTGCTGTGGCCATTTTGCGTTTGGATAGAATAGACTTTTTGGCTGAAAGCGTATCCCTGTTAGGATCAACGGAGGCATCGTACTGAGAATTTTCCTTTGTGGATGTGGAATGTTCGAGATGATTCACCTTGGAATGCAGTTCCGAGGTTGTTTTGGCGAGCAGAAAGAGACCGCCCGCAAGCAGGACCAAATCTTTGGTGGAAGGTTCCCAACCCATGAGTTCAAAGGCGGGTTGGGTTAGTCCCATCAGCCATGAAATACTGAGCAGGAGGCCTACCCTGAAGGCCAGGGCCAACATAAGGCCAATACGTTGTATTCTTATTCGATCAGCTTTGGGCAGTTTATCGGTAAGAATAGTTATAAAAATAATATTATCGATTCCTAAAACAATTTCCAGGACCGTCAATGTCAGCAAGGGAACTAACCAGTCCATGCTTTCGGGTTAAAGGATTAGCAAAGCATCACCGTAAGCGAAGAAACGGTATTTCTTGGAGATGGCTATTTTATAGATCTCTTTCAAAAAATCTTTCCCAGCAAAGGAGGATGCGATCATCAACGATGTGGATTCAGGGAGTTGAAAATTGGTGAGCAATGAATCCGCTAATTTGAAATTATGAGGGGGGAACATGAACTTGTCTGTCCAGCCCGAGGTAGGTTTAACTTTCCGACCAGCAGACATGGAGGCCTCCAAGGCCCTTAGGGTCGTGGTTCCTATTGCGCATATTCGATGTTTTTGTTCCAAACTGCGGTTAATGATTTCCGCAGCCGATTCGTCCACTTCATAGAATTCGGACTCAGGTTTGTGCTTGGTAAGGTCCTCCACCTCGACAGGCTTAAACACTCCTAATCCAACGTGCAGTGTGATTTGAGGTGCCTCAATCCCTATGAGTTCCATACGTTTCAGCATCGCTGTACTGAAGTGCATACCCGCTGAAGGGGCGGCGACAGCACCTATACGAGATGCAAAAATAGTTTGGTAACGGTTTTCGTCATCAGGTTGAACATCTCTTCCTAGTTCCCGGGGCAAAGGTGTTTCCCCAAACTGAAACAATGCTTGACGATAGCCCTCCTCATCGCCGTCGAAAATAAACCGAATAGTGCGACCCCTAGAGGTCGTGTTATCGACTACTTCCGCAACCAATTCGTCATTTTCTCCAAAGTATAATTTGTTACCTACCCGAATTTTACGGGCTGGATCCACCAAGGCATCCCACATGCGCATGCTTCCGTTGAGTTCTCTCAACAGAAAGACCTCGATCATGGCCCCGGTTTTTTCTTTATTGCCATACATTCTGGCCCTAAATACTTTGGAATTATTGAGCACTAGGCTGTCCCCCTCTTGAAAAATATCCAAAATATCCCTGAATTTCCTATGCTCGATGGTTTGGGTCTTGCGGTCCACTACCATCATTTTGGAGTCATCCCGGTTGGGGAGGGGCTTGGAGGCGATGAGGCTGGAGGGCAGTTCGAACTTAAATTCCGATAATTTCAAAGCGGTAGGTAGTTTTTGGGGAAGAAAACGCAAAGATAATGTAAACTTGAGGCGCTAATCCCTCTATTTCATGACTAACCGAAGTTCCTTACGAATCCTGTGGTTCCCATTAGTGGAGGGATCGCGTATGGCTTTGTTTTCCTTGTGGTCCAATCGGTTACGTACCTTTTTGTCGTTGTTGGGGATATCCATAGGGATTTTTACGGTAATCACGGTCTTTACCTTGGTGGATTCGTGGGAAATGAAGTTCAGAAACTCGCTCTCCAATTTGGGTAACGATGTCATTTATGTGGAGAAATGGCCGTGGGGCTTCAATTCAGAGTACCCCTGGTGGAAATACATGTCCAGGCCACAGCCTTCCTTCCGTGAGTTTCAAGAACTGCAAAAGCGCAGCGAAGACAAAGCCGAAATCGCCCTTTTCGTAGATTTTGAAATGGAACGAATCAAGGGTGGTCGTGAAGAATTGTCCAAAATCAAAGCCTTGGCAGTGAGTCAGCTTTACCCAGAGCTACGGGAATTTGAATTGGAAAACGGTAGATTTTTCCATCCCTCTGAGTCCAAAGCTGGGGCCAAAATCGTTCTTTTGGGTTCGGGTATCGCTCAGGAGCTTTTTGGATCTGCCGAAAGGGCTCTTGGTCAAGAGGTGCATTGTTTGGGACAAAAGGCAACCGTAATTGGGGTCATTCGGAAGGAAGGCAACAATTCGATTAATACTAGTTTGGATGAGGCCGTCCTACTCCCTGTGAATTGGTTGCGCAAGGTCAAGGGCCAAAGCTTCGAAGACTTTTATCCTCTGCTCATGGCCAAGCCTAAAGGCCAAATTCCATTTGACGAATTCAAGGCAGAATTGCGAGGCAAAATGCGTTCTATCCGCCGATTGTCTCCACGTCGCGAGGATAATTTTGCCTTAAATCAATTGTCTTTGCTCGCCAATCAATTGCAAGCTACCTTTGCAACCATAGGACTTATTGGTTGGATCATCGGAGGGTTCTCCTTGTTGGTCGGAGGCTTTGGAATTGCCAATATCATGTTCGTTTCGGTGTATGAAAGGACCCCTCAAATTGGAGTGCAAATGGCCCTTGGATCGCAACGTTCCTTTGTGACTCTTCAGTTTCTTTTGGAATCGGTGGTTTTGAGTTTGCTGGGCGGAATGATCGGATTATTTGCCGTCGCTTTACTCGTCGCGGCTTTGAACGCTATCATGGATTTGGGATTGATATTGATGTGGCATAATGTGTTAATTGCGGCAGTAATTTCATCTGTGATCGGGTTGTTGGCCGGAATTTTGCCAGCACTGCGCGCGGGTCGTATGGACCCCGTCGAAGCCATGCGGCAGGTTTAATGACCGCAAAGCGAGTATTCCATCAAGGCAGAATCGCTTGGTCGGTGATGTCTTAACCAATCAAAACATGGGCCTTGGGATAGGCATAGGCTTGATTCTCGTTTTTGGAGGCAAGAGCAAAAGCCAAAGTCAAAGTGCCCACCCGGCCAACATACATGGATAGCATCAGTATCGCTCTACCGGCTTGACCCATTTCCATGGTAGGTCCTCGGGTTAATCCAACAGTACAAAAAGCAGAGACCTCCTCAAAAAGTAGGTCTATAATGGGAATATTTGGTTCAAGGATGGCCAAAACAAAGCTGCATCCAAAAATATAGGTGGCCGCAAAGAAGAATATGGTATAGGCCTTGTGGAGCAAATCAAAGGGGATGGATCGACCACCAAGTTCCAATTGTCTTTTGTTACGAATGGTGGACCAAACCGCCAAAATTAGAAGGGTAAAGGTTGAGGTTTTGATTCCACCGGCGGTCGAACCGGAGCCACCGCCAATGAACATAAGAAAGATCATGAGCAGGCAGGTAGGGATGCCAAAGGCCATCACATCCAAGGTGTTGAAGCCCGCAGTTCTGGCGGAAGCCGATGCAAAGAAGGCATCCACCCAGGCCTGAGATACATGGTGATGGGTTAGCGTTCCCCCTGGCCTTTGTTCCAAGACAAGGAATCCGATAGTTCCAACCAGCAAAAGGAAGACGGCAGTCCATATTGAAATTTGAGTGGATAATTTCCATTTCTTCCAAGGGGTCTTCAGTCGTGCTCGAATTTGGTTTAAACCAAACAAATCCCTAAGGACAGGAAATCCCAAACCGCCTACAATAATCAGCAGGGCAATCAGCATACGGATCATTGGAGCATGATGGAGAAAGGGTTCCGCCAAGCCCAGAGTGTAAAGCGAAAATCCAGCATTGTTGAAAGCTGACACGGAATGGAAGATGGAATGAAAAGCCTTTTCCGCTGTACTGAAAAACATAGGGGATTCCAAGGGCCATGATAGGTAAATCAAAAAAGCACCACCCAATTCCAAGAATAATGAGTAGAAGATGATTTGGCCTAGTAGCTTTTTGGCATCGAAGAGGCTTTCTTCCGACATAAAATCTTTGATCATAGCCTGGTGGGAAATACCCACGCCTTTCTTTAGAAACAAAGCGAAAAAGGTCGCAAAAGTAAGGATACCAATTCCGCCCAATTGAATCAAGGCAAGGAGAACGCATTGCCCCTTGAAGGTGAGAACTGTGCCAATATCAATCGTGCTCAGACCGGTCACGCAGGTTGCGGACACCGAGGTGAAGAGCGCGTCTGCAAAGGGCAATGCTTCTGGCAAATAACTCATTTGAGGCAGCATTAATAAGCCCGTTCCTATGCCAATCAGGATCAGGAATGAAACTAGTAGCGTTGCTGCAGGTTTAAGCCTGACCGTCACGACCGAATTGCTGAGTCGGATCAGCTCAAGACCGGCGAGGCCTATTGCCAAGGTGTGAACAAACCATGCATATGGAAGTAATTCGTCATGCCTTTGCGCAGACTCGGTGAACCAAGGTCGCCCCAACAGAGCCCATAAACCTTCAGCACACCATAGCCCGAGCAGCAAGGTTTCGAGGGAGGAAACCTTGAGAAAACCCCTTTCGAAGCGCATGTAAAGCCAACGTACAACAAAACTTAATACAAAAATCCCTAACAACGAATTTTGCCATTCTATGACATCAAATTGCCGTTGGACCGTGAGTGTAAAGCCGAAATAATAGACCATCAAGGCTATTGAAGCCATGGTTCCTAAGGTGCGAATCCAAATCAAGATTTGTAGCAGCGGTTTTTCGATCCGGAGCAATTGAAGGAATCCAAATGATTGAAAAAAGGACATGATTAAATTGGGGATAAATCTTCGGCGGCCAAAATCAAGAAGCGTTTTGGGTGGTATAGTCGATTTCAGACAGCGATGCCCGGATTTGTGCTAAAGTCACAGGATGGGTACCGGAATGTTCGCAAGCCAAACCTCCGCACCAGTTCGCCACTGCGGCGATTTTTGCGGGACTAAGTCCTAATGCCAAACCACAGGCCGCAGCGGCAATCACCGAGTCTCCTGCACCACATACATCAACCACATTGCGGGGATGCCCGTTTTGTCGAAAGAATCCATTCTCGTCCAATACGGCTACTCCTTTCTCACCAAGGGTCAACATCAATATCCTGCATCCCAATCGGTCACGCGTTTCTTGGCAAGCTTGATGCAGGTCATCCTCTTCCAAGGAGAGTTTCCGCCCCAAAGCCTGTTCCATTTCCTTTAGGTTGGGTTTGAACAAATCCACTCCTTGAAATAACCAAAAATGCTCGTTCTTGGGATCCACCACCACCGGAATACGATGTTGTTTGCATAATGAAATTATAGCATTGACATTGTTTGTATTGAAATAGCCTTTTTCGTAATCCTGCAAAACCACCGCATGGCAACCGTGCAACAGTTCTCCCAAGCTATGCATTTGTCTTTCCATCAATTCTTCATTGAACGGAATTTTGCTTTCGTGGTCCACCCGCAGGAGATGCTTGGGCCCATTTAAGTAACGTGTTTTATGGGTAGTAGGGTGATCCATCAATTCCATCAGGCCTTGACCTTCAATTAGTTTTTTTTGCAAAAGATCACGAAGTAAAATTCCTGCATGGTCTTTACCAATCCAACCTGTTAGCTCAGCTTGACCCCCTAAACCAAGGACATTCAAGGCTACATTGGCTGCACCTCCTGCGCAGTCCACCCTGCTTTCCCAATCCAAAACCTCCACCGGAGCTTCGGGGGATAGGCGTCGCACGGTCCCTATGCAATAGGTATCCAGCATTAAATCGCCAGCGATCGCTACTTTGACCCGGTCAAAATCAGGGACGTGAATCAAGGGGATTTTGGGAAAGTGAATTTTGAAAGGCCAAACGAATGCGAGCAATGGCGTTCTTGATGTTGTCTTCTGAACATGCAATGGATAATCGGATGCAATCTGGTGACCCAAAGGCTTCTCCTGATACCGTTGCTACCCGAGCCTCTTCGAGAAGGAATTCAGTCATTCGTTCGGCATTGCCTATGGGTTCGCCTTGCCATATTGCTCCAAACCAGTACGATATGTTAGGAAAAAGATAAAAGGCTCCATCCGGCACTGGGCAATCCCATCCAGGGAGGTTGGCAGTTTCGGCAATTGCTAAATCTCTACGCTGACGAAAAGCATCGCACATTCTGTGGGTATCATCCATGGGTCCACTAAGGGCCGCCAAAGCAGCCCGCTGCGCAATGGAGCAGGTTGCCGAAGTAAATTGTCCTTGGAGTTTCACGCAGGCATTGGCCACCTCAAGGGGCGCGACTGCATATCCCAAACGCCACCCGGTCATAGCAAAGCCCTTGGACATTCCGTTCACAATGACAGTTCGCGCTGCCATCCCTTCGCATTGCGCCATGCTACAATGTTGGCCTTGGAAACGAATATGTTCATAGATTTCGTCCGAAACCACCAGGATGTTCGGGTATTTTCGTAACATAACTGCCCATGCTTCCAACTCTGTTTTCTGAAGGACGGCTCCGCTTGGATTGCACGGTGAAGAATACAGGAGCATGCGCGTCCGTGGTGTAATGGCTGCTTCCAAGGTTTCTGCCGTGACTTTGTAACCGGATTCTGCGGTAGAGGGCAAAACAACCGCTTGGGCCTCTGCCATTTGAATCATACCAGTATAGCTCACCCAGTACGGCGCAGGTAGCAGGACCTCATCCCCAGGGTTGAGTACAGCCATCAAAACATTAATCAGGCTTTGTTTGGCACCTGTACTGAAGATGACCTGTTCGGGTCGAACCTGCCACTGCAGGTCTTGGTCCATTTTTCGAACTACCGCTTGCCTTAAATCGGGATAACCGGCAACGGGAGTGTAGCGGGAAAAATTATCATGTATGGCTTGACAAGCGGCTTCTTGGATATGGGCCGGGGTATCAAAATCAGGCTCACCCAAACTCAAATTGATAATTTCAAAACCTTGTTCTGTCAGGGCCCGGCTTCGGGCCGCCATCGCGAGGGTTTGGGATTCTTGAAGTTGGGCAACACGTTTGGAGGTCCATTGAAGCTGTTCGGCAAGTTGATTTGGCTGGCTTGACATCGTGTTGGCTGGGGTTCAAAATTTCCGAATAACGTTCAAGGTCTTTGAATGCCTCAAAGATAGGATGCGAGAAAGCGATTGGCCTTGGAAAAGTGCCTGCAATTAAGGAAACCTCGGTAGGCTGAGAGAGGTGAGGGGTGTGGAGCGGTGAGGAAAAGATGATGTGCAGAGGCCTCAAATCCAAGTCGCCCTGCTTGATGTCTTTGAGCCTCTTTTCCCCACAACATCCAAACCACGCCTTGTTTGGAAGAATGTATGGTTCTAACCACCAGATCGGTCCATGCCGACCAGCCCCAAGCGCGATGGGATCCTGGGCTACCATCCTCCACCGTGAGTACATCGTTGAGCAAAAGCACTCCCTGACCTGACCAGGCTTCCAAATCGCCCGAGCCCCATGACACGGGAGCATGCATTAGCGATTCCATGCCCTCGCTTCGACTTGCAAGCAGGTCGTATTCGACGGCCTTGCGAATATTGCGTAGGGAGGGTGGCGGAACTGAACCCATTCCTACGGCAAAAGCCAATCCGTTGGCCTGAGCATACCCGTGATAAGGATCTTGGCCCAGAACCACCACCTTCACCGCATCGGGAGGTACCAGTTCAAAGGCCCTGAACACCTGTTGCGGATCAGGATAAATTTTCTTACCCGAGTCCAAAGCCTGGCGAAGATGCTCCATGGGTTTTTTGAGCAAATCTGTGGCTGATGGTCCAAGAAAATACTCCCAGGGGGTCGGGAAGGTGATTTCTCGAATAGAATGAGGCATCTCAACCGTGGTTGGATCAGGTTGGGCTGTAGTTTAGAAAGGAGATGCCTCGCTTTCCATATCGTTCAACCGTGATGGAAAAGTGCGGTCACCGCTGCCATAGGGGTCATTGGGCTCGTGAGGCTCACGACGTCCTGCGGCCGAATCATGCCCTCCGCCATAGGGCCCTGGATTTACAAATCGTGCAAAGCGCTCTTGGAAACGTAGATCGATTTCACCGGTTTGACCATTACGATGTTTTGCTACAATGATTTGTGCTTGATCCGGAAACGATTCGCCTTCCATCTTATAGTAGTCTGGTCGATAAATGAACATCACCATGTCGGCATCTTGTTCAATGGCTCCAGATTCTCGTAAGTCGGATAACATAGGCTTTTTGTTACCGCCTCGAACTTCGACTTGGCGACTCAACTGACTCAAGGCAATAATGGGGATATCAAGCTCCTTGGCCAAGGCCTTCAGTCCTCGGGAAATTGAAGCAATGACTTGTTCGCGGTTCATACCGGATGCATCGTTGGATCCACCGCCCATCAATTGAAGGTAGTCAATAACAATTAGTTGAATATTGTGTTGCGATTTAAGTCGTCTTGCCTTGGCACGAAGTTCAAAAAGGGTCAACTGTGGAGTGTCATCAATGAATAGGGGGGCCCTGGTCAGGGTATCAGTTCTGCTGGTCAATTGAATCCACTCGTGATTCGCAAGTTTACCCTTTTTGAGTTTCTCGCCCTCGATTTCCGTTTCCGAAGCAAGTAATCGGTTGATCAATTCAATTCCTGACATTTCCAGAGAAAAGAAGGCTACCCCTTGATGATAATCAACTGCGGCGTTTCGGGCAAGACCAAGGACAAAAGCCGTTTTACCCATACCAGGCCGAGCGGCAATAATGTTTAGGCTGCCCCTTTGCCAACCGGAAGTCAGTCGATCCAGAGCGGTAAACCCAGAGGGAATTCCCGACAGACCATCGCCTTGCTTGGAAATGGCTTCGATTTGTTTAATAGCTTTTTGTACCAGATTTTGAATGCCATCTCCGTTGCGACGAATGTTACGGTCTGCGATTCCAAAGAGGCGGGTTTCACAGCGATCCAATAATTCGAACACATCGATTGTATCATCAAAGGCTTCCGTACCCATTTCGCCGGAAAGATGGATAAGTTCTCTAAGAATGAATTTCTCCAAGAGTAATCGCGCGTGGAATTCAATGTTTGCAGCAGAACTAACTCGGTTGGTGAGTTCGGTGAGGTAATAGGGTCCGCCGATTTCTTCAAGGCGACCTATAGACCGCAGTTCTTGGGTCACAGTGAGCAGATCCACGGGCTCGGACTTCTCGAAGAGCGATCGAACGGCTTCGAAGGTCCAACGGTTTTTGTCGTGGTAGAACACCTCCGGATGGAGCAGATCGATGACTTGGGACAAGGCTTCTTTTTCGAGCATGAGGGCTCCCAAAACAGCCTGCTCAATTTCGATGGCTTGAGGTGGTATTTTACCTATCCCTACGGGAAGAGAGCTGAGGTTGCCACGGGTTAGGCCACGTTTCTTGATTAAGCTGTTCGAACTTTCCATACCACAAACTTAATCTTTTCTTCAAGGTCGTTTTTTGTTATTTCAATTTCTTTTGATGGAATCATTCCACAAGACGACTTTGAAGGTGAATAAAATGCTTTTTGGCGTGGATAATCCAAGGCAAGAGGTGCATAAGGCCCTCATTGTTGTGGAAAACCATATATTCGATTTACGGTGCTCACCCTTGGACTTTGGTATGCAATTTTGAGTCAAGATGAGTGTTCATGAAATATACTTAAATCCGGATGAGGCTTATGCCCCCCACAGCCTTGGTTACCCGGACCTTCAAGCGCTCATGGAGGATAGGTATGCACATAAGGTTTCAGGGGGCTTGACCATATTGCGCCGCAGTTTGGACGCAAGGGGATCGGGGGTCAGGGCCGTAATCCGCTTTGCCTCCTCGTCCAGCCTTGAGGCCAAGAACGTTCAAGGACTTCCCTTCCGGTCTCAGATTTTAGGTCCCAATGCACCGGAATTGCATATCGTGGGTGCTGGCCCAGCGGGCATTTTTGCGGCCTTGCGTTGTTTGGAGTATGGATGGCGGCCGATTATCCTTGAAAGGGGTCAGGCTGTAAGAGAGCGCCGTCGTGACGTAGCCTTGTTGAGCAGGGAGGGTCACTTAAACCCAGATTCCAATTATTGTTTCGGGGAAGGTGGCGCAGGTACATTCAGCGATGGTAAGCTGTATACTCGTTCCACCAAAAGGGGGGATATTGACACGGTCCTTCGTTTGTTGATTGAATTGGGTGCTCCCAATGAAATTGCTTTTGAAGCGCACCCGCACATTGGGACCAACAAATTACCGGGCCTAATCCAGAAGGCCAGGCAATGGATTGAGGCCGCAGGCGGTTATTTTCATTTTGGCAGCAGGGTGGAGGATCTTGATCTCGACAAGTCTTGCATCAAAGCCCTTCTTATGCACGATGGAACCCGTATTCCATTGAATTACATGATGTTATGTACAGGTCATTCGTCAAGAGATGTCTATGAAATGCTGGATCGGTGTGGCCTAAGTCTGGAACCTAAGGCACTCGCCATGGGGGTTAGGGTGGAGCATCCTCAGGAACTCGTAAACCGGTGGCGGTACCGTCTTCGCGGCGAAACACCGCAGCATTGGCCGGTAGCTTCCTACTCCGTTGTGGAGCAGGTTGCGGGCAAAGGGGTCTATTCCTTTTGCATGTGTCCCGGAGGGGTCATTGCTCCTTGCTCTACCCATTCCTCCGAAGTGGTAACCAATGGATGGTCGCCAAGCCGGCGCAACAACGTCACGGCTAATTCAGGCTGGGTTACAGAAATATGTTTGGCCGATGTTCCTTTGGATAAAGCCAGACCTGCATTCTCTCTCTTGAATTTTCAGCAAAATATCGAAAGACGGGCTGCGGAGATGGGTGGCGGCCAACAATGGGCACCTGCTCAAAACCTCCAACACTTTGTATATCCATACGATTCAAAGGTCAAAGCGATGGATTCGCAATCCCTAGGGATCTGCAGTTACCGCCCCGGAATCACCCCGACACTTCTGAATTCCCTGTACCCAGTCGAAATTCAAGGTCGCCTCTCGACGGGTCTGCATCAATGGGCTAAGCGATGGCCTGGTTTGCTTTCTCCTGAGGCTGTGGTGACAGGGCCAGAATCCCGAACATCCTCCCCCATACGTATTCCACGATTGGACGACTCCCTGCATCACCCTCAATGTGTCAATCTCTTTCCTGTGGGGGAGGGTGCCGGCTATGCGGGTGGTATCATGAGCGCTATTCTTGACGCACGACGCTCAGTGGACGCCTTGATTCAACAGGCTACCCAAGGTGGCTCATCTTCGCTGTAGTCACCCTATCGTAATTTTAGCCCCATGAAGGTATTGGTACTCGGAGCATCCCCCAAACCAGAGCGTTACGCCTACATGGCTGCCGAAAGATTGAGGGCAGCAAAGCATGATTGTTATCTGCTCGGGGCAAGGTACGGGCAAGCTGGTCATCAACCCATATGGACTGAATGGCCCGACCCAAAAATGTTTATACCCGATACGCTGACCCTCTATTTGGGTCTTGAGGCCCAAAAAGCGCATCAGCAAAAGATACTATGCAGCGGTGCAAAGCGAATTATTTTCAACCCTGGGACGGAAAACCCGGCTTTGGAAACGCTACTGGCTGAGCGTGGAATAGAGGTCCTGAGAGCGTGTACACTGGTCATGTTAACGAGCGGGACCTTTTGAGCAAGTATTTGTCCACATTTTTCCATCATACGGCCTTTTTTTGGCCTTTTTTCTTACCTTTGACCTCCGCAAAAACGAGATTGCTGAAGGTTCTACCTTCAGTTTCAGGCGCAAACGTTTTTATTTAAAAAAATCTTGATTTAACGGTCGCAAACAAGATTTTAGGGTTTTACCTTTGCGTCCGCTTTGCTCAAAATCATTTTGAGCTTTGTTCTTTGACATACTGAATACCAAAGTAAGGAATGCGTCCGTCCGTGAGGATGACGCGCTTCCCCCAAGATTCACAAGAAGACAATAATTTAAATTTTTGATTACAT
>SYHX01000073.1 GCA_005799025.1 Bacteroidota bacterium | reverse complement strand
GTTTGGATAAAGCCGATTAGCGACTGTTAAGGACAAAAATAACCCTCCTGCTCCGATTATCTTTGCCCGCGCCTCAAAGTAGATGGATCAAGGTCATGGCCATCCTACCGATTATGCAGGTCCCGTAGCTCAATGGATAGAGCAACTGCCTTCTAAGCAGTAGGTTACTGGTTCGACCCCAGTCGGGATCACCACCCTCACGGTCTCTATTCTTCCTCAGCCTTGTTGAAGGCCGTCATCAAAAGGTTGTAGGTGCCAGCCACCGCAAAGGTTCGGCTACCACTTTGGCTTTGCGCTTGATCTTCAAACTCAAACCAGGTTATGCCTTCGTTCTCCTGCAAAATCCTGACTTTGTGGCCCTGAAAGTGGATTTTATCAGAGCGCTGCAGAGGCCATACCTTCTCGAAGGCATAATGCTGCCCCCTAAAATTTTGCAAGGCCGCACTAGGCAGGCAGGCAGCGGATTGGGCTTTGCCCATCAATTTGGCCCGCATATACATCCCTGGAAGAAGGCGGGCTTCGTAACGGTCAAAGTGGCAATGAATTTCCACGCTTCGATCAGCAGCAAATTCCTTGCCAATAAGCAAAATGTGTGCGGTATGCTCCTCCTCCGGGGCTTGATTGTTGAACGCTTTCACCTCTTGTTTTTCAAAAAGAAATGGCAGGTCTTTTTCGTAAGCATTCAATCGCAAATGCACATCCGAAGGATCCACAAGCTCGTACAACGCTTCCCCGGCTCCTACGTAATGCCCCGTGCTGTGGTGGACTTTGGTCACAAAACCTTTGACCGGGGAACGCACAGGAATTTGGCGGAGCAAATTGTGTTCGCTCATTTGCTTCAAATCAATTCCTAACAAACGCAATTGTTCGGCAAGTGACTTGGACCGCACATTGACGGTGCGTAATTCACTGCGCAGGTCTCGTAATGTTTTGGGGTTGCTGGCGCCCGATGATAACAATTCTTCTTGCACACTGATTTCGGTACTTAATTTTTCGGAGAGTATTGTCGCGGACCAGTATTGTTCTTGCATTTGAATGAAGGCAGGATCCTCCATGTAGGCCAGGATTTCACCCTTGGTGACTCGCATCCCCGGTAGCAAATGCGTTGATCTCAGCAGACCCGGCATAGGGATCGAGACAGAAATAAGATTTTGGGGTGGGGCTTCTATTTGCCCGCTGAGTATGATTTCACGGCTCAAGGGGATCCGCCTTAAGCTGTCCAAAACAAGGCCAGCGTTGGAGGCTTGCTCCTCGCTTAGGGTAAGGCTCAGAATCATGGACTCCGATGGGGAGCGGTTCGCCGTCTTAGCAGGTGTAGCTGAGTTGTTCTGTTGATTCGAGTCGGAACTGCATGCCGCCGACATTCCCAACAACAGAATACAACAAAAAGGATAAGAAACTAATCGCAGACCACAAGAACACAATACAAGGAAAGAGGCCATAGACGGATAAAGGCTTAAGGAATTAATGTAGGAAATCGAAGCCGGATTAAGGCATTGTTGAAATCCATCGCCAATTGAAGATAGGATTCTCTGGTTTGCATAATACGTTGATGGTTATGGGTCCATTCAATTAAGTCCAATTCGCCGGATGCCAATTGGGTATTGGCTTGCTGGGTAAGTTCGTCGGCGAGGGGAATCAAGATGGTGTTGAATTTAGACCATTGGCTTTGGAGGTCTGCTACTTCAAGCAAGGTATTTCGCTGAAGAACACTCCAACGTCCTATACCGTGCTTGTGATTCAGGTGCATGGCTTCGGATCTGAAACGATCAGCGATGGCTTGTTCCCGCAAGGGCCGACCCCATAACGGAAGTACAAGGCCAGCTTGGAACGTATTGAATCGCCGACTCATGGGATAAAGCACCCCGTCGGGACCCATACCTTGGATGCTCACGTTGCGTAACCCAATGCTCCAACCTGGTTTGCGCAATTGTTGACTCAGTTGGCTATTGGCCTTGGCTTCTTTGGATAGGTTTGCGAGTAAATCCAAATCAGGCGAGGGGTTCTGTTCGCGGATGATTCCAAGACCTGCTGTCCAAAGGACAGAGTCCAAACCCCAAGGCATGAATTCGCTAGCGGTTAGGTACTGAAACCAGCGCAAGGTATTCTCCAATTCCCTTGAGGCTTTTTGGATGTTGATCGAGGACTCTCCCTGAATCAAAAGAATTTGATTTAAATCAGAACCGCTAATTTGTCCGCGTTGATATCGCTGCTTTAAGACCTTGACGGTTTCAGAAATTACAGAATCATTGTGTTGTAATAGTATTCTTTTTTGATACAGGACCTGGTAGGTGTAGTATGTGCTGATTAGATCACGCTCTAAGTTGGTGAGGCTACGCGCTTGTTCAATTCGCGCCCCTTCTAACTTGGTTTGTGCAAGGTTTCGTTGGGCTTTATAGAACCCTGGTAGCCGAAAGGTTTGGTTGATTTGCAGCCCCTGGTCTCTATAGACAGAGTTAATTTGACCCCATTCGCTATTGACTTGTGCAGGATCCAGCATGGGATGGGCTTTGCTTTCGCGCTGGGCAGCCATGGTATTTAGGCTGTCTGATTTCAGAGGTTGCCAGGTAGATTGTGCTCTTTGCAACGCTTCTTGCAAGGTCAGCTCGCGTTGTTGTTGGGGCTGTGCAAAGGAGTGAAAGGCTGAGAAAAGACCAATAAGAAGTGCCAGGGTTAGCTGAAACATTCTCTTTCCGAGAATAGCCCTTGGGTATGTTGGATATATTGGAGAACAGTTAGGCATCTTGAAGTTTCTTGTGATTTTCATGAACAAATTTAGGAGTCCTATAAAGGTGTTGAAACAAAGCGGGCAGCACGAAAAGAGTCATCAAGGTCGCGAGAAGGAGTCCGCCGATCACCACAGTAGCTAGAGGTCTTTGGACCTCGGCCCCCGAGCCTTGGCTCAAAGCCATAGGTAAGAAACCAAGCGAGGCAACGGTGGCGGTCATTAGGACAGGTCGTAAACGGTTGGCCGTTCCTTGAAGGAGAATATCGCGAATTGATTTTTGAGTGTCTTCCGTTTGAAGGATCATGAATTCTTTGATTAGCACAATCCCATTGAGAACCGAAACCCCAAACAGAACGATGAAACCCACTCCTGCACTGATGCTGAATGGGATGTCCCTGATCCATAACAAAAGAACTCCCCCAATGGCGGATAAGGGAACGGTCATGAAGACCAAACCCATTTTGACCAAGGAGCCCATAGCGATATACAAAAGCAGAAGAATGATGGCCAATGCCAAGGGTACTGCCAAGGCTAGCCTTGCCTTGGCTTGTTCCAAATTCTCGAAGGCTCCACCAAAATGGAGGAAATAGCCTGGGGCCAAGTTCATTTGAGCAGGACTGCGTTGCTTCAATTCCGTAACAATGCTCTCCACATCCCTATCGCGCACATTGAATCCCACCATCAATCTGCGCCTGGCATTATCACGTTGAATTTGATTGACCCCGTTTTCGGTTCGAACCTCCGCAATTTCACGTAAGGGCAGTACGGTTCCATCGGGGCAATGTATAGGTAATTCCTGTACCGCATGGGGATTTTCCCGCAATTCTTCGGGCATACGCAAGACAATATCAAAACGCTTTTCGTCTTCCAACATTTCGCCCGCTTTGAGGCCGGCATAGGCGGTTTGGACCTGTCGGTTCACGTCGGTCACTTTGAGGCCGTATCGCGCCAAAGAGGAACGATCCAAACGAACAATTAACTGAGGCAAGCCTTCTACTTGTTCAACCCATACGTCTTCAGCCCCTGGTATGGTTTTGATCAACCCGCCCATTTGTTTGCCATACCGAGCCAGGCTGTCCAGGTTTTCGCCGTAGATTTTGACGACGACATCTTGTTTGGCGCCGGTCATGAGTTCGTTAAATCTCATTGCAACAGGGTATTGAAAACCAAAGGCCACTCCAGGGATTTCCTCCAGTGTTTGGCCCATTTTAGTAGCAAGTTCATCCCAACTTTTGGCGGAGGTCCACTCCGAAGGATCCTTCAAAATAATCATCAGGTCCGCGGCCTCCATGGGCATGGGGTCTGTGGGGATTTCTCCACTACCGATTTTGCCTACAACCTTGATGACTTCCGGGTAACGGGCTTTGAGCAATCCTGATGCTTGGCGTACTGCCTCGGTAGATGTTTCCAGGTTGGATCCCGGTAACAATTTAGTTTCTACGGCAAAGTCACCTTCGGGTAAGTCTGGAATAAATTCACCGCCCAACCTTCCAAACAACAGAAGAGATCCGACAAAAAGACACAACACAGCGGCCATCCAGGGCCCGGGGCGATACAAGAAGGCCCCCAAGGCATTTTGTTGGACCTTGGTCAACCACGCCATGATGCGGTTACCGACCTGCCATTCTTGGGCATTCCATCGTAAAACCAAACTACTCATCATGGGGATGTAGGTGAGGCTCAACAGAAAAGCTCCAAGCAAGGCAAACAAAACGGTTTGGGCCATGGGGATAAACATCTTGCCTTCGATACCGCGAAGGCTCAAAATGGGCAAATACACCATCAGGATTATGAGTTGCCCAAAAAAGGCCGGACCCATCATACGCCCTGCAGAGCGCCGAACTTCTTCTCGGAGCAGAGTTCGTGCTTCAGGACCCGCAGGATTTCGGCCGGCCAGCAAGGAAGCCCCGGAATGAAGACGATGCATCACGGCCTCCACAACGATAACTGCTCCATCCACAATCAATCCAAAATCAAGAGCCCCCAAGCTCATGAGATTACCGCTAACACCAAAGAAATTCATCATACTTACAGCAAACAACATGGCCAAGGGAATGACCGAGGCCACCAAAAGACCAGCCCTCAAATTGCCCAAAAAGAATACCAAGACCAGAACCACAATGAGGGCTCCTTCGGCAAGGTTGACTCCCACGGTTTGGATGGCGCTGTTGACCATTTTGGTTCGATCCAGAAAGGGCTCAAGGATGACCCCTTGGGGTAGGTTGGAGCGTATGGCTTCGATCTTTTCTTTGACATCGGCAATTACCTTACCTGAATTCTGCCCTTTGAGCATCATGACTACACCGCCGGCAACTTCCCCATCCCCGTTGTAGGTGAGGGCACCATAACGAACTGCATGGCCCAGTCGAACTTCAGCAAGGTCTTTGAGCAGAATGGGCAATCCCGTCGGAGAGATTTTGATAACAATTTGTTCCAAATCGGCAGGCGATCGCAGCATTCCTTCGGATCGAATGGACAATTGGGTGGCATCTTGATGGATATAGGCACCACCTGCATTTTGGTTGGCGGATTGAACGGCGTCGTAAACTTCATTAAGGCTTACCCCCATGGCCTGCAGATCCCCAGGCCGCAGGCTCACCTCAATTTGTTTGAGTTTGCCTCCGAAGCTGCTGACATCGGCCACACCAGGTACGCTCATCAATTGTCTTCGTACCAGCCAATCTTGCATGGTCCTAAGGGAACGGAGATCATGGACGGTTTCAAAGCCGGGTGCTGGACGAAGAATATATTGGTAGATCTCCCCAAGACCTGTGGTAACTGGGGCGAGGTAAGGATTGGCCAAGCCCTCGGGGATTTGTTGGGAGGCTTCTTGCAAGCGTTCGCCGACTTGTTGTCTTGCCCAATAAATATCCACATCATCCTTAAAGACCAAGGTGATAACCGATAATCCCATCCTCGAAAAGCTGCGAATCTCCTCTAGGCCCGGAATATTACGATTCGCTAATTCAAGGGGCTGGGTGATAAGGCGTTCCACATCGACTGCTCCCAGTGAGGGGGAAACGGCGATGACTTGCACCTGGTTGTTGGTGATGTCAGGAACGGCATCAATAGGAAGATAACGCAATTGAAACAGCCCGGTAATTACCATGGCAACTGTCATCAAGGCGACCCAAAGAGGTTGACGTATAGAAAAGTCAATTATACGTTGCAACATTTATTGTGTCCTAGATATAGCTTTAGTTAGGGGGAAATGACCCATTTGGTGATCCAATATCCGCTGCGGCTTTGCCAAACTAAGGTGTAGAACCCAGCATGGTGGGCAAATGGTAATTCGACTTGAATTCCATGGGTTTGACTTTCATTGTTTTGGACCCAAGGAATATTGGGATCTTTATGGGTTATGGGATGGCTCAAAATATTCTGACCTCTGAGGTCGAAGACTTTCAAAATACCATCCTCGAATTCAGGATTGCCTTTGAGGAAGAGATAAGGTTTAGCGGAAGGATTAGGGAAAGCTCCAAAGGACAATCGGTTTGAATGGTTATTTACGGCGGAATTTGATTCCCAAGGGTCAGAAGAAGACCCGCAGGGCACAAATCGATAAGTTAGTATAACCCCAAGTTGCTGAAGGAAGGCAGGGCATAATTCGGGTGCTCCGCTCACGCAATAATCCCCATCCGTGGTGACGATCAGGGTATCGTCGGTGGCACCAGGGATGGGTACGCCCCCGTTGGTCCATTGGATATTGACCGTGTAGGGTGGTAAAAGACGGAGCCTTAGGGTATCCCCAATGCAAAGAGGAAAGCGAAGACCATCTGTGGCTACGACCGGGAGCAAAAAAACCCAACCATCCACCAGGACGTGGGGAGATCTTTCGGTGCACCCGTTCAGGGTAGCATCCACCGAGAACATGGATCCTGCATCGAGGTGGGTAACTCTTCGGTACTGGAACGTATCTCCGGGCTGAATCACCCCATCCTTGTACCATTGGTACACCTGGTAGCTTTGGGTCCACAAGGTATCTGATCCTCCACCGGGACAAAAAATCAGGTTATTGGGGGTAACCGTGGGATTATGCGCACATTGAGCTGCAGCTGATGGGGTATTGATCATCATCCAACCTATAACTGCTACAGCCAAGAGAACCAAGGACAACCGAGAGCATCGCCAATTCGATTGAATCACAGAGCACGGTTTGGAAATCATTAAATACGTTTTTACTGTTAAAGTTAAATTCGGTTACCAATGAGTCAATGTAGCAAATTTAAATTGGTATGACTACACTTTTGGCGAATGCCAGTATCCAAGAATTTGAATTCCTAGAAGGCACCATAAGACAAATCAGGATAGGGAATAAGGGCTTCAAACAAAGCAACCAACGGGCTTTTTATCAGCATCGTGATACTCAAAATTAGGATTCCAAGCAAAAGTGCAACCCCAACATTGCCTTGCCTGAGTTCATTGTTTTCATCAAGGTCTCCGGTGAGTCGATGAAAAATCCGAACACTACCTGCAATCGTGAGGTATGCGAAAACACAACTCAAGCAATAAAAGGCCAACAGGTATCCGGCGGAATGGAGTATCCAGCCAGAATTCTGGTGTTGACTGAAGTGTTGAATCATGGAAATCATGGGGCCTGAGCCTTGACTGATTAGCAAAGCAAGAGATAGCATAACGGCTCCTGCAAGAATATTAAATACCAGACTTTGAGGAAGAATGCCAAGTTTATTATGGAGTGCGCGGCTCAAAATTCTATGGCTGAACATTAGCAAGGTCAAGCCAAATAGCAAATTGATTAGAAGGTAAACGATTGGTAACAAAATATTGCTCATAATATATTAAATTTTAATGCAAGACAATACGCCATTGTTCGGCGCGAAAATTCCGTGGTACTTCTCCAATATGAGGCCCGCAATACCGTGAGTTTCGTACTATAACAGTAGTTTCCACAAAATAGTACTTTTGACCTTGATGGAGCAAATAAGGTAGTCCGGGCTGTTTGGCAGCGTAGGGAAGGCCGAGCATGGAATGTCCGGGTCCATTCATGACCACGGCCTTCAGCCCCATACATCGCAAAAGGGTGTATAAAAATACCGTTCGGGTATCACAATCGCCCTTAAAATCAGCTAAGAATTCAATAGGGGACAAAACGCCCGCCGGATCTGCATTGGCATAACATCCTCCAAAAGGCTCTTTGGAGAGGGGAGTATGCCGGGGGTTTCGATGATATTTTCGAACGAATTGACTATTTTTTTGAATGTCTCTTGATTCCATTTCCGGGTGGCTGTGAGGATGCACCAAAGTATAAGGAATATTTTGGACCATTTGCACCACCATCGCTGAGGTTTGGGAAATATTAAGGCCCTTGGCTAATGCCATTTTTCGAAGCCTGTCTGCCAAGGCGCGGATGTAAGGCGCGTCATGTTCTACCATAATTTGATAATTAGGACTGTTGCGTATCCAAGAGTTGAGGGTTACCCGTTGCCTGGTTTCTCGAGATTTCTCAAGGACATGAAGAGGGATATCAATCCAGATTGTCCATAGCCGGTTACTACAGTCCTTCCAGCACCACCATCGAACCAAGGTGTCCAATACTTGTCTTTCTACCAATTTCCCAGGCTTTAAATTGGGTGGAGGGATTCGCTGAGGAACTGAAGGGTAATCATCGGATGGGATGGGTTTTTCAAACCCATCCTTCAAAAAACTATCAGTATCAGGGGCATTGATGCAACCCGTAAAGCACAAACAAAAGATGGCTATGAAGATGCTATACCCGCGAATAGAAAGCAGTGCATTGGAATGCGGTCTCTTATCATGCCACGAAGTTCTGCAGTTCATACCATGAAGATATGCACATCCTATTACTTCTTTTCGGTCTCTGACCAAAGACCGCAAGGAGGCCTAATTATCTTGGATTAGTGAATTATGAGGCGGTTCTTCCTTTAGGTCTTTTTCAGGCTTATGCCGACCGCGGCCGCCATAAGGGTACTTGGGCGCCCCTGTCGACGGGAATCCCGGCGCCTCCCATTGCGCCACCTGCTTTATTGGGGTCATCGGGAGGGGGCTGGGCTGGGCCATGGTTATTTTGTCGTGTCAAAGCAACAATCCATATCATGTAGATAATGGATGATTTAGCAGAGTTTTGAAAGCGTTAATTATCTGTAGTTTCCTCAGGTTTCGGCGGCCAAATTCCTCCCTGCCGAAAGGGTGGTCGTACTTTTGTCCAAGTAGTGGATTGTTCTTTCGATATTGGATTTAGTTACTTAATTCCAGTCCATGTCCAACGGGAAAGGATTGGCGGTGTAAATGGCATTGTTATACCCGATAACCGTTTTGCTTACCAAGGTTTTGGCTGGGAGGGTTATGTGGCGTATCTGAATTGATTTCGATTGGCCATGCACTCATCTGAAAACCATCTAGCTGATTATGGCCACTAAGCCATTTGAATTTACCAACCTATCGAGTAAATAAGCTGTATATCTGTTGTTAAGAGTCTATAATTGATTTATAAATAAGATTCCTGTCCGTAATCAATTAAAGTTGATCTAACAGCAAATTGAATGGGCAGCTCATTAAGAATAGGCCTAATTTTCTGAAGGACATGGGTATGGCTCTTTGAGTCCAAAATCACGACGCAGTTTATTGGTAAACGGACCTTTTGTTTCGTTTCAGAGGCGTTTTTGGGAGTCTATTTCGGCGTATATTTGCGATCCTTTGGCCCGACAGAGCGCAGTCCAAAGGCATCAGGTGAGATGGGTGAGTGGCTGAAACCAACAGTTTGCTAAACTGTCGTACGGGAAACTGTACCGAGGGTTCGAATCCCTCTCTCACCGCAGGGTTTCAGGAATTAGGGCCTCAGGGCCCTATTTTTGTTGGATAAACGCCCCTTTCTCATGAAATTACAGCAATTGTATACGTCTTGCCTTGCCCAGGGGGCCTACTACATCGAAAGCGAAGGCGAGGCTGTCGTGATTGATCCGCTCCGTGATGTGAGCGCCTATTTAGAACGTGCCGAACAGGACGGGGCCCGCATTAAATATGTGATTGAAACGCATTTTCATGCTGATTTTGTTTCGGGGCATCTGGATTTGGCGGCGGCGACCGGGGCCACCGTGGTCTTTGGCCCGGAGGCGAAGCCGGGGTTTGAGGCGCATATCGCCGAGGATGGGGAGGTGTTGCGGTTCGGGAAACTGAGCCTCGAAGTTCTGCATACGCCGGGACATACGCCGGAGAGTACTTGCTATTTGTTGCGGGACGAAGGGGTTCAGCCGCATGCTTTGTTTAGCGGGGATACCCTCTTTATCGGCGATGTGGGTCGTCCCGATTTGGCCGCTGGAGCTACCGCAACGCCCCAAGAAATGGCCGCCACCCTCTACCATTCCCTGCGTTCCAAAATCATGCCTTTGCCGGACACGGTTTTGGTTTACCCCGCCCACGGTGCCGGTTCCGCTTGCGGCAAAAACATGAGCAAAGAAACCTTTGATACCTTGGGTCACCAGAAGGAGGTGAACTATGCCCTACAGGGAAACATGACCGAAGAGGATTTTGTAAAGGAATTGACCACTGGAATTGCCGCACCACCGGCCTATTTCCCTCACAATGTGCATTTTAACAAAGCCGGTTACGAGGCCTTGGGCCTTGTTTTGGACCGGGGACTCCAACCTTTGGGGCCGGTTCAGTTCAAAACCCTTGCCTCCGATCCCACAGTGGTGATCCTGGATACCCGATCCCCATCGGCCTATGCCCATGCGCATCTTCCCGGTTCCATTTTTGTCGGATTGGATGGGCAATTCGCGCCTTGGGTGGGCAGTATATTCCCTGATATCCACCAAAAATTCCTCTTGGTGGTCGATGAAGGCCGCGAAAAGGAAGCGGTCACCCGTTTGGCTCGCGTTGGCTATCACCTGGCCCTGGGTTATTTGCAGGGCAGCGTAGCGGCCTGGCATCAGGCCGATTTTGAGGTCCAAAGCACTGCTTGCGTGGCAGCGCAGGATGTTTCGGGCCTTTTGGCTGAGGGTTCTCCCCTTGTTTTGGATGCCCGTCGTCCTGGGGAATACAATGCCGGTCACTTGAAGCAGGCTTTACTCTATCCTTTGGACGATGTTTTAATCGCCCAGCCGCCGATGCAGCTCACCCAAAAGACTTTGGTGCATTGCGCTGGGGGTTACCGTTCCCTCATACTGGTCTCCTTGCTGGAGTCCCGGGGCTATACCCATCTGGTGAATATCGAAGGAGGGTATTCGGCCCTTCGTTCGGTGGAAGGTCTGGATCATGTGAGTGGGACGACGTGTTCTGCCTGATGGATTATTGTGAAGGCACTTTCATGGGTTCCCTTGCAAGGAGGCCATTAAGCGCCTTTTCCGTGTATATTTGCCGACTTTTCGGGGTGTAGCGTAGCCCGGTATCGCGCCTGCTTTGGGAGCAGGAGGCCGTCAGTTCGAATCTGGCCACCCCGACTTGGTAATCAAGGGTTTACGAACATTGGTCTCGTAGACCCTTTTTTATGTGCATTCAATTTGCATGCAAACGGCCTCAAAAGATTCCTTCCTACGGCTTGAACACAGCTTTCAAGCAAGGTATCTTTGGGTAGGCTAAAACCAATACCTATGAAATACGCTGTTTTATTGCTTGCATTGATCTTTGCGGGGTGTGGTGATGGGGCATCTACTGAGGAGATGAAAGTCGATACCGTGAAAGGGCCATCAACTGAAGGCGGGTATGAGGCTTTTATGTTTTATGGGAAGACAATTCAAATAGCTAAAGAGGATTTTCCCGCGGATTTGAATTGGCATGATGCTATGAAAGCTTGTAAAGACCTAGGGGATGGCTGGCGTTTACCGAGTAAAGAAGAACTTGAGGCAATGCATAAACAGATTCACCTCAAAAAGAGAGGAAATTTTAAAGATGACCGTTTGTATTGGAGTAGTTCGTTGAAAGGAGCAAATGACGCTTGGAGCCTCGGTTTTGGAAGTGGACAAAGCTACGATGGAGACAACGATGACTATGACAAGAAATACACGCGTCATGTGCGTGCGGTTCGGGATTTACATTAAATTTATTAATAGCTGAAATTGATCAAACAATTTGAGATAATTTATTTTCTCAGTGAAGAGGCAAAGTAATTTTCTACAGCATCAAAAACATCTTTTTCCACTGTGTAAAACGCTGATTTGTTGCTTTGCATGAGACTTTGTCCAACTCCATTGGTAATAAATACAAATCCTAGTTTTCTTTCAGGGTCGTAGTAAGCCGCGCTGATTAGTCCGTAAGCTTCACCGCAATGACCCAACATGAGGCGACTATTGGGCAGGGCAATATCAGCGTTTGGTTTTCCTGTCAAACGGTGAATACCTAGACCCCAATTTCGGAAAAGGCCGTTATAATTATTTCCATTGGAATCTTGTTCTATCCATTGACTTGAGTACATGGTATCCACTGTTGATTTTCTTAGCAAGACTTTACTTTGTTTTTGTGGATTTTTGTTCAGTGATATCATTATTTTGGCGATATCCTTGGCGCTTGAACGAAGCGAGCCCTGTGGGCCTAGTCTGCCGGCATTGATTCCAGCGATGTACCCACTTAAGTTTTGTAGGTTTGGCCTTTTCCCTTTAAAATTATCCGTTTGTGGTAGCCATTGGCCGTCTTTTTTGCGATATAGGACGGCGACATTGTTAACATTTTTAATGGCTTGCGGATTGAAAGAAGCCTTTAGGTCTAGGATGTTAAAGATATTCTTTTTGCAATAATGATCAAATCTTTCGCGGGTAATTTTCTCGATAATCGTGGCAACGATAACATAGTTAATATTGGAATACTGAAAGTAAGTACCTGGTTTATCTGGGGAATACGTTAGGTCGGAATAGTATATTCCTTCCTTATTGAGGATTTCGTATAGGTTTGGTATTGACTTTTCGTTTGTCGTGGAGGATATAAATTGGCTGTAGCTTTTGCTATCGGTAATACCAGAAGTATGAGATAGCAGCATCCTTACGGTAATGGGATTATGAGGATAAGAGGGGTTCTGTACGGAATATCCTAAAATTTGGCTAACATCTTTATCTAGACTGCATACGTTTTTTTCAATCAATTGCATCATGGCAATTGCAGTGATCATCTTAGAAATGCTGGCTACTCTGTAGATGGTACGGGAATTGGTTGCAATTCTTCGACGATAATCAGATCTTCCGTAGTAACCTTCCGCAAGGATTTTTTCGTCATTAAAAATAACGAGAGAGCCGCCCATTAAGTCATGTTTCACACTAACTTGTTGGAGCAAATCACGGAGGTTATTTTGCCCTTTGATTGGACCTATGAAATTCAAGGCACATATCCATAGTAGAATCAATTTTAGCTTCATTATTGCAATATTAAGCCATGCATCTTCTTTGGTCAAATTGTTTAGCCTTTAAGTAGCTGTGCTAAGCGTTATTTACCGAATAATGCTTTTTTAACCTGATACCTTCGTTTTATGAAAAGGGAAACATGGTTATATCGACTTGGCAAGAGGTTAGCAGGATGGGTATTGATGATAAGTTTGGGTATCGCATGTACTTCCAAGGACAAAATAGAACCGGATTACAGAATCGCGGGTAGAGTGGTAACAGCGGGGACTGAATGGCCTGTAGGGTCTCCGGTCAACCTTGCTTTATGTTACAGCAGCGATTTCGAAGGACGTAATCCTATGGTCGCATGGGCCACTGATTCGTCTGGTTTTTTTGAACTTCGTTTTCCATGTAAGGATAATCCTGATAGGTTGCGTATGGTCTTGCGCGACATCCCCCCTAAGCATTTTGAGCCAAATTCAATGCCTTTGCTAACCTCCCGTTCCATGACCAATTTGCGTATTGAATTACCTGCCTTGGGTTGGCTACGATTGCAGATGAACTTGGAGAAAATGGGTCAAGGGGGCTTGGCAATGATTCAGGCAGGTTCATGGATCGAGACGCTGTATCAATCGAATTTTATCGAGAGAATTATCCCATGGAATTCCGTGATGCCGCTGCAGGTTCAGGTGACTTATCGCCCTAGTATTGGGGCGAGTGTAGTGGTTTCTTCCTATACCTTGACGGTGCCTCCCTTGGACACCTTGGAGTGGACCTGGGCCCCTTGAGGTCCTATTGTACTTTTTTGACTCGCTCGAGGCCATTAACATTGGCTCGACAATCAAACCTTTTTCCTGAGTGGCCGGATGTCCTGGATAGAGGTTGCATTTGAATCTGCCTATAGCGCATTTGAAGCACTTTTTAGACTCTTCTACGATGAAAATTATTTTTAAAATTCCCGCATGGTTCGGGTCAATTTCTGTTTTCCTTTTGCTGAGACTGTTGGAGCTAGGGACTCAGGGTTTGTTTGCCCAGACTCCTAATGAATGGAGGCATATCAACCGCTATGCCCCTTTGCAACCTTATGTTCCGGAATTAATCTTGGTGGACCGAAGTCCTCTATCTCTTTTACGAAATCCCAGCGGCTTGAATCCAGACCGCTATACGCCTTACCGTCAGGAACCTGCGGATTTGACGGATTGGGAGGAGTATTACAGGCTCTTTTATTACGGAGCCTATTCGACCTCGAATTTTATGAGGCTGAGGCCGGAGGGGATGAATGATTATGCGGATAGTGTTCGATATGCGGGTCAGATCCAGATGCCGGTTATTCAAAGAGTGCCCATCATGGACTTGCAGTTGCGATTGATGAATCTAAGGCATCGTGAAATTGCAGATTCAGCATTGGATAAGGGCCTGCTGACTTACGATTCTTTGGCGGATCGACTGATGTTGGCCCTTGCACCGCGTCGTCTTCGTGACACCCTTTGGTTTCCTAACGGAGCAGTGCCGACTTATGTGGTAATGGATACACTCTTTACCCCTGATACAGCGGAAGTTTTGGGCGGATGGTCTATCCGAAGGCATTTTGTGCAAGCTGTTTTGGATCGAGCGATTTTGTACGGCACCAGGGCCAACCAAGTGCTTCGTCTTATGGTTCCGCCCGCCTTCTGGGTAAGTAACGATTCCGGCTCCTACCCTCAGGTGGACATGGGGGATGGTATGGGCTGGCGCAGGGTTTGGCCAGGTCAAGTATTGCAATGGCAGTACACGCATTTTGGGCACAAGACCGTAAAGGTTCGTTGGGTTCAAGCCAATGGCCTGATCCTTGGAGACCAATCAACCAATATTCCTTTGCAATGGGCCGAAATGCGATGGGGTGCTCCAGACCGAATTTTGAACAGCGGACCAACGGCATGCAGGTCCCTATCCGCATCGAATATGGGCAAAGCCGTAGCTTTCCTCAAGCGGTCACGGTATACCCCGTATGGATTACGGCAGCCCGTCGTGGTGGTGGAAGGATTCGAGGGCGGCGTTTGGGTGAACGGTTCCAACGAGGATGTGCCCGGTAATCATCAAGGTTACGGGGATATCCATTGGTCCTCAGTGAGTTCGGGTGCTTTCCCTGAACGTTACCGTCAATTGGCAGAATTACCTATGCTTTTGGATTCTCTGGAAAGACAAGGCTTTGATCTGGTTTTTGTGGATTTTCAAAGCAATCATGCTTCGGTGGAGAAGAATTCCGCAGCTCTTATTTCGTTGTTAGAACAAATCAAGAAAATATGCGACTCGACCCGTACAGCGGCAGGTTTGACACCTTTGACCGCGCCCATACATGTTGTTGGAGCGAGCATGGGAGGATTGATTGCCAGGGTGGCTTTGCGTCAAATGGAATTATCCGGTTGTTGTCATGGGGTCTCTTCATTTGGTACCTTATCCACACCACACCGAGGCGCTAATCTTCCGTTGAGTGCCCAGCATGCTTTGGTAGATGGGGTCCTTCGGGGGAATTTAATGGGACGTTTGGAGCGGAATCGTCAGCAACTGCATTATGTGTTGCGATCTCCGGCCGCCTCTCAAATGCTCATTTACCATTATGACACAACCTTGCAGCAATTTCACCATAGGCTTATGGCCCTGTTGGATTCTTTGGGTTTGCCTTTACAGTCCCGCAATTATGCCTTTACTAACGGATCATTGGCAGGTTTGCGGCAAGGAAGGCATGCCTCAGCACCCTTGGACAGTATTCGATCCGGAGAAATTGCCTTTGCGATGGATGCAGGAGTATGGGCGCCTTGCACTTTTCCCTTGCCTTTTCGTTCGTTCAGGGATATGGGTTCTCAAAGGATGTACCTGTTTCGAAACCGAGGCCATGTCTTGGTTCATTCGCCAAATCTACCGGCCTTGGATACGGTTTACCTTGCCGGAAACGATATTCAAACCAATTTTGCAGATATACAGCGTCAATACGGAAACTACCTCAAAGGTCTTGGTTCCTTGGCGTTGAATACGTTGATTCATAAAATTGCCATCATGGCCTATCCACCGTGGACTCCTTGGTTTTTGATATCAAGGCAGTTGGTTGCCGCAGGGATCCACAATCGTTTTCGAACCATGTTGGAAGGAGATTGGCAAAGTCACCTTGATCGGAATCGTTTGGGCGTTTACTCGGTGATCAATACGGCACCTCGGTGGGGTGTGGATTATGTTCCTGGAGACTATTCCAACTTTGGAGTGGTGAGCGCTGACCGTTTTGTACAAAGTACCGAACCTGTCTCCCTGCATACTTTCGTGAGTTCGGTTTCAGCGCTGAACATTATATCATCGCCCTTTGTGCCTGTGGTTTCCATTCTATCTCCTTGGAGCCCATTCAATTTTGAACGTTGGATAAGCAGGCCTTTGTGGGGTGAGCATCATGCCAATGATCCGCACGCGATGGTTTACCGAACATGGGCAGGCAGGGCCATGGATTGGATGCGTTCATCGAGCACGAATCCTTCAAGACCCCTTACCTTGGTACAAGGTGATACCCTAGATTTAGGTTGGCATCTTCTTTCCGTACCATACCTTCCATTCAACTCGGATATTCGCATTCCATCCTTAAGTCTTGGAGCGGGTTCAGGATTACGCATATTTGGAGGTGGGCCACTGCGGGTGAACGAGGTTGCGCATACACGTTTTTTGCCTACGAATGCAGACAGGGAAATTGCAACGGTAGCAAGCGCCTGCGATTCCGTTCGGGTTGAACTCGGGACGGATGCCCTAATGCAAATAGGGCGGCCCGGCGGTGGCTGGGGTTATGATGCTTCCACGGTTCGTTTTGCGTCCGGGACTCGTTTGATTCTTCGTCGAGGTAGTCGTTTGACCATACAGAACGGGTACAGGTTACGCCTGGATACCGGTACCGTCTTGGAAATTCATCCCGGCGCTGTGGTGGAATTGCAAGGCGATTCTTCCATTCTCGAAATCCACGGACAGGTAATCCTGCATCCCGGAGCCCGTCTAGCCCCCATGGGGGGAGGGATCCTTTGGGTAATTGCAAGGCATCCTTCTTCTCGTTGGTCTTTTGGGGCAGCTGCCTCCCTGGAATTAAGGGGGCGATCCGCCGAGCATTTACGTTTGGTGATTGAGGGCCATTGGCATTTGGGGTCGCTGCAAGATGCTGTTTTGTTGGAATCGTGCAGTGTGCGTATCAGTTCGGGTTCCACATGGGAATGTTACGGCTCGGTTTCAGTGCAACGCTGTCGGGTTGGCGAAAATACCAATCGTAGACCGGGGACTGCATGGGTGGTTCATGGCACAGCCCTCAGGAATCTTTCGGAGGTTCAAATCACGAATATGCAAACCGGCCTTAGGCTCCACCTTTTTGGGGTGATGTCCAGGCCTCAAATTCGGGATCTTGAATTCGTAGGTAACGATATTGGTTTGGAAACTCATTCGGCGGGAATTGAATTGCTTCGTTGCCGATTTCGAAACAACCGTATTGGTTGGCGAGGATATGACATCATTGGTTTGAGCCGCGCGCTGCAATCAGAGTGGGTGGGTCATGTGAGTGGGGTGGATGTGATGGGTCAGGCAGGTGCATTGTTACGGTTGCAGGAATGCAGATTGGATTCCAACCGCACCGGTATGTTCAGCTTTGGACAATTGAGGGTAGAGGTCATGTGCAGCGGTTTTTCTCGTAACGAGACGGGATGGTATGCCGGGAATACCCAGGTATGGCTGGGCAATGGGGCTTTGAATCAATTTGGTAACAACCGTACGGCTTTGTATTTGGAGGAGGTGGATTTACTTTATTTGCGAAATGGCGAAAATTCCTTTAGTGGAACAGGTTGGCATCTGGATGGGATGCTGAGCGGATTGGCCTTGCAGTATTTAATTCCTCAGCGGGGAGGACTATACGGATTGGAATTACATGGGAATAGAATGAGTCTGCGACAAGGGTTGATCCCTGCCAATTTGGTGGATTGGGATGGTAACCCCTTGGTTTATTTGAGCAGCGGGTCAAGCTCTTCGGCGCTTGCTTGCCAAAACCGTATGGCAACGGGAGGTGGGTCTGCCTATGTACGCGAACGAAACCTTGCTTCCTTGGGCCGCACCTTTGCGGACTCCTTGCAGGCCTTGGCTCAGGGCCTGCATGAAATCGCCAACGATTGGTCTATTCCCTCCCCCTTGAATTTGATGAATAGGCGTAGATCGCTGTTGAGAGCATGGAACAGCACCTGTCAAAGCATGGAGATTGCCTGCAATGGACTTTCGAATTATTCCATTTTGACTCAGTATTGGGCCCAATTAAGCCTAGAGATGCTGGAATGGATGGAACGTTTTGGCGGTATACAAGATCCTTTTTTCTTGAATGCTCAACGTCGTTGGACGCAATGGATGAATACTTGTGGTCAGGAAATGTTCCGCAACGGATCCGAGGCCTTGGTATGGCAGAAACAAATTTCACGGACTAAGGAAATTACTATGATTTCGTGGAAACCTGCTTTGCCTGATTTACGGTGGGAGCGCGTTCAAGCCTATTGGATTTGTGCCCTTGGCCGTGACAAGCATACCCCATCCCCCTGCTTGTGGGGTCCGAATTCTAATCTTCACCAGCTTATCCTCAGGGTTCCACAGAATTACATAGACCCTGATTGTCAGGCAGCCAACAGGAGATTTATACAAAATACCCTGCCTTTATTCGGCCCCAATCCTATCCGGCCGGGCCAGGTCTTGCAGTGGAATGGACAGCCCGAAGAGTCAAGTCAGGCTCAAGCAGAATGGTTTCCCATGGCATTGGGTGTGGTGGGGAGGCCTTGGCACCGTGAAGGGCTACGAAATGGTGGAATAACCGCCCCCAATTTACCACCAGGAGCCTACTGGGTCAGGATTCAAGAGCCGGGTCAGCCTACTGTAGGCCCCCTAAAATGGATTATTTCTCCTTGAACGACTTGGGATTAAACTTTTTCCTTCAATTTCCAGATTTGATTTAGATTTCATTCCGCTAACTTACTTTTGGGCGCTTTGTTCAATGATTAATCGACAGAGCGCCCTAATTTAAGATTTCCCTTCAACATTTTCATTATTTTAGAAAACCATGATAAAAAACCAACCTTCTGCCCCAGGACATGGACTCGCAATTGCATCCAATGGGACTTTCGCGAAAAGTTTTCTGCATTTTTGGGTCTTGTGCGTGGCATTGCTGGGCCTTCAATTATTCCAGCAGGCGAATGCTCAAACGTACCCTTTGCGTTCCATTGATTCAATTCAGTGGGTGAATCAAGACACCCTGCTCACCGGCAAAACTTTGTCCCGCTTTATGGGGGATACAGTCAGGGTACGGGGGATGGTTATTTTAAATCCTAGAGATCACGCCCTGAGTACCTCTTGGAAAGCGACCTACTTGGTGGATACCTTGGGTTTAGCGGATGGAGTATGGAAGGGCCTGCTCGTTCGTTTGCCCATTCTTGCGGATTCCGCTGCGATTGGCTTTTTTAGTAATTTCCAGGTAGGCAATATCGTGGAATGTACCGGTATCGTAGGAGAATACCAAGATGCTTCGCCTAATTCAGGGGAAACCCAATTGAATTTAATTGGTGTGGCCAGCACAGTTTTGGGATTTGGTGCGCCTCGGCCTCCCCGACCTTCTTTTATGAATTTGTTCATGGTGTATGATCCAAACAATCCGGCCGTACCGCAACAAATTCAAAAGCCTAGTGGAGAACCCTACGAAGGCATGTATGTTCAGTTTAATAATGTGTTGGTAACTAACGTAAGCACTTTTGGGGGTGGTAGGGTTAGTTGGATGCTGAGGGATGCTTCAGGCTCCGAAATCAATGTACGCGATGCGATTCGATTCTTTCGCCCTCCTTTTGTTTCTTCTACGGCATCGGTTCCGCCCAATCCCGGTGCTCCGGTCTTTGTTCAACAAGGCAAGGTGTTTTCTCACGTACGGGGTGTGATTACCGAAACCAATTTTGGAAATTTGTATCCGAGGTACGAAATAATCCCCTTGACGCCATCTGACCTCGGTTCGGTGATGGCATCGCCACCCTTCATTAGCAACTGGAAAGCGAGTCCATCGGTGCCCAAGGTAGGGGATACCGTACGCATCGGAGCCCGCATTGTGGACTTGGACGGTTCGGTGACCGCTGCTAAATTATTTTATGCCCCAGGTGTTACAGGAGGTCTCTATGATTCGGTTACGATGACCGTGGTCGCTCCGGATTCTTTTCAGGCGATCATTCCTGGCTCAGTGTTCACCACCAACGGCGCATTTTTTCATTACTATATCCGTGCAACCGATAATCAGAACAATAACGGGGTACAGCCAGATACGATACAATCCTTTGGGTTGTTTAGGGTGATGAACGGGGGAATTACCCGAGTATCGGAGATTCAAGAATCACCGGTTATTGGCGGTCGCTCTATTTACGATGGCATGGTTTTGGACAGCATGCAAATCAGAGGTAGAATCATGTCCACCCTGGATCCGTCGGATTACGGGAGGATCATTTTCCAGGATGGTGTGGGACCTTGGACAGGAATCACATTGCGTCCTGATAACAATGGTTCAACGGATATTGATACCCGTCTCAGGGGAGATAGTATTTGGATCAAAAAGGGCTTGGTCGTCGAAGACTTCGGTATTACCACCCTTGAAGTTTTGGATTATCAGTTTATTGTTCCTGGCCAGCCCTATGCGGCTTTCCGCGTACCCATGGATTCCATTATGGCAAGGAGATTTTCTTATACGGAACCACATGAATCCTCTTTGTTAGTGTTTGATTCAGTTTATGTGGTGAATCAAAATCCGGATGCGCCCAGCAATTTTGGAGAATTCAGTATTTATGCAGATTCATCGGTCGCCGCAGGCTTAAGGGTTCGTGGCGGGGTTTCCTTGTCAAGTCTTGACCTCGGTCAGAATTTCAACACGGATTCACTGACATTCCGTCAGCGCTTGAATTTCATCCGTGGCATTTTGACTTACAACTTTGGGAATTGGAAATTACAGCCGCGGAATCGTAGCGATGTTGATGGTTTTGGGACTTCCATAGGCTCTTCGATTCGTCCTTTAACCGAAATTTCAAGCACCCGTTTTCGTATTTTCCCTAATCCTGGTACGGATAGGGTCCGATTGGCTCTTGATTTGGAGGGGGACGCCAAGGTTCTTGTTCGTGTTATGGATGCTCAAGGCCGTTTGCATCATCAGGATCAATGGTATTTGCAGGCCGGAAACGCTATTGCTGACTTGGAAACAGCCGGGTGGCCCCAAGGTATTTACCTGGTTGAAGTCCTTCATCAAGGCCACTTTGGACAGGAGCGTTTGTTGATACACCGTCCATAGGGTTCCAATAAGGCATTTCAATGATGTCTATGGTGCTTTGAAGGCACTTTGTATGCCGAGGACGGGATCCATGTAATTTTGGATCATATCAAGGTTTGGCACGAAATTTGTGTCTAATTTTGTACCAAAGCACGTTCCATGGATGCAAAGTTTTCTCCCAAGGTCAAGGATGTCATTGCGTTCAGCCGAGAAGAGGCTGTACGCTTGGGACATGATTATATCGACGCAGGTCACTTGCTTTTGGGTCTTATCCGCGAAGGCGATGGGCAGGCCATCAAAACTTTGCGTAACCTCGGTGTAAATATTGACAAACTCAAAGCTGCTGTCGAAGACTCCATGCGGCATACAGGCGAAAAGGAGGGGTTACAGGCCGATCAAATTCCATTGACCAAGCAGGCGGAGAAAATCCTTAAGATTACGTTTCTGGAGGCCAAGCTTTTAAAGAGCGAGTTGATTGGCACTGTTCATTTGTTGTTATCTATTCTTCGCGATGAGGATTGTTTGGCCAACAGGGTACTCGAAAAATTCGATCTTACCTATGAGTTGGTCAAGGAAGAAATTGATGCCATGATTGAGGGCAGAGAAAGGACGGAGCCGCCGGCTTCTCCTCGATCATCATACGAAGACGCGTACGGGGATGATGACAAAAAGGGGTCTGGTGATTTGCCTCGCAAATCGGCCAACCCCAAAAGCAAGACCCCAGTCCTTGACAATTTTGGACGTGACTTATCTCTGCTTGCTGAAGATGGACGATTGGATCCCATTATTGGGAGAGACTCCGAAATCGAAAGAGTTTCCCAGATACTTAGTCGTCGCAAGAAAAACAATCCTATCCTCATCGGTGAACCAGGTGTTGGAAAAACGGCCATTGCAGAAGGCTTGGCACTTCGAATTCATCAGAAGAAAGTATCCCGAATTTTGTTTGATAAGCGTATTGTTACCTTAGATCTTTCTTCTTTGGTGGCAGGTACCAAGTACCGAGGTCAATTTGAAGAAAGAATGAAAGCAGTGATGAACGAGCTGGAAAAATCGCCGGATGTGATTTTGTTTATCGACGAAATTCATACGATGGTGGGTGCCGGAGGCGCCTCCGGATCCCTAGATGCTAGCAACATGTTCAAACCTGCTTTGTCAAGAGGAGAGTTGCAATGCATTGGCGCCACAACTTTGAATGAATACCGTCAATTTATCGAAAAGGATGGAGCTCTGGACCGTCGTTTTCAAAAGGTCATGGTGGATCCACCTTCTGCAGAGGAGACTCTTCAAATTTTGCATAACATTAAGCACAAATACGAGGATCATCATCAGGTAACCTATACCGAGGATGCTTTGGCTGCTTGTGTAAAGCTTACTGATCGCTATATTTCGGATAGGTATTTGCCGGACAAAGCAATCGATGCTCTTGATGAGGCAGGTGCAAGAGTACATATCGGGAACATTAAAGTTCCACAAGATGTTATACAATTAGAGGCTGCCTTGGAGGAAATTCGAGAACTCAAAAACAAAGTGGTCAAGAGCCAGCGCTACGAGGAGGCAGCCAAACTTCGGGACAACGAAAAGCATGTCCTGGAAGATTTGGAGAATGCCAAGAGCCGTTGGGAAGAAGAGTCCAAGCGTTCCCGATTCACTGTAAACGATGACCATATCGCAGAGGTGGTTGCGATGATGACCGGTGTACCGGTCAAACGTATTGCTCAGTCTGAAGCAGAACGTATCGGCAAAATGCCCTCCGACCTCAAAGAAAAAATTATTGGTCAAGATAAGGCTGTGGAGGCTGTCAGCAAGGCAATTCTTCGCACAAGGGCAGGCCTCAAAGACCCCAGTAAGCCGATGGGTTCGTTCATTTTCTTGGGGCCAACAGGGGTTGGCAAAACTGAATTGGCCAAGGAACTTGCACGTTATCTGTTCGATTCCGAAGATGCTTTAGTCCGTATCGACATGAGCGAATACATGGAGAAATTCTCCGTGTCTCGATTAGTGGGTGCGCCTCCAGGATATGTTGGATACGAGGAAGGTGGCCAGTTGACTGAACGAGTTCGTCGTAAACCTTACTCGGTTATTCTTCTGGATGAGGTGGAGAAGGCCCATCCGGACATATTCAATTTGCTGTTGCAAGTATTGGATGACGGTCAATTGACGGATGGTTTAGGCCGTAAGGTGGACTTCAAGAATACCCTAATTATTTTGACCTCGAACATTGGATCTCGTCAACTCAAGGATTTTGGAACCGGCGTTGGATTTACGACTCCAAGCAAAGTGGATGCCCGCGAAAAAGAAAGTTCGGCAGTAATTCAAGGCGCTCTCAAGAAAACATTTTCGCCCGAGTTTTTGAATCGAATTGATGATGTAATTATCTTCAATCCGCTTGAGCGTCAGGAATTGGACAGGATAATTCACTTGACTCTCGTACCGGTCTTGGGCAGAATCAAGGATTTGGGATATCATGTAGCGCTTAGCAGCAAAGCCTTTGACTTGCTTGCTGAGAAAGGCTATGACCCGCAATTTGGCGCCAGGCCGCTGAAGAGGGCTATTCAGAAATACGTGGAGGATGTGGTGGCCGAGCAAATGATTAGTGGGCAATTGACCAAAGGTGCTTTTTTGAACCTTGATGTCAACGATGAGGGCCAAATGCAAGCGAATGTAACTCAGCCGTCAGGTCTAAATTCTTCCACTGAAGAAAAGTCTCCCTTGGCATCCCCAACCAAGACTAGCCGCAAAAGTAAAAGCAGCTCACCAGCGGTTTCTGGTTCCGATGAAACGAGCCATGAAGAGCCTAACCCATCAAGTGGGGGGGATGCTTGAGGTATGGGTCTGACCTTTGTCGCCGACGCTAGAGTTAACGGATTGCTTCCGTTAACCTACACCCTTGGACCTCAGGACAGCCGGGTTGGTATACTGACCTTATCCCAAAAGTGGAACTTGTTATGGCGACGTCAAGAGGCCACCTTATCGGTGAATTCACGACTTATTCCCAACGATGACCTCTTGCTTGCTGCGATATCAATAAGCCAAGATAAGGGTTTGCGCCAAGGTGAGACGGATTTGGTTTGGAAAGGTCAGGCTGAATGCGTGGAATGGACTCAGTGGGATGGCGAAGCAGAATTTATTGCCTACCCTGAGGATATTTTCTTGAAGAACGGCTCTCAGATTAGGAAGGATATGGGATGGCTTTTGGAAGCAGGTGGTGAATTGGCCTTGCCAACTTGGACCCAACGGGTCAATCCTGATCCCCATACCGCAGTGTATTGTCCAGATCAGGTCTTTGTACATCCTTCGGCGATTGTTCGATCCGCCGTCCTTGATGCTTCGGAGGGCCCGATATGGATTGGCGAGTCCGCAGAAATTATGCCTGGAAGCATGATCAAAGGCCCTGTTGCCATTGGGGAGCATAGCACAATCAAAATGGGAGCCAAAATTTACGGCGACAGCACGGTAGGCCCTTATTGCAAGGTTGGTGGTGAAGTTTCCAATTCGGTGTTCCATTCTTATTCGAATAAGGGACACGATGGTTTCATGGGAAATTCAGTCATCGGCCGATGGTGCAATTGGGGAGCCGATACCAATAATTCCAACCTCAAAAACAATTACGAGCAGGTTAAGCTATGGGATATCGCTTCGGGCAGTTTTCGAAATACGGGACTCACTTTCTGTGGTTTAATCATGGGCGACCATTCCAAATGCGGAATTAATACCATGTTCAATACGGGTACTGTGGTTGGGGTTGGAGCTAATATTTTTGGAGGCGGATTTGTACGTCAATTCATCCCATCCTTTGCCTGGGGTGGTGCCCATGGCATGGAAACTTTTCGCTTTGATAAATTTGCTCAAACTGCTGAAAAGGCGATGCAAAGACGGGGTCTCGTCTTATCGGATGTTGAGAGGGATTTTCTTCAAAGTATTTACGAGGCAACTGCTGTTCATCGGACCTGGGAGAAAAAATAGTGGTCATTGATGTGATTTCTTCTAGAATTATTTTTGTTACACACTTGAAAATTTAAAGCAAATGTCCAAACGCAGGCCCTTGATTTTGGGAAATTGGAAAATGAACACCCTGCCGGAAGAGGGGCGCTTGGTTGCCAGGCAAATGGTCCCCATGATCCGTGACGGTTTGCACCGGGACATGGATTGGGGATTAGCTCTTCCTTTCACCCATTTGGCATCCCTTCGCTCGGAATTGGAGGGTTCGGCATTGATGGGAGCTCAGGACTGTTCAGCGCATAATCAAGGAGCCTATACAGGTGAAATTTCTGCTGGCATCTTGGCTGCGATGCACAGCAGCTTTGCCTTGGTGGGGCACAGTGAACGCCGCATGCACCACCACGAAAGTTCCGCCATTTGCGGTCTCAAAATTGATCGTTTGCGAGAACATGCCTTGATGTCGGTCTATTGTGTTGGGGAAACCTTGGAACAACGTCAAGGGGGCAGCTTCAACGAAGTGATTACCTCACAATTGATGGAGGCATTGGGGTCTCGAATTCAGGATTTAGATCAAGGTTCATTATCCATTGCCTACGAACCGGTTTGGGCCATCGGGACAGGACTGACCGCCAGTCCTCAACAAGCCAACGAAGTGCATGCCATGATTCGTGCCTGGGTTGCTCAACAAAGAGGTTCAACCTTGGCCGAACAAATCCGCATTCTTTACGGAGGGTCCGTGAATACTTCCAATGCCAAGGAGCTTTTGGCTTGCCCCGATGTGGACGGGGCCCTGGTGGGCGGTGCTTCCCTCAAGGCTAGAGACTTTGCTGATATTGTGTTAAGTTCAGTGGATTAGCCGATGGGGGGGACTTACCTACGTTGGCGACTGGGGGTTGAGGATGAAATATCTTGCGAATTGGTGATTGCATTGTTGGGCGAAGTTGGATTTGAAGCCTTTGAAACCTTGTCCACAATCCAAGAGGGGGAAGGGGCTCTCGCCGACGATCAAAAGAAAGATACCCATGCACCCTTAGTCATCGAAGCCTATGGGCTTGTCGAAACCATAGGCCCCATTTTTCAAGACTACTGGTTGGGAGAAAACCAAGACAAGGTCCTGTGGATAGACGGTCCGCATACCATGCCGCATACCAATTGGAATGTGGAATGGGAATCTAATTTTCAGCCGATACGTTTGGGAACTTCCCTGGGACTTCGTGCTCCCTTTCATGAGCCTATGGAGGGCTTGGATTTGGAACTGGTCATGATGCCGAGGATGTCCTTTGGTACCGGGCATCATGAAACCACCTTATTGATGAGTTGGTGGCTTCTAGGAGCGCCAACTGCACAGACGATTCAAATGGGTCAAAATGTGGTTTGGAAACCTGGCCCTCAAAAGACCGATACGATTGAGGGCTTGCTCCCATACCAAATTCCAATGCAGAGCGGTACGACTGTTCGTCTCGAGGGAGCACGAGTTTTGGATATGGGATGCGGAACAGGGATCTTGGGAATTTTGGCGGCTCGTTTAGGAGCTTCTTCGGTGATCGGGATTGATGTAGAAGACTGGTCTGCCGAAAATGCCGCAGAGAATGCAACCCGAAATGCAGTTCCCGCCCAAGGCTTCCATGCCGATTGGCTTTGCGGTGATGCAGGATTATTGCCTACTTTATCGTCGTTGCACGGAAAATTTGACTTGATTTTGGCCAATATCAACCGGAATGTTTTGCTAAAGGACATGGTTATTTATGAAGCTTCCATGGTTCAAGGAGGACAATTATGGCTAAGTGGATTTTATACCGAAGATCACGGAGTCTTGCTTCAGGAGGCCGGCAAGTTGGGACTGGTATGCATTGGGTCAGCTGCACTGAACCAATGGAGTACATTGCTGTTCGAAAAAAGGTTAATACCTTGAATATGAAATATTCCGATCGCTTCAGCCCTCTCACTCCCTTGAACAGCACCAAGGAAAAGCCCGAATATGCAGTATTAGAATTGGAAGATGAGGGTTGTAACCTTGTTTTGCATAACGATGAAGTAAATACCTTTGGGCATGTCATTACTTGTTTGATAAGGTATTGCGAGCATAGTGCAGAGCAGGCCGAACAATGCGCATGGATTGTGCATCTCAAAGGAAAATGCCAAGTCAAGTCCGGTTCTTATGCGGATTTGCTCCCTATTCAAGCTGCCTTAGGAGACGAAGGCCTGTGGGTGACGATTGATTAAATCAGAAAGGGCCTTGACCTGACTCAAATTTAGGGGAGAGGGGCAAAATAGCCGGGCTCCGCGGAGGCCATTAGCGACCAAACAGCCTCCACTACATCGTCCACTGAGGGTTTGCTGAAATAATCCCCATCGGAGCCGTAGGCAGGTCGATGGGCCTGAGCCGTTAGAGTTTGGGGAGCCCAATCCAAAAGGGCAAAACCACCTTGCCTCTCCAATATTTGTTGCAAAAGGTAGGCCGATGCACCCCCGGGCACATCCTCGTCCAAAACCAAAAGCCTAGATGTTTTGCGAAGCGATTTGGCACAAAGGCCTTCCTGGTCAAAGGGCAATAAACTCTGAGCGTCGATAATCTCGATTGAAACCCCGAGATCTTCCAATAAGGTTGCGGCTTCCATCGCAATGCGGCAACAGGATCCGTAGGTGACAAGGGTCAGATCTTCCCCTTGGCGTAGGATTTCTGCCTGACCGGGAATGACACGAATTTCATGCAGGTTGGAAGGCAAGGTTTCTTTGAGGCGATAACCGTTCAGGCATTCGATGACAAGGGCCGGTTCGTCGCTTTTCATCAGGGTATTATAAAATCCGGCTGCTTGAACCATGTTACGAGGAACCAAAACGTGCATTCCTCGAAGGGCATGTGTAATCATACCCATCGGGGAGCCTGAATGCCAGATCCCTTCCAAACGATGGCCACGGGTACGTACGATGAGGGGGGCTTTTTGGCCACCTGCCGTGCGGTATTGCAAGGTGGCTACATCATCGCTGAGGATTTGAATGGCGTAGAGCAAATAATCAAGGTATTGAATTTCCACCATGGGTCGGAGGCCTCGCATAGCTGCCCCCAGCCCTTGACCCACTATACTCATTTCGCGAATACCGGTATCCGAGACCCGAAGCTCTCCAAACTTATCTTGCAGTCCTGCAAATCCTTGATTGACATCACCAATTTTTCCGACATCTTCACCCAAAGCAACAAAGCGGGGCTCCTCACGGAGCCAGTATTCAAAACAACGGTTGAGGACTTCGAAGCCGTTGACCGATTCAGAATCCTCAGTGTATTGCGCGCGTACAGGCTGAACCTTCACAGTTGCTTCCACGGATTGGCTGTGTAGTCCACGGCTGTACAACAATGAATGTAGACTCTCAAGGCGAGAACGTAGGCCAAGGGTTTGGCGGTAGGCTTCTTGCACTGACTCGTTGCCCCAGCCCACAAGGCCTAGTCGGTGAGCCGTCCAAATGCTTCTTCGAAGGGCCTGCATGATATCCCTGCGCAGCGGTTCCCGTTCAGAGCGCAAGTCGGAAATTGCTCGGCCTATGGCTGCAGCGCTTTGTTGAATATTCGGAGTCAGCGAATCGGTATTTCCATGCTCAGTATTTCCTGAGTTGGCCGTAATTGCCAACGATGAAATTTGGGAATGGAGCGCATAAGAGCAGGTCTCCAGGCTTTGGAGGGTTTCCGTTGTCCAAGAGTCAAGGTCTTCACGGAAGGCCTGGTAAGCCTTGTTCAACGCTTCCTTGGCTCGGGTTGCGGCCTCTGTTTCGATACGATCCAGGGTTTTTTCATCGGCAAAGTCCTGGGCGAGAATCCAGGCCCTCATTCGGTTCAAGCAGTCATGATTCTTTTCCCATTGTAGCCTTTCGGGTGATTTGTAACGTTCATGAGATCCCGATGTGCTGTGCCCCTGCGGCTGAGTGAGTTCGGTCACATGAAACAGAACAGGCATATGGTCTTGGCGACACAAATCCGCAGCTTTGAGGTAGAGCGCACATAGCCGGGGGTAATCCCAGCCCGGGCAAGTGTACAGCCGATAACCGTTTCCATCAGATCCGGTACGGAAACCCTGGAGCAATGCGCCGATATTTTCCTTGGTGGTTTGGTAGGCTGCTGGTACAGAGATCCCGTATCCATCATCCCAGATTGACACAAAAAGAGGGACTTGCAGGACACCGCCGGCGTTGATGACTTCCCAAAAATGGCCTTCGCTGGTGGAGGCATTCCCAATGGTCACGTACGAAATCTCATGGCCACCTCGGCTGAACTTAGAAGCAGGATCCAGTTTTGGCAAGGTTCTGTATAATTTGGAAGCATAGGCTATGCCCAGCCCTCTACCCATTTGACCACCTGTGGGCGAGATATCCGCCGTGGATTGCGGTTTGTCTGTCAAATTCACCGTTTGACCTTGTTGGTCCAGCCATCGGGTCGCAAAATGTCCGTTCATGGAGCGCCCCCCCGAAGCAGGCTCATGCTCCACCGAAGTGTGAGCGTATAGTTGCGCAAAAAAACTTTCCAAAGTCATCATGCCCGTCGCAAGCATAAACGTTTGATCACGATAATATCCTGACCGTATATCGCCCTTCCTGAAGGCTTTAGCCATTGCTAATTGGGGTAATTCTTTACCATCGCCAAAAATCCCGAACTTGGCTTTACCGGTCAAAACTTCTTTGCGACCCAATAAGCTTGCATGACGGCTTTCCCAACCTGTTTGGTAGTCGCGTAGAACTTCGGCCACCAATTCCTCTTTGTTCAATGCGGTTTGCGACGGTGAGGGAGCGGTTTCTATGGGTATTTCCATTCGAAAGGGGTGGAATAAACTTACCTTATTTGGTTGTGAATATGGTAATGGACTGGATGTAAAGATAAAGGTTGTACAAAATCTTGGAAGGCACAATTTTTGAAGAAAGGAGCGTTAGTTAAATCAAATTCGTATTATTTTTGACCAATAAAACAAATACCCTCCATGAAAACAGTCCTATCATTTGCCCTTGCTTTGGGTTTAGGCTTTTCTGCTTTGGCGCAGACCGTTGAAACCAAAGACAAACCAACGTTCAAGTTTAAGGCAGAAACCCATGATTTCGGAAAAATCAAAGAAGGCATTCAGGCTACCCATGAATTCGAATTCACGAATACTGGTAAAGGGCCTTTAATTATTCAAAATGTTGCTGCATCATGCGGATGTACCACGCCTGATTGGACCCGTGAGCCCATTCCTCCAGGGAAGACCGGTAAAATCAAAGCTGTTTACAATTCCCAAGGTCGTCCGGGTCAGTTCACCAAACAAGTCACGGTCACTTCCAATGCTGCAGAGTCCACGAAGGTGTTAACCATCTCCGGTTTGGTTGAGAAGGTGGAGCCAGGTGTTCCCGAAACCAAGCCAGCTTCCAGTCCGGTGAGCAAGCCCTAAAGAAACCCAAGCAGGCCCTAAGAAGTCCGCTGATTCGACAAAGAGTATTCTTTGTATCTTAGAAAGACCCGTGTACCTTTGCACGGGTTTTTTTATGCCAAAAATTTCACTAAGGGGTAATACCATGCCAGCTTCGCCAATACGGCGATTGGTTCCGTATGCAGAGGCCGCCAAGCAAAGTGGCGCCACGGTGTTTCACCTCAATATAGGTCAACCGGATATCGCTACTGCTCCGGCCTTTTGGGAAGGCATCTCTAGCCACCAAGACAAGGTCCTGTCGTATTCGCATTCGGCGGGTCTCGTTCAATACCGGCAGGCGTATGCCGACCAACTGAATCGTAAGGGTTATGGTCTCACCGCTGAAGATGTGCTCATCAGCACCGGAGGTTCAGAGGCTTTGATCATGACCATGATGGCTTGTTTTGACCCGGGGGATGAGGTTCTGATCCCGGAGCCTTTTTATGCCAATTACAACGGATTTGCCGCAATGGGAGGAGTGGTGGTACGCCCGTTCACAACAACGATCGAAGAGCGCTTTGCCTTACCTGAAGTGGATGCGGTCGAAGCTGCAATCGGACCACGAACCAGGGCCTTGATGATTTGCAATCCCAATAATCCCACCGGCACCTTGTATTCTAAATCTGAATTGGAAGCCTTGGCCGGCTTATGCTTGAAACATGATTTGTTTTTCATCGCGGATGAAGTTTACCGCGAATTTGTATACGATGGTCAGCAACATTATTCCATTTTGGGACTGAATGGGTTGGAGCAACATGCAGTTGTCGTGGAAAGCACCTCCAAAATGTACTCTGCGTGTGGGGCCAGAATAGGGGCTTTGATTACCAAGAACCAGGAATTAATGGCAACGGCCCTCAAATACGCTCAAGCTCGATTAAGTCCACCTACTTTGGAACAAATGGGAGCCATGGCTGCGTTGCTCCATACCCGTTCTAGTTACTTCGAAGAGGTCAGAGCAGAATATGTTAGCCGACGCAATCTCATGGTGCAGGCGCTCTCTGCGATGCCCGGAGTGACCTGTCCCTTACCCGGCGGGGCTTTTTATGCTGTTGCTCGATTACCCATTACCGATAGCGATGATTTTTGCCGTTGGATGCTTGAACACCATCGACATGAGGGAGCAACGGTTATGATGGCGCCTGCTACAGGCTTTTACGCCACACCTGGTCTGGGCAGGGACGAAGTTCGTTTGGCCTATGTGTTGGAGAAAGCTAACCTCGCCTTAGCGATGGATTGCCTGGCTACTGGATTGGTCTCCTACCGGGCTTGAACGAAGGGCGATCCCTACTTGTTTTTGAACTCTTTCTGAAGCAAAGTGATGTCCCTTTGCAGAATCTTACATTCTGCCCAATTGGTCCCATCGTATAAGCCACGAATTCTCCCCTTGGGGTCAATGAGTAGGAATTGTCCTGAATGCAGAAAGCCACCTGGAGCACTGCGATCCGCCCCTGCACTTAACAAATAATATTGCTCGGCCAAACGGTGAATTTCCTCTTCTTTTCCCCGTAACAAAAGCCATTGCCGTGAGGAAGGGTGTACCCCATGCCTCAGGGCGTATTCAGCGAGGATATCTCGTGTATCTCTTAGGGGGTCAATTGTGTATGACACAAAACGTAGCCCGATGGCCTTGGTTCCTTTGCCTTGATTATTCCTTTGTTTCTTTTGCTCTTCTGCATTTAGGGCAGCCATGTGCCGGCTCATATCAATGCAAATCCCAGGGCAAGAGGCAAAGAAAAAGTCCACCACACGTATTTGGCCCTCCAAAGAATCGTGATGAAACGCAACCCCGTATTGGTCCTCCAAAGAAATAACCGGCATTTCACGAAAAACAGTATCGGTACGGCCGTCCTTTCTTTCAAGAATTTCCATGGGTCCAAGGATGGGCAAGCCGCTGGACCAGTCGGTTTTTTTGTGGTTTTGATCGCTGTTGCTACAGCTTAAGATGAATGCGAGCGTTAGACTCGAACCAAGACAAAATAAAGGCGTCCTGAACATGGCATGTATATCAGATAATGTGTGTTTTAATTTAAGATTTTCTTGGAACGCTTATCAAAAAATTATTCCAAAGAATAGACTTTGCCTTTGATGGGAAGGGTGACTTTGTAACCTTGGTCCTCGAGGGCATCCGCAAAGGCTTCCATACGATCCGGCTCTCCATGCACCAAGAAGACCCTGCGAAGGCGTGATGCTGGCGTTTGGCTGACGAACCGCATGAGTCCGTTGTGATCCGCATGACCGCTGAACACATCTGTATAACATAATTTTGCTCGGACTTCCACCGTTCGACCGTCCACCGTCAGGTATTTTTCACCATCGGCTAATTTGCGCCCCAGGCTACCTTCGGCCATGTAACCGATGAATAAGATGGAGGCCCTGGAATTCTGTAATTGTTCTTTGAGGTGGGTATGAATGCGCCCACCCTCTAGCATGCCTGATGCAGAAATCAGGATGGAAGGCCTGTAATCGGCGGCGATTTTACGACTTTGCCCAATGTTTTGTACAAAGCGTAGCCGCTCAAACGAAAACACATCGCCGTACATGCTGATCATGTTCAAAGCGTCCCTGCCCAACCAGTCATCCATTTGCCGATAAACTTCCGTGGACAAGATGGCCATGGGCGAGTCCACATATACGGGGATATCTGGGGGCAGTTTGCCATCTTCATACAGTTGTTGCAAGACTAACAAAAAAGCCTGGGTCCTGCCAACGCTGAAGGCCGGCACAATAAGGCGACCGCCTTCGAACTCGAGGGCCTGACGGATGAATTCTTCAATAACGACCGTGTGGGGTCTGGTTTCTTGGTGGCTAACACCACCGTAGGTGCTTTCGCAGACCAAATAATCCACTTCGGGCATGGGCTTGGGGTCAGGCAAACCAGGGTAATTGAACCTCCCCAAGTCCCCGCTGAAGCCAATACGAAGGTTTTGTTCAGCATCTTTGATTTCAAAAACGACAGAAACAGCCCCCAAGAGGTGTGAACATGGGTACAAGGTGATGGACAGGTTCTGGCGAATTCGATAGGCCTTCTCGATCCGAAGTGGATGAAATTGGCGAAGACAATGTTCGGCATCTTGCTCCAAACGATGGGCTAATTTGCGAAAAGCCTGGTCGCCTTTCTTACGACCCTTTGCCCTGCCGTGCAGATCGTTGGCCATTCGTTTGGCTTGCAGCATGGCGCTATCCCTCAGGAGTACAGCACTTAGTTCCATGGTGGGTTCGGTGCATAGAATATCCCCCTTGTAGCCCTCTCTAACCAATTCAGGAAGCCTCCCGCTATGGTCCATGTGCGCATGGGTTAGTAAGACAAGGTTGATGGAGGAAGCGTCAAATCCCAGGCCGGTTTCTTGGCCTTTGGGCCCCATTTCAAGGCCGCAATCTACCAGAATTTTGTAACCGTCGCTTAGTTCCAGCAAATGCATGCTGCCAGTGACTTGTTGAGCAGCCCCCCAGGACGTCAGTGTAATGGGCATAGGCCGCAAACTTACCTTCTGGGTTCCATTGTCCATAATTCTTTGGGTGGGTTTGTGGATAAAGACCTGAGGTTGGATTCGGTTTAGTTCATGCAGAAGGCTAATTTTGCTCAAAGCATAATTTCTTCAAAACATAGCGATATGGAAATCACAGGTCAAATCATTCAACTCTTGCCAGAAGTCACCGGGACGGGTCGTAGCGGCAACAGCTGGCGCAAACAAGAATTTATATTGGAAACCAGAGGGCAATATCCTCGCAAAGTATGCATGAGCCTTTGGGGCGATAAAATCGACCAATTCTCTCTGCAAAGCGGAGCCGAAATCACGGCTTCGGTGGAGGTGGAGAGCAGAGAATACAACGGAAGATGGTACACAGATATCCGTGCCTGGAAAATTGCCGCAGCAGAGGCTGGTGTGGGTCCTGCAGCCTCTCCGTCTTCCATGGGGTCAACCAATGCATCTTCAGGGGCGGCAGGTCCTTCTTACCCAGGCGGCTCCATGGGATCCCCTTTGCCTGCTGAACCGGATTATTCGGTGCAGGGCGGGGACGATATGCCATTCTGATTTCTTGCATTTTGTCGGCAAGGAGAGCGGGTAGGGAACAAGGTTCAAAGCCATTGGCCTCGGAAGAATTCCGGGATTTGCTTTTAACTCATCCCACCTTTGTGGTTTTGGACGTCGAGGCGACCGGAGGAAAATTTCCACCGGAACGTATGATGGAATTGGGTATGGTTCGAATTCAGATTGGAAGGTCTTGGACTGCTTGGGAATCCCTTTTCAATCCAGATCGGGATATTCCTCCGTTTGTTGCTGATTTAACAGGAATTCGTCAATCTATGGTGCAATCCGCACCGAAATTTTCTTCTTGCTCCAAGGCGATTGATGCCTTTACCAAGGACGCTTGGCTTGTCGGGCATCCGGTGACTTTTGATTACAGGTACTTGCGCTATGAAATGGCCTTGGCAGGCTATGATTTTGTGAGACCTTTGTTATGTACCCAACAATTAGCCCGTCATTTTCTTCCTGAACAACCTTCGTACTCGTTGGGTAAATTGTGCAGGGCATTGGGCATCGAAACCAAGGGCCGACATAGGGCTTTGGGAGACGCCCAACTTACAGCACACCTGTTTGAGCGTATTCTTGATGCGGTCATGCAGGATGACCTACCTTTGGGGAAGGATCAAGGAGAAGAATCATGAGAGCTTCCTTGACTCCTATCGTATACCTAAGTTTCATTTCATGAAGATATCTTTTGGCTTTCTTAACTGCGCTTTGGTGATCGGTCTTTTGATGGCATGCGAAAGCAATGCGCCAACAAGCCCTCGCCGTCCGGCCAAAGAAATAAGCAGAACTCCGGCAATACCTTTGGCACAATTCCTATCGGAGGCGCCTTCAGGGCAGTACCTGCTCTCGGATTCGCGCAACGATAAGCCCCTCTTGTATTTGGTCTTTGCCATGGATTCCGGCAAGGTGCTTTCGGCCAAGGTAGTCGGTTTTCCATCCGGTTCTCCGTACAAGGTCGGTAGCCTATGCAGCTTCTGCCCCTCCGATCATCCAGGCTATGGGAAGACTTTGCAAGGTTTGTGTTTGCTGGAGGAATTGCGCCCGGGCCGCAGAGGATGGGTTGGGGGCCAGATGCTTGATCCCACCTTAGGGTATCGTTTCTTGGCGGATTTGGAGCAAGGTAACGGTAAGGATTTGTCCGTGGTGTTACGAATTGGATCGCAAAGGCGAGTCCTCTGGTTGCGCAAAGTTCAGGGCCATTAAGGATCTTGCATGAATCCTTCGATTGCGCTTGAAATAAGAGGATTAACAATCTCTCTACGGGGAGGATCGGCTTTGGTACGCGATTTGAACCTGCAGATACGGCAAGGGGAGGCTCTTGGTTTAGCGGGCGAGTCCGGTTCTGGTAAATCTTTGACTGCGCTCGCGGTGATGGGCTTATTGGACCAAGACCGATTTGAGGTGGTTGGCGATATGCTATGGACTAACCCTCCCATGACCGAAGCCATCTCCCTGCGGGGTGTGTCGCCCAAAATGCTACGTTCGCTGCGAGGTCGCGAATTAGCGATGATTTTTCAGGAGCCCTTGTCGGCCTTGAATCCTGTTATGAGATGCGGGGACCAATTAGAGGAGTGCTTCGCTTTGTACTACCCGGTATGGAGCAGCGATCAGCGCAAAAAGGGTATGGAAAAGGCTTTGCGTGAGGTGCACTTGGAGGACACGGAGAGAATTCTCCATGCCTATCCGCATGAATTGAGCGGAGGGCAGCGCCAGCGTTTGATGATTGCCATGGCCTTGAGCGGAAATCCCTTTCTGCTGATTGCCGATGAGCCCACCACTGCGCTAGATACCGAAGTTCAGGCATCCCTTATGGCCTTGCTAGGTCAACTTCGACGCGATCGTGGTTTGACCCTCTTGTTCATTAGCCATGATTTGCCTTTGATGAGTACCCTAGTTGATCGCTGGGCCTTGATGCACAAGGGCGATCTTCTGGAAACGGGGCCTGTCCACGCTTTGGCCAATGCCAAGGAATACCCACGCATGGCTGCTTTGTTGGCGTCCAGGCCAAACCCTGATGATTTGCCCTTTCGTTCAGCGACGGATGATTCTCATGGTTTGTTGAAGGTTAGGGACTTGTCATGGACCCTCCCCAATGGCCGAACTGTAGTGCAAAACATTTCTTTTGATCTTGAGTCAGGGGATTCATTGGGCATTGTAGGAGCCTCTGGTTCCGGCAAAAGCAGTCTAGCACGCATGATAGCGGGCCTAATCCTGCCCTCGAAAGGTCAAGTTTCTTTGAACGGTCAACCCCTGTGGGGTCAAGGCCGTTTCATTGGAGGATTGGAGACTCGTTTGGCCATTCAAATGGTTTTCCAAGACCCCTATAGCAGCCTAAACCCTGTGCATAGCGTAGAACAAATGTTATGCTTGGCTTTGCAACGCAAGTTCCCGCTTTATTCAGCCAAAGAAAGCAGAGGCCTTGCCTATGAATGGATAAACAAGGTGGGCCTTGATCCAACCAAGGTCGCTCATCGGCGACCAGCGTCCTTCTCGGGTGGGCAGAGGCAGCGCCTGGTCTTGGCTCGTGCATTGTGTTTGCATCCCCAAGTTTTGCTCTGTGATGAATCAGTGGCCGCCTTGGATGGAACTGTACAAGCCCAGATTTTGGAGTTGCTTATTCAGCTTCAACTAGATTTGCAATTCGGGATGATTTTCATAACCCACGACCTCGCTGTGGCAGGCTCCTTATGCCACCGCCTGATGGTCATGTCCGAGGGCCAAACCTTAGAAATCGCAGCCACACAAGAGGTTCTACAAAGACCTCAACACGCTTATACTCAACGATTGATTCAATCCATACCCCGTGTCCAAATCCCCCAAGCGTCTTAGCCTTCGCGAACAAATTAATCGTCAATCTGATGTTATTCTGCGCTGGTTCCGTGGACGCGATCTTTCAGAATCATCCTCGGTAAGCGAGCATGATTTGACGGATGCCTTGAGAATTACCGACCCCTTTGAATTGAAAGTGATGGGCCAGGCCCTGGACAAATTGGTGGCACAGAAAATCCTCAACCGCCAGCAAGACCAACTGCTCCGCCTGACCATTAAATCGAATTCCCGTACTGCCCATGCTCATGGCAAATCCAATATCGAACGTCAAGGGGAGGGAATTCTTGCGAGGATGGAATTTACTCATGGGGGTTTGGCCTTTGCAAGGGCAGTGGACAGCGATGCCGATTGGATGGTAGCGCCGGAACATTTACGGCGAGCCCTTCCGGGGGATCTGGTCCGCATAATTCCATTGGCTGCATTTTCCTCCGGCAAAGGCAGGGGTCGACGTCAGGGATCTTCTCGTTTGATGGGTTATGGAAAAGACAGAGCGGCAGTTTTGCAGGTCGAAGAGCGCTATCGAACGCATTTTGTGGGCAAGGTTCGTCGCAAAGGCCAACGCTATTTTTTGGAGCCGGATCTCAAAGGGTTTCAGGGCGGGCTGGAACTTCTGCCGCCTGCTAAACCTTTGGAAGGGAAAGCCCTTGCTTGGGATCAAGCCGAAGGTCTCAAAGCGGTGGGTACGTGGTTGGATTGGCCGGAATCCTCTCCATGGCCCAGGGTTGAGCTTGTCGAATGGCTGGGTAGCCCTGGAGAACATTTTACTGAGATGGCAGCCATTGGTGTGGAATTTGGATTTTCCTTGCATTTTGGAGCCGAAGCTTTGCGTCAAGCCAGCCAATCTGGCCAGTTCCTTTCCCCTGAGGATCTGAAAGGTAGAAGGGATTTTCGAGGGGTTCCCACCATGACCATCGATCCGCAGGATGCTAAGGATTTTGATGACGCCTTATCTATTCGCCCGTTGGATGAGGGTCGCTGGGAGATTGGGGTTCATATAGCCGATGTTTCATACTATGTTAGGAATGGGACGGAACTGGATCGTGAAGCGGCATCTCGGGCGACTTCGGTGTATATGGTGCATCAAGTGTTACCGATGTTGCCCGAAAATTTATCCAACATTGTATGTTCCCTGCGTCCGAACGAAGACAAACTATGCTACTCTTCAGTCTTTGAGGTGGATGATGAGGGTCGAATTTATTCGACATGGATTGGCCGCACTTGCATTCGCTCACTTCGGCGATTTTCCTACGAAGATGCCCAAACAGTGCTGGACACGGGCCAAGGGGATTGGGCCGAAGAATTGAAATTACTGAATCAAATGGCCACCAAGATGCGTCAGCGGCGTTTTGAATCAGGCTCTATTGGATTTGAAACCGAAGAAATCCGTTTTCATTTGGACCACAAAGGATTCCCTACCGAGGTCTGGGTCAAAGAGCGAAAACCGGCTCACATGTTGATAGAAGACTGGATGCTCACGGCGAACAGGGCTGTTGCCGAACATTTGACCAAGGCGGTGAATGACCGGCTTTTGCCTGCTTCCGTCTACCGCGTCCATGATTTTCCCGATCCGGAGCGCCTGCGCAAATTAGCTGATTTTGCCGAATTTATGGGTTATACCTTGTCATTCCAAAGTCGTAGTCAAATCGCAGCCTCCTTAAATCGTCTTATCGAAGAGTCAGAAGGCAAACCCGAATCGGAAATCTTGCAACAAATGGCGATTCGTTCCATGGCCAAGGCCATCTATACGACCCGTAACATTGGACATTACGGCTTGTCCTTTTCTCATTATACCCATTTCACTTCCCCTATCCGTCGATACCCTGATTTATTGGTGCATCGTTTGCTCGCTAATCTGGATGGGTCTATGAGCACCCACTCCCAGTCCTACAACGAGACTGAGCTTGAACGCTTGTGCAAATACGATAGCGAAAAGGAAAGGGCCGCTGCCATGGCCGAAAGGGCTGCGGTTCGTTTCAAACAGCTTCAGATGCTGCAAGGCAAAGAAGATCAAATCTGGGAAGGCATGATCACTTCGATTGGGGAGCAAGGTGTTTGGGTGACCTTGGATTACAACCGCTGCGACGGTCTTTTGCCGTTGTCTTCTTTGGATTATGATCGCTTTTATTTCGATGCAGAAGAAATGGCGTTGGTCGGTTCCTTGCGAAATAGTCGTTTGGCCCCAGGGCAAAGGCTGCAGGTCCGTATTGCTCGCCTTGATCTTCGGTATAGGCGTCTTGAATTTCGGTACCAACCTTTCGCCTTGAAGCGTTGAGCTTGGTTAATCTTTAATTTTATGATATGTCCCACACTAATAAACAAGCGATCACATTGGATTTAGACCGTTTCCGTTCTCTAGTGGATTATGGGTTGAAGGAGCTGGATTGGTCCGTGGCGCAACCTACAGGGTTATATGCCCCTATGGATTATTTCATGGGTTTGGGAGGCAAAAGACTGCGCCCCGCTCTTTGTTTGATGGCTTGTGAAATGGCAGGGGGGGTAGCTCAATCAGCATTGCCCCAAGCCTTGGCCTTGGAATTGTTTCATAATTTCACCTTGCTGCATGATGATATTATGGATGAATCGCCGCTTCGAAGGAATCAGTCCACGGTTCATCTTCGTTATGGCTTGAATGCAGCGATACTTTCTGGCGATGCTCTTCTCATCGAGGCCTACAGCCGGATGGTACAGGCAAAACCTGAACTGCTGCCGGATCTGTTAAACGAATTCAACCGGGTTGCTTTGCAGGTCTGCCAAGGTCAGCAATTGGATATGGATTTCCAGGGCAGGGAAGAAGTCGGTCTAAGTGAGTACAGTGAAATGATTGGCCTCAAAACAGCGGTGCTCTTGGGCTCTTCGCTCAAGATTGGGTCGATGATGGGCGGTGCTTCGGCTGTCGATAGCCAGGCCATGTTTAAGGTGGGTTATCTTACTGGGTTGGCTTTTCAAGTGCAGGATGATTGGCTAGACGTATATGGTGATCCAGGGCGGTTCGGCAAACAGATCGCAGGAGACATCAAAGCCTGCAAATTTAATTTTTTGAGGGTTTTGGCATGGGAACATTCGAATTCTGTCCAGAAACAGCTTCTCTCGCAGAGATTTTCTGAAATTAAACGTCTTGATGGAACAGGGTTAGAAATTAACCATGAGCTGGTCAAGTCTATAGTTATGGTATACGATCAAATTGGAGTGACTCAATTGGCTTTTGAATTCAAGTCAAATTACCTCAAAGCCATTCATAAACTCATTTTTGAACAAAATTTTGCTCATAATCATTACCGTTCTATTTTATATGGTTATTGTGTTTCGCTAATCAATAGGGATTTCTGACCTTTTAGGTGGTGATATATCGAAAATTGTCAGCTAATAAAAACACAACAAATAGATGCATAATTCAAAATTCAATTTATTTTTGTAAAAAAAACATCCCCATGAACCAAAAAATAATATTATTCATCGGAATCACCTTTTGGTCTTTCAATGCAATGAGTCAAGGCAAGTTAAATGATTTATATTTCCGCAGCAGCTTGCAAACGATTCTAATCGAGTCAGAATCATTCCCCCAGAAAGATGCTGTAATTAAATCTTGGAATGGGTATCCATTCCCCGATAAATATGATAAACATGGTATAGATTATCCTACAATTAATCTAGCGAAGTTTCATTTGTCGGATCTTGAACTAAAAGAAATGGGTTACCTAAAAGACACACTTTCGGAATTTAAGTTGATTAAGGCCCGCGCCCAGAATAAGGGTTTACGATATTTGGCTGCCGACAGTTCCATTGCGTTTGGACTCCCCGATGAGAGGGAGGAGGTTGACATGAGAATCAAGAAGGCAATGAAAACTGACTTTTTCCCGAATTTATTACTTCAAAGGTGGCATGACTTTAATTTGGAATCTAAGGCCCTATCGTTTGATATTTTCAAGAAAAGGACAAATTACAATGCCACGAATTCTGATATCCGGCAATCAGAAATCGCAGTGAATAAGCTCAATGCGATCATGAATCCTGCGCTCATTGACCAGCTAATATCCAATACATTTGTCACCTTCACTAAGTTGAATTTCATTGAGAATGAGCCCTTCGCAAAGCTTGTTCGCGATGCCGCTATTTTGAGCATCAATATGTCAAAACAGCAGGAAATGATCAAGGAAGTAAGTCGAAAAGCCGCAGAATTACTCTACCAAAAAACGAAGGATGGCTATACGCTAACCAGCAAAACGTGGTTATACAAAATTGCGTGGAATGACTCAATCAAGGCCTATTTCAATGAAAAATTATCCTTAAATGACGGACAAATCGGATCTTTATTAAAGGGAGAAAAAGCCACGTTGACTCCGTCGCAAATTAGTTTTCTGTCCGGTGATTCTGTGTTTAAAATGGAATTCGTGAATAATCAAGTCAACAGCAGTATCTTTTTGTTTGCCGAAGGCAAAACAATCGAGCAGATTATTGATAAAGTTTTGGTACGTAACATCGACAACGCATTTGCTAAGTTGCAGAAAGAAAATGACGTGTTTAAGCCGTTGGTTAAAATTCGATCTAAAGAGCCTCTTACAGCCGAAATAGGCATGAAAGAAGGCTTGGAGGGAGGCGAGAAATTTGAGGTTTTGGAATTGCAGGAAGAGTCTGGGACTGGTAATATTTTGTTCAAAAGGGTTTCAACGGTTAAAGTTGTTAAAGGAAAAGTTTGGGACAACCGATACAATGCTGGAGAAAAGCCAAAAAATGACGACGGAACTGATCTTGTCCAAAGTGAATTCACCGAATTCAAGGGTAGTGTCAAAAATGGAACTTTCTTACGCTTAATTAAATAATTTTTAACATGAAAAAGATTTTAGCTTTGTGTTTCCTAACATTACTTTCCACGTTGAATGGATGCGCACCCAAGAAAATCGATATCTACACCAATGTTTGGCGCTATAGCATCGAATCAACATTTACTTCCAAATCCGGCTCAAAGGCCTTTAAAATTTGGTCGTACAGCCGAAACACTGCATATGCTTTAGAATTAGCAAAACGCAATGCCGTTCATGGAGTTATTTTTAAAGGAATTCCTGCAAGTGCAGACGGGAGGGTTCCTGGCCAAATGGCGCTGTTGCGTGGCAGTACCTCGGAATCACAAAATCAAGAGTATTTCAATAATTTCTTCGCTAATGGTGGATCTTACTTGAAATTTGTTACACAAGCCTCAGATGAGGCTCCAGATTTAGTTCGAATTAACAAAAAAGAGTTCAAAGTTGGTATATTGGTTATCGTAAATTACGATTTGTTGCGTAATCAATTGGAGCAAGATGGAATTATCAGGAAACTAGGCCTCTAATTATTTGTCTCATGAAAAAAATAGCTCTTGCATTTTGGTTTTTTACGGTAGCTTCAAGCTTTTTGGCAGCACAGGACGCCCCTAAAGATCGCAGAAAGAATCCTGAAATCATGGTGGTGCCATCGGACAATTGGTGCATTCAAAATGGCTTCATTGAGTCTTTTGATGATCAGGGCACATCTCGAGACGTTCCTAACTACAAAAGGGCCTTCCAAAATAGTTCAGATTTATTATCAGTGCTTGCTGGGATTAATCAGGCTTTTGCTAGTCGATCCATGCCGGCCCTCAATTTGGAGCAAGAACTCAAAAAACTTGAAGCTCAAAGTGCAGAAGATGCATTATTAACAAATAAATCAGGAGCGGGAGTTAGTGAGTCTCCTATGGATCGTTTGATGAAAACAGCCAAAGCGGATATTATAATTCAACTAACATGGACAGTAAATCGGAATGGAATGGCTAGATCAGTCACATTTACTCTTCAAGGCTTAGACTCTTATACAGGTAAAGAAATAGCTTCTGCAACTGGTACAGGGCCTGCATCCTACACCCCAGAATTAGCAGTATTGTTGGAAGAAGCGGTTAGCGCTCACATGGACAATTTTTTGGCTCGTTTACAGGGACACTTTGATGACCTTTTGGACAAAGGAAGAGCGATTGAGTTCAGGATTAAAACATTTTCTTCTTGGGATAAAGACCTTGAAACGGAAGATTATGGGGATGATGAATTGAGTACTTTAATTGAAAAATGGGTTGGTGGTAATACCGTCGATGGTAATTTTAATTTAGCTGATGCAACTGAGAATATGATGTTATTCAAGGATGTTCGGATTCCGTTTTTTGATGATAAAGGCAAGGCGTTAAGTGCTAGAAGTTGGGCTAATACCTTACGTAAATACTTAGAAGACACTTATCAAATTGAATCCAAGTTAATGACTAAAGGTCTAGGACAAGCCCAACTAGTAATTGGTGAAAAATAATCAAAACAATTTTAAGCATGAAAAAAATACTCTTTTTGATATGTTTACTTGCCTTATCATCTATTAGTTTTTCTCAAAATGTTGAAAAATCTCCTGATGATTTTGCCAGAATATCGTTAAATGTTCACGTTCCCGATCAAGTAGAGCCGATAACGCCTATTGTTCAATCTGCTCTAGAAAATCGGCTTTCCCAGATTGTTTCAAAGTACGGTGTAGCAGATAATGGGTTAAATAAAAGGTTTTCAATAGTGCCTAGGATTACAGTTACGGATAAATCGATAACGAGTACGGCCCCCGCAATGCATGTTTTGGTTTTGGAAGTTTCTTTTTTTATAGGCGATGGTGTTGACGGTAAGTTGTTTTCATCCTATTCCATTTCTTCCAAGGGAGTAGGGGAGAACGAAACCAAAGCCTACATGTCTGCTCTAAAAAGTATCAAAACGGATAATCCTAAATTTGAAACATTTATAAATGAGGGCAAGAAGAAAATTTTGGAATATTACAACTCCCAGTGTGATTTCATACTTAAAGCCGTAGACGCCTTTACCGCTAAAGCGGAATACGATGAAGGGCTGACTTTGCTTTCCTCAATTCCACAAGTCAGCTCCGTTTGTTACGAAAAAGCTAATGACATGACTGGAGTAATTTATCGTAGTAAAATCGATTATGAATGTAAGAAGATTTACAACGAAGCGAGTTCAATTTGGAGCGCAAAGCAGGATGAAAATGGTGCAGAAGAGGCATCTCGTTTACTCATTCAAATTGACCCACTTTCTTCTTGTTATACCAATGCAAAGAATCTCTTAGGTCAAATTCGAAACGATATAAAGCAGCGTATCAAAGAGCTCGATCAAAGAGAGTGGCAATATCAAATGCAGGAGCAGCAGAATACTGCTGACTTGAAGAAAGAAATTGTTAGAGCGGCTGCTAAAGTGGCTGTTGCTCATGTAAAAAGCAAGCCAACCACTATAGTTGTCTATAATCGTTTTTGGTATTAATTCTTACAAGAACCCTAACTCCAATTTCGCCTCTTCGCTCATCAAATCCTGGGACCAGGGGGGATCAAAGGTGAGTTCTACTTTCACTTCGTTCACGCCGTGAACGCCGCGGATCTTGTCCTCCACCTCCCCGGGCAAGGTTCCGGCCACTGGGCAGGATGGTGAGGTTAAAGTCATGGTGACCAACACTTTACCCCCTTGCTGTACTTCGATATTGTAGATGAGCCCCAAGTCGTAGATGTTCACAGGGATTTCAGGGTCGTAGATTGTCTTGATAATGCTCAATACTGCATCTTGGATCTCCACAAAGGTGGGGGATTTATTAGGCTGTGAAGAAGTGCGCTCTTTCGATTTTGCAGATAGTTTCTTAGGTGTGTTGAAATCCAATTGATTATTTACTGGAATCGCTTGGGGTGAAATTTTTCCTAGGCTTTCTTGAACAGGGCGATACAAAAGCGCGAGTTGGCGAATACGATCGAGCATTCCACCCAAACCGTTGGCGCGATTCGGGGACAGGTGGTGTTGAAGTCCGGTACGCTCGTGAAGGTCAAAGCGAGTTTCCAAGATAGCTTCCGGGCTTTGATGCTGAAAGACTTTGAGCAGAAGAGTCATGATTCCTTTGACCAACAATGCATCTGAATCTGCGGCGAATTCCATACCTCCTTCAGAATTGCAGGTTGCCCTAAGCCATACCTTGGATTGACATCCTTTGATCAGCAAAGAATCATTCTTGAATGCTTCTGCAAGTGGGGGGCATTCTTTGGCTATTTCCAAAAGATATTGGTAACGATCTTCCCAATTTTCGAGGAGTTCAAAGTCAAGGGCTAGGTTGTCCTGAATTTGTGCGGGTGTTTCTATAATGTTCATGGGGTGATTCCGAGCATGCGAGCGACTTTATGGAGGCTATGACCCAAATGATCAATTTCTTGGTGGGTATTGTAAATGGAGAGGGAGGCCCGAACGGTACCTGGAATGCCCAATTTTTTCATCAGGGGTTGTCCGCAATGATGACCTGTTCTCACGGCTATTCCCATGGAGTCCAGCAGCATACCTACATCGTAGGGGTGTGCATCTCCTAATAAAAAACTCTGCACGGCAACCCTATTCTTCGCATATCCTATTCGACGAAGGCCAGGTACGCTATCCAAAACTTCTTGAAGATGGGTATACAGTTCCTCCTCTTGGGATTGCATCGCTTCCCATGTCCACTTGTTGATGCAATCAATGGCTGCACCTAGGCTCACGGCTTGGGCAATTGGGGGGGTTCCCGCTTCGAAACGTAAGGGAGGATCAGCGTAGGTTGCCTCTGTATATTCCACTTCACGAATCATATCCCCACCGCCTTGCCACGGGGGCATGAGGCTTAAATGTTCGCTACGCCCATAGAGTACCCCGATTCCCGTGGGCCCAAACATTTTGTGAGACGAAAAACACAGGAAATCCGCTTTAAGGCTCTGAACGTTGATGCCCCAATGGGCAATGGCCTGAGCAGCGTCCACCAAAACCTTAGCGCCCACGCGATGGGCCTTGGAAATAATTTCTTCGATCGGATTGATGGTGCCGAGGATATTGCTGACCCAGACCATGGCTACTAGTTTGGTTCGTGGGCTAAGCAAACGATCCAAGGCATCAAGATCCAATTCTCCTGCATCGTTGAGAGGAACAATTTGAAGGGTTGCGCCGCTTCGTTGGCAAAGCATTTGCCAAGGAACCAGGTTGGCGTGATGTTCCATCGCAGAGACGAGGATTTCGTCTCCTGATTGTATATATGAATTACCCCAACTGTTGGCCAAAAGATTAATAGCCTCGGTAGTTCCTTTGGTAAATATTATTTCGTTTTCTGAATGAGCAACAATGAAATTTGCCACCTTACGTCGGGCACCCTCGTAGGCATCTGTGGCCAATTGGCTCAAATAGTGAACACCGCGGTGCACGTTGGCGTAGGAGTTGGTGTAGAAGATTCGCTCCGCATCCAAAACCGCCATAGGTTTCAAGGTGGTGGATGCATTGTCGAGATAAACTAAATCATGTCCATGAACCTTGACCGTCAATTCAGGAAATTCTTCCCTAAAAGGGGTGGACAGCGAGAAAGATGATTTCAAATCGTTCATTTCATTGCCATTGCTTTAGATCCAAAATGGAGATCACCTTTGCACGCATTCTTTCATCTTCCAACTGATCAACAATTTCCATGGCGAAGGCCAAGGTAAGTATCTTTTGCGCTTCTTCGAAAGTAAGCCCACGGCTTTGGAGATAAAAGATGGAATCGGTGTTGAGCTTGCCCATGGTCGCGCCGTGTGAGCACTTGACATTATCAGCAAAGATTTGCAATTCAGGCTTAGCGTTGACCTTACCGGATCGTATGGACGGGGATGATCCATTGACTCGGCTTAGGGATGCTGGATCCAACATCAAATTACTGCTGCGTTGATAGGCATTGGTTTGTTGGGCATTGGGTTCAACCCTCAAAACTCCGTTAAAGATGGTCGTCGAATTGGGAGCAGCAATAGCTTTGTAGTGCTGGTGGCTGTTTCCTTCCAGGGCATTATGCCGAATTCTGCTGTATTGGTCGAGATGTCCTCCGCCAATGGCTACACTTAATCCCAGCAGATTGCTGGAACAGCGATCTCCGAGTTGCTGAATGTGAATATTGTTGCGAATAATTCCAGACCCCATGACGACTGTTTGTACCTCGAGGTTGCTTCCTTCTTCTTGTTGGGCGTCGATTTGGTGTACAAGGGCTTTGCTCATTGGGCAATGAAAGAGTCGTATCAATTTCAGTTCTGCACCTCGTGCTAGATTCACCTGCAGATGATGCAAGGTCATAGAAAGAACAGGGGTGGAATAGGCTTCGAGAGGTTCGTTCTTCACCGAGAGATTCTCTGGCGATTCGTCTTCCTCGAATTCTTCAATGAGTGTTATTCGAGCACCTTCGGCCACTTGAATCTGATGGGTATAGCCAGACCAGCCCGCATTCGAAGAAGGGGTATACGTCAATCGAACAGGGAAATTGGAAGAGGTTCCGGCGGGAATATGGGCAAGCCAACCTCCGCGGCCGGCGGCATGAACTAGGCGGCTAAACCCATCTAATTCTCGGAGGATCGCTTCGGGGCTTTCCAATTCGGTGAACAGGCTCTGCAGATCGTGAGGCTCAACCTGCCACAACGGAATGGAAGGGCTACCATTGCTAAGGGGCATGTTGGACACCAGTTGATTGAGGTCTGTGTATTTCCATGCCTCAATTCGACTGTTTGGCCATTCTGTTGTTTGTGCCGAGCCGGTAATAGAGTTCAAAGTCATACAAATTTCGCTTTGAGCCAATCATAGCCTTTTTCCTCCAACTCAAGAGCGAGGGTATGATCACCTGTGCGTATAATTTTCCCATCCATCAAAACATGGACAATGTCTGGCTTAAGATGGTCCAACAAGCGCTGGTAATGCGTGATGACCAAAAAGCTGTTGTCCTCTCTGCGAAGCTTTTGAACACCTTCCGCAACAATACGCAAAGCGTCAATATCAAGTCCCGAATCGGTTTCATCCAATATGGCTAAACGGGGGTCCAGCATGGCCATTTGAAAAATTTCATTTCTTTTCTTTTCGCCCCCTGAAAAGCCCAGGTTCACAGGCCTGGACAAGAAGGAAGGATCCAATTGAACAAGGGCTGCCTTTTCACGCATGATTTTCAGGAAATCACCCGCTTCGAGGGCCGACAGACCCCGTTGGTTTCGCACTTGGTTCAGGGCGGAACGCATAAAATTGGTATTGCTCACGCCAGGGATTTCTACCGGATATTGAAACGCAAGAAAGAGCCCGGCCCATGCCCGTTCTTCAGGCGCTAAATCAAGAAGGTCTTGCCCATTGAACCGAACGGATCCACGGACATCGTATCCAGGTCTGCCCGCCAAAACGTGTGAAAGGGTTGATTTCCCCGATCCGTTGGGCCCCATGATTGCATGCACCTCTCCGGGTCGAATTTGGAGGTTCAAACCTTTGAGGATGGGTTTATCATCCACGGACGCATGCAAATCTATGATTTCTAACATAAAATTCTCAAAATAAATTGTTCATGATGGCCGATTGGAAGGAAGTTCAACCCACACTGCCTTCCAAAGAAATAGCGAGGAGCTTCCGTGCTTCTACAGCAAATTCCATGGGCAACTTGTCCAGAACCTCCTTGGCGTATCCGTTCACAATCAGCGCAATGGCTTCTTCTGTGGGCAGTCCTCTTTGTTGGCAATAATAAAGCAAGTCCTCTTCAATCTTGGAGGTCGTTGCTTCATGCTCCACTTGGGCGTCAGGACAATTGATTTCAAAATAAGGGTAGGTATGAGCGCCACAGCGGTCACCCATCAGCAGAGAATCGCATTGGGAGTAATTGCGGGCATTGGTTGCAGATTCCCGGACTTTGACTAAGCCTCGGTAGGCGTTTTGGCCCCGACCTGCGCTGATGCCTTTGCTCACAATACGTCTGGTGGTGTCTTTGCAGATATGAATCATTTTGGTGCCGGTATCGGCTTGCTGTGCTCTGGCAGCTAAGGCTACCGAATAAAATTCACCAGTGCTGCGATCCCCTAGGAGAACCACCGACGGATATTTCCAGGTAATTGCGGACCCTGTCTCAACTTGGGTCCATGAAATTTTGGAGGAAACCCCTTGACATATCCCTCTTTTGGTAACAAAATTGTAGATACCTCCAATTCCGTTGGCATCACCAGGATACCAATTTTGAACGGTGGCATATCGAATTTCTGAACGGTTCAAGGCGACTAATTCGACAACTGCGGCATGCAATTGATTCTCGTCGCGCTTGGGCGCTGTGCATCCCTCCAAATACGAAACATAGGCTTCATCATCGGCCACAATAAGGGTGCGTTCGAATTGTCCGGTTCCAGCCGCATTGATTCTGAAATACGTACTGAGTTCCATGGGGCAACGAACACCCTTGGGGATGTACACAAAAGATCCGTCCGAGAAAACTGCTGAATTGAGGGCGGCGTAATAATTATCGGTGTAGGGCACGACCTTGCCAAGGTGTTTTCTGACCAATTCCGGGTGCTCGCGAACCGCTTCTGAGAAGGAGCAGAAGATAATACCCTTTTCGGCAAGTTTTTCTTTGTATGTTGTTACAACAGAAACAGAATCCAAAACTGCATCTACAGCTACCCCAGCCAAAATGAGTTGTTCCTCTAGGGGTATCCCAAGCTTGTCATAAGTGGATTTGATTTCAGGGTCGAGTTCGTCCAAGGAGTTAAGCTTTGCATTGGCTTTGGGAGCCGCATAATAGGAGATGTTCTGAAAATCAATCGCAGGAATCTCCAGGTGGGCCCATTGGGGGCTTGGCATGGTCAACCAGTGGCGGTAGGCTTTGAGGCGCCAGTCCAGGAGCCAAGACGGTTCCTCCTTGTGGGCGCTAATCCAACGGATGACCTCTTCGCTGAGCCCCTTGGGAACAATGTCTTGCTCAATATTGCTGATGAAACCGAACTCGTAATCTTGCTCTGCCCATTTGTTCAAAAGGACATCTTCTTCGGGTTTGTCATTCACAACGGGAACAGGATCAGTGTGGTCAACACGCATATTGGAGGAACAATATTGGTGGTATTTCGTTTGGTATGGCGATGAGGAGTCCCATATAGGGATAGTCAAGCGGGTGCAAAGATAGCCTCAAAGACTTTCAGTAGGCCATTTGGGGGCGTTTTGGAGGGGGCGAAGGGACTTAATTTGCCTTTTGAAGAACGGGTCTATAGGCAATTCCTTTCCTACCAAAGGACCTTTTCTTTATTCAAAAAGGCAGTAATACCACGCTTGCAGGCTTCGCTTTGGCGGGCCTCCACATTGGTTTCAATCGCAGAAGCCATGGCCTGATCCAAGCCTGCATTTCTGGCCAAAAGGTTCTTGGTCAAGGCTATAGAGTTTCCACTATTTCGGGCGATCAAATGCTGCACAAATTCAAGAACGGCAACCTCCAGTTCCTCAGGAGGGACAATTTTATATACAAGTCCACAGTTCAGGGCTTCCACGGCGCTGATACGTGCTGAATTCATCAAAAGAGGCCTAGCAAAGCCTTCGCCCAATTTGTGGCACAAGAAAACAGAGACCATGGCGGGAACAAAGCCGATGGCCACTTCGGTATAAGCAAATTGAGCTGAAGGAACCGCAAATACCCAATCACATACCGAAACCAGCCCACAACCACCCGCCAAGGCATGACCCTGAACGAGTCCAATGACGGGTTTGGGTCCGCTGTAGAGAAGACTGTACAAGCTGGCCAGCTTAAGGGAATCTTTTTTCTGCTCCTCCTCATCCCAAAGTTGCATGGCTTGCAAGGCTTCCAAGTCAGCCCCTGCACTGAACACGTCACCTTCTGCTGCCAAGACAATGGCCCTAACCTCATCGTCGTTCATGGCCTGGGTGACACCTGATAACAACGCATCTACCATAGTAGGGCTCAAGGCATTCTTTTTGTCCGGACGGTTAAGGGTTATTCTGGCAACTCGATTTTCCAGGCGGTAGCTTATCATAGTATCCTTTTTGGTGGAGGGTAAGGCGAAAATACCTTGGAATCAGAAAGATTGGATGGGCTCAAATCATAGAATCCAATCCCTTGCTGTAGGCACAAGGAGGCCATTTTTCGCCTATTCCATGGATGATGTCCCCCAGCGAGAATCAAATTAGAGGGGGCTTGGTTTGTTGACCATTGTATCCAACTTTGAGGCCCCAAGACGACGAAATCAACTTTACGGCTTAATCGGTATGTTCTTTTGCCGAATAGGTGCAATAACCTCAACGGTTCGCCTCTGAGAGGAACAAGCTTGATTGTGTCCCTCATTGCAGCAATCAATGTTATTTCCTCATCCCATTGCATAAGTCGGCAGGTGGAGCCCGAGTCGTTGGAAGCCATGGGGTGATCAGGTAGTTTGGTATGCTTCCGTTTCCATTGCAAAGGCCTTCGATCGGTAAGACCCGCCATATCACCCGACCATAGCAGGCCCCTTCCATCCAACACCGCAAGGCAATTACCTGCCGAAAGTCCAAATACAATGCATACTGTATCTTTTCTCTCTTGAAACCACCGGACATTTCGATTAACTAGCAAGAAAATCCAACTGATCGAAAGAAATAGCGTCAATTGGCGAAACACCATGATACGTTCGGATGAATTTCTTTTGGCCATCCCGGTGGACATACCCAGAATGAGCAGCCCCAAAATGCTAAATGTGATGAGTAAGTCACTGCCTTTGAAGTCCCAGTGGTAGGTCACTGCACTTGGCCAGCTCCCAATAATGGCGGTGCATTGAGCGGTAATCCCAAAAAGGAATTTCCCAACCCATGCCAAAATCGAGCCAACGATGGAATGACTACCTACCACAGTCCATCCGATTGCCAAAATCAATAAGGGTGAGGCCAAAGGCACCAGTACCAGATTAGCTAATAGGAAATAATTAGGGAATTGTCCAAAATGAAACCAACATAGGGGTGCGGTTACCACTTGAGCGACAAGGCTCATGCCGACCAAAGAAACTGGATACCGAATCCATAGAGACCGTTGCTCCAAGCGTGTCCATTTCCACATGGGAGCGTAGATCCACAGCAAACCTCCAACGGCACCGAAACTCAATTGAAAACCAGGGTCTTTCCATGAATTTGGTTCTAACCATACGAGAACAATGCCTATCAAAATTAGGGCGCCTGATGCATGCCTATTTCCAGAAAGGATTGAATTCCAATTCATCCAGATTAACACCATGGCAGCCCTCATGGCTGATGGTGCTCCACCGGTTAGGAGTGCATAACCCATTACTAGCGATGATAAGACCAAGAATATCAGGTAATTTGGTGGTTTACGAACTTGCCCTGACCTTCGATGGACGGCTACCCAAATGAGGTAGAGACCCCGCATCATCCATAGCAGCATTTGGTGGATTAGAAGCACATGCATCCCCGAAACAGCCAACAGGTGCACGGTTCCGGAATTACGAAAGCCCTCTTGAAGTTCGTTGCTAAGATCCGCCCGCCATCCCAACAATAGCGCTTTGGACAATGCGCATCCCACCGAGTCGGAGATGCTTAAATCCATTCGATGCGTCCAATAGCTCTGCCACCTTCCAAATTTCACTTTGTACGATAGATCGCTGCATAGCGTATTTGTTTTCAGTAACTTATCCTTGTCGATAATTCGGTAAGTTCCTTCTTGCCTCAAATTGATTTCGAATTTTAGGCCTTGACTTTGATAATAGTCCCTTAAGTCTGTCTGCCCTGGATTTAATGGACCAGGAATGGCTCGTAAATAGGTGGTTTCGAAGAGAAGGAAATCGCCAACTTTGGGAAACGATTTTTCTAAATGGTCTCTGGACTGATGATGAAAAGGGAGATTCAAGAGAACATCTTTTTGGTAAGGGTAGGCAATCCAATCACTATCGTAAGTTGAATAAACTAATCGTTTGCATAGGACTGCCCTGAACCGCGTCGGTCCCTCCTGACGGTAGACTTGCATCAGCATCAGGTCAGCGCCCAGATAGCTTGATTTGGCGGTTTTAGAATGTGCCGAAGGAATAGGTAATCCAAGTAACCTTGTTTCTTTCAGAGACGAAGGTATTTGGTGCGAGGCTAGGCCTGATATCAAACTGACCCAGCACAAAATGCCTGGAATATTACGTGCACAATAGGCAGCTCTATTGGTGCTAATATGCAAAAGCAAGGCCAGCACAATGGCACCACTCAACGACAGGCCATGGAGGTGATACCATCCGAAGGTTGTCCAGGGACAACATGCACCGAGGCCTATGCCCAAGAAAGCCGATAATCCCAAGCGAATGGCCCTAAACGTTGATTCGCCCCATGGATTCAATTCCATGATGCAAACACGGCATTCTTTAAATCAAGAGACGTTTTATTACGCTTAAATATGAATATTCATGAAATTTGGAAGAAGGCCTAATCGAGCTAAATTGGAAAAGGGGGTGGCTTAAGGAACCCTACCCTCAAAGTCTTGAAATATGCAGCGATAGTGGGGGATACAGGCCTCATAAAAAATTTCGCCAACTTGAACAAAACCCTGTGCCAAATAGAACGGTAGAGCCTGTACCTGTGCATGAAGGTAGATTTCCGGTTTTGGCTCTTGGACTTCTGCTTGCTGACTTAAGGCAATTTTGAGCCGTAGGGTTTCGAGAATGCTGGATAAGAGATAACGGCCAATTCCTTGCTTCCGAAAATCTTCGCGAACAGCCATTCTTTCAATTTTAAAGCCCTTCTCAGTTCGCCTGTAGCGTGCACATGCGATAACTTCATCGCCAAGGTTGGCCGCCCAATGAATGCTAGTTTCTTCAAATTCATCAAATTCCTCCTCCGCGCTGACTCCTTGCTCTTCCACAAAAACTTGAGACCTTAGAAAGTAGATTTTTTGAAGGACAGACTGTTCAGTAACGCTTTGGCAAATAATCATAGGAGGTTTTTCTCCAAAATTAGTAACAGGTGCCCAAGACTCAGGGCTTATCTTCGTGCTCTAAAGAAGTCTATATCCAATAATCAACATGTCACAAACATCACAAATTCTTGGAAATCAAGCAGAATTTCTCCTAGGTCATCGTTGCAAAACCATCGCGGCATCCGATTTGCATTTGCCCGGACCTGATTTTGTCGATCGAATTTGGACAGCCTCGAACCGCTCGATCCCTGTTCTTAGGAGCATACAAACCCTATACGGCTCCGGTCGGTTGGCTGGCAGTGGGTACCTTTCAATTCTCCCCGTGGACCAAGGAATTGAGCATTCTGCCGGCGCATCGTTTGCCCCAAATCCCATTTATTTCGATTCTGAGAATATTGTCCGCTTGGCGATTGAATCCGGTTGCAATGCCGTTGCTTCCACCTTCGGGGTATTGGGCTCCGTTGCAAGACTTTATGCCCACAAGATTCCATTCATCGTAAAAATCAACCACAACGAATTTCTATCCTATCCGAACGAACACGAGCAAATCATGTTTGGTTCCGTGAGGGAGGCCTGGGAAATGGGAGCCGTTGCCGTAGGTGCCACCGTTTACTTTGGTTCAGAAGGATCGCGCAGGCAATTGGTTGAGATTGCCGAAGCATTTGAAGAAGCCCATTCCCTTGGAATGGCCACTATTCTGTGGTGTTACCTCCGGAATCCAGCGTTCAAAGTGGACGGCGTGGACTACCATACCTCGACCGATTTGAGCTCCCAAGCCAATCATTTGGGCGTCACCATACAGGCGGATATCATCAAGCAGAAGCTGCCCACCAACAACGGCGGTTATCTAGCCACCAAACATGGCAAAACCCACAAATTGGTTTACGAGCAATTGACCACAGATCATCCCATTGATTTATGCCGCTACCAAGTTGCTAACGGGTATATGGGACGTGCAGGACTGATTAATTCAGGCGGTGAGTCCAAGGGTGCCGATGACCTGAGCGAAGCGGTTGCCACCGCGGTCATCAACAAGCGAGCCGGCGGCTCCGGTCTGATCTTAGGTCGCAAAGCGTTCCAACGTCCCATGAATGAAGGCATTGATTTGCTACACAAAGTGCAGGATGTGTACCTCGATAGCACGGTGGATATCGCTTAGTTCAAATTCATCGAAAAGGCAATATGGCGTGGTTCAAACGATCAACTGCGGGTGTAACAACCTCCACGAAGGAGAAACTTGAAGTGCCTGATGGGATTTGGTTCAAATGCCCGTCATGCAAAGCTTCGGTTTTGACCAAAGACCTTCATGAGAATTTCTCGGTATGTCCCAAATGCGATTACCATCATCGCTTGGGTTCAGAGGGTTATTTTGGGCTCTTATTCGATAAAGGGAAATACCAGGAATTGGATGAAAATTTGATTTCGCTGAATCCACTTAACTTCGTGGATACCAAGGATTATGCCAAACGTCTACAAGATGCACAGGACAAGACAGGACTCAAGGATGCACTTCGCTCAGCCCATGGAAAGCTAGAGGGCCATGACTTGGTAGTCGCCTGCATGGATTTCGAGTTTATAGGTGGTTCAATGGGCACGGTGATGGGGGAGAAGATTGCCAGAGCAATTGACAAAGCCAGAGCATTGAAGTGCCCTGTTTTGGTCATTTCGCGTTCAGGAGGGGCAAGAATGATGGAAGCAGCCTACTCCCTTATGCAAATGGCCAAAACTTCTGCCAAATTGGCGCTCGCGGACCAAGAAGGCATTCCCTATTTCTCCTTGATGACTGATCCAACTACGGGTGGGGTCACTGCGTCTTTTGCGATGCTTGGGGATTTCAATCTTGCGGAACCCGGGGCCTTGATTGGCTTTGCAGGACCAAGGGTTATCAAAGAAACCATCAAAAAAGACCTACCTGAGGGATTTCAATCCGCCGAATCGGTGTTAGAAAGCGGGTTTCTGGACTTAATCGTTCCACGGCACAAGCTCAAGGAGACCTTGGCCCGCCTCATGGATCTTTTGCGCCATTGATTTGGTTAAACGGGTTCTTAAGACTATCTTTGCATTCCTAAAATAAAAAATTCTCCAGCGGCTGTTTACCAAAGCGATTTACATAAACTGGAAAATCATATCAATAAACCTAACCAGCGGCCCCAAATAAGCGGAAAATGTACCTAGACAAAACCCAACGAGCAGAAATTTATAGCCGTTACGGCCAGAATGCTCAGGACTCCGGCACGGCAGAAAGCCAAATAGCCCAGTTCTCTTTCAGGATTTCTCACCTGACAGAACACCTCAAGAAAAACAAAAAAGACTATTCCACTCAGCTTTCCCTAGTCAAAATGGTCGGAAAGCGCAGGGATTTATTGAATTACCTCAAACAAATTGACATCGCTCGCTACAGGGCTATTGTTGAGAAGTTAAATCTTCGTAGGTAATTTAAAATTTAGCGGCCTTCGTGCCGCTTTTTTTCACGCCTGTTCATTTCGTAATGCAATCCCTGGATTGGGCCATTTCGAGCATTTGATGAATAGATTCTTC
>SYHX01000072.1 GCA_005799025.1 Bacteroidota bacterium | reverse complement strand
GGCTTGAGCCTCCGAGTCGACAAAGGCGATCAGCTCAGGAAAATCACGAATCAGCCTCAATGGGCCTTCCCATGCAACTTCCCCTTCGGACATATTAGCCAAAGGTCCAGTGACTAAGTGAGTGCGATGCGGAAAGTCAGCACGGACTTTGGCGAGATAATCAACAACAGAGCTTTGAGCAATGGCCGATGTCAAGGCAAAAAGGGTAAAATCGGGTTGGTATTGCTGGTCCAATACAGACAAATCAGGATAAGGCACATTAGTTCCGATATAGGCCACCTTCTGACCCCTGGCTTTGATCAGGTAGGATGCAAAAAGCAAACCTAATTCATGGTATTCTCCCTCAGGAAGATACAGGAGATACTTACGAATAGCTTTGGGGGCTGAATTTGAGTCCTTGGGGACTTTTTCTTCGAGCTTGTCAATACCCACAATGATTTTTTGCCGAATAATATTGGTAATAAAGTGCTCGTGTGCGGGGTTGATGGCCCCGGTTTGCCACAGAACACCAATACGACGAAAAAACGGGAAGATGAGTTCCATCATTGCCCCTTCCACACCGCATTGATCAAAGGACTTAGACAAGAGATTTCGAAAGGCCTGGTCATCCAAGCTAATCATGGCCAGTGTCAGTGCCTCCAGCCTTTCGTCCAAAGGCAAGGGGGCCATCTCTTGATCCAGGACTGCAGAATGCAACTCTTGATTGCTTAACTTGGCCAAAGCCGAGATTTTGTGTCCTTGACGCATCAAGGCCGAAATCCCCAATAATTTACGGAGATCGTCTTGGTCGTAATAGCGGATATTGGTTTCGCTCCTTTTGGGGCAAATCACCGCATGCCTCTGCTCCCATATCCTAAGCGTATGGGCTTTGATGCCGGTGAGAGCCTCAATATCTTTGATGGAGAAGCGATCCATTATGCTTTGAACACCTTTGTTTCCAAAATGTTTACATGAATACCAATGCCTCATGGACTCCTTGACTGTATTTTTGCAAATTAATTACCGCATATGAACCTCCAAAACATCTTGAAAATCGTACTCTTGGGCCTCATCGCTTGGCTAACCTACGAAACCATCGAAACCATTGCCAAACCCTTGCGTTTCGACAAAGAAAGAGATTATCGCTACGGAATCGTGATTGAACGCCTCAAAATGATCCGCTCTGCTCAGGTGGCTTACCGCGAAAACAACGGTGAATTTGCCGATACCTGGGAAAAACTAATCAACTACACCAAAAATGGGGAAATGAAAATTACCAAGGTTATTGGAAATCCCGATGACTCTGCGGACATCCGCAAAGGAATTCGGTACGAAACTATTTTGATTTCAGTCGCCGATTCCCTGTTCAAGAACTACCCTATTGACTCATTATGCTATGTTCCCTTTGCGGATACCGCTAAGTTCACACTGCGGGCGGGCAAAGTCAAGAAAAGCAACTTGGAGCTCAATGTTTTCGAAGTAGAAGACTCTGCTCCCTTCGATACGCGTAAAGTTCTACGCGTTGGGTCGATGGTAGATGCCAACCTTAGCGGGAACTGGGAATAACATAATCCCATACCTTTTCGTATTTCCGCAATTCTAAAACCTTTTGAGCAAACCTTTGAAGGGATACTGGGCGTGGAATCGCAGGTGGTACTCGCTTGATGGCGTCGATCATGAACCCCTACCCTACCCATATCCTGAGATCATTTACCCTGAATCCCTAAGAGCATGGAGGGATAGTGGAGGGTTGGGATCAAGTCAAGAACAGGTCGATTTTGTCGAGAGCCGTTTTCATGAAAATCAAGGATCCAAGGAGTTTTCATCATGGATGAAGTCTATGGAGGAATTGACAGAAGCTGAATTCATCGCGGATTTACCTCGACAGACCTGGATACCCGTCGCCCTTTTGGATGAATGGCCAAGCACCCTAGTTAGCCGTGGCATAATTACTGATTATGAGTCCATTACTGATTTGGCTGCCCTATTTGAATCCGTATGCGGGCCATTAAACGGCGAATCCCTTGGGTGGCAGCGAATACCCGAATTGGATATGGCTCAATTGTTTGCAGTGCCCTTGGCCATCGTTGAGGGATTGCATAACGAAGCGGCTAATTGGAGCCTTCACAACGCTTCTGCCTTATGGACTCTGTATTGGTTAGAAGCTTTACGTAACACCGAAACCAAGGGAAGACATCTCGCCATTGTTAGGGGGGACAGGGATTTTGGGCTTTGGATTTTCGAGGGATTGCGGTTGATTCATCAAGGCCGGTACCTGTGGAATACTCCCACCGATATCCTGTACCATGTATTGGCGCGTCGATTAGAGCAAAATCCAAATTACATTCACTTTTTGCAAAAGATGAGTTGGTCCGTTGAGGAGCGTAGTATCCTGGATATATCCTTCGACCATGTTTATTCCCATCATGGACTTAACCAAGATTCGAATGCGCCTTCAGATTTGGACTTCATTCAGCAGGGGCTCATCCAAGCTTTACAGCAGTGGAATCAAAAGTTCGGATAACAGGGGGGCGTCTGGCCGGTCGTTCCATCTCCGTAAAGCCAAAGCGTTGGGAGGTACGACCTTCCACCGATATCGCTCGCCAAGGGCTAATGAATCATCTAGATACACTTTTGGATTGGCCCCAAATTCGCGCCTTGGACCTCTTTGCAGGTACAGGCACTTTGGGTTTAGAATGCCTGTCCAGAGGTGCATCCCTTTTGGTTAGTTTGGACATGAATCCCGAGGCCCTTCGCCATTTGCGGCAAGTCCGCCAAAAGTGGGGCCTGAAGAATTGGCAAATCGCAGGATTCGATTTACTCTCCATGGGCCAGACCGTCGACGGTCGATTTCCATGGAAAATGACCGAACGCTTATCCGAATTACCTGAAGAGGCTGCCCCTTTTCATTTGGTCGTAGCCGATCCGCCCTACGGTGAGCCACGCCTGGAAGGCCTTGCTGATGAGTTTCTTGCAGGGCCCCTGCTCGCCACGAACGGAATATTGGTCGTTGAGCACGCCATGACCTACCAAAGGATTGCCCTTCATCATGATCCATCCAAGGTCCTCACCTACGGACTAACGCAATTTAGTATATTTGAGAAACGGTCCTTGGCTCTATGAATCTGCGCACTGCCCTTTTCCCGGGCTCCTTCGATCCCATTACCCTGGGTCATTTGGATTTGATTCAAAGGGCCTTGCAACATTTTGACCGCTTGATTGTCGGGATAGGACATAATTCGGATAAGAAAAGCCTATTCTCATTGGAAACAAGGCTCAAGTGGTTGCAAGAATTGCTGGGAGGGGATAGCCGGGTTCAGGTGGTCCAGTACCAAGACCTAACGGCCAAGTTTTGTCAAGAAATAGGTGCCTCTTTTATTATTAGAGGTCTTCGCAATACCACTGATTTTGAGAGTGAGAAAAGCATCGCTCAACTCAACAAGGATTTATTTGGTGTAGAGACCTTTTTTCTGGTCTGCGATCCCGGCTTGCAGGCGGTTTCTTCCTCCATCGTTCGGGAAATTGTCCTTCACGGCGGAAATCCCGCACCCCTTGTTCCTGCGGTAGTTGCCCGTGGCATCTCTGCATTAAGGCCTTCGGAGGGCCCGTAAATTTCTTCGACCATGCATCGGAGGGCGGGATAAGTCGTGGGCAAGATTTCCCTGTACATGCGCCGATAATCAATCCATTCCAACGAGGTTATGCCCTCTTCAACTTGCGGCAACAGTACTTGGTTATACTCCCCTAGGGCGATTATCTCGTACCATAGCGTGGTTTTCAAGGCAGGATAACCTTTGTAGAGGTACCAATGGTGGGTCCTATAGGACTGACTAGGATTGATCAGCTTGAGTCCCTTCAATCCGCATTCTTCTTCACATTCCCGAACTGCCGTTTGTTCAGGGCATTCTCCAGGCTCAGCCTTGCCCTTGGGCAAATCCCAGCGCCCGTTCCTTATCATCCATAACATGCGTTGGTCCATATAAACGATGCCTCCGGCCGCTTGGATAATAAGGCCTCGATTGCACAATTCTTCCCAGACCAAATCTGGACGCTGCACCTGGAATCGCAGCCTAGTCCCTTTGACGCTGCTGGGGCTGCTGGGGCTATGTCTTGATTCCTGCTTCAGAGATTCCGTGATCTTGGTCCAAATCTCCTCGACATAGGGTTCATCTAGAGCCCCGTAGTCTGGCGTTTGATCCTTCTGCGAAATACCCTCTAAATAAGCGCCGGTGTATGCTTCCAAGACAAATGACGTTTCATGACAGAAAAACCGATAAATTTGAGACATGAATACCCGAGAGATTGCCTCTAAGATTGCCCAAATTCTTCTTGAAACCAAGGCTGTTCAGTTTTCGCCAATCAAGCCCTACCAATGGGCCTCCGGTTGGCTATCGCCAATTTATTGCGATAACAGGGTCACCCTATCCTACCCCAAGTACAGGACGCATATTCGTCAAATGTTGGCTGAACGAATTGCTCACGAGTTCAGTGGTTGTGATTTGATCGCAGGGGTCGCCACGGCGGGTATTCCTCAAGGGGTTCTTGTCGCAGAGCAATTGGGATTGCCGTTTATTTATGTCCGCTCCAAACCCAAAGAGCACGGAACCCGAAGCCAAATTGAAGGCCGATGGGAATCCAATGCCAGAGTGGTTTTGATTGAAGATTTGATATCAACCGGGGGAAGCTCCTTGCTAGCAGCCTCCGCCTTGCGTCAGGAAGGGCTTGACGTTTTGGGTATTCTGAGCATTTTTGATTATGGGCTACCCGTGGCCTCTGCAAGATTTGCGGACCAAGGATTCCGTTCACTCAGTTTATGCACTTACAGCGACTTGCTCAAGGAGGCAATAGAATACAGCTACTTGGATCAACAAAGCTTGGATTCGCTGGAGCAATGGCGGCTCGCACCGGAGACATGGTCACCTGCGGACACCCATTAAAATTACGAATATGGCCCTTCTTGGATCTTTGTTCAAACGAACCCTCGAGCTGGGTAAATCCTTGCAATTTGGAATCTTGAAGCCTTCCATTCAACAGAAGTTGGTCTTGTTCCGTTTGCTGCGTAAAGCAAGACAAACAGAAATTGGCAAGTATTATGGCTTTTCATCCATTCTGGATTCTGGACAAATGCAGGATGAATTCAGTCGAAGAATTCCCATTCATGATTACAACATGATGCACGACCGATGGTGGAAATCCTACGATGAAGGACGATCCAATATCACCTGGCCCAGCAAAATCAAATACTTCGCCCTCAGCAGTGGAACTTCAGAGGCTACAAGCAAATACATCCCCGTATCGGGCGACATGATCAAAGCTATGCGGCGTACCTCCATCAAACAGATGTATGCATTGACCTTATACGATTTCCCAACCAACCTTTTTGACAAAGGTATCTTGATGCTTGGAGGGTCCGCAGATCTTAAATTCTCAGGGCATTATTTTTACGGCGATCTCAGCGGGATCAACACTTCCAAGGTTCCCCTTTGGTTCAACCCTTTTTTCAAACCTGGGGAGGAAATCATTCGAATCCGGGATTGGAACGAGAAAATTGAACAGATCGTCCTTCAAGCCTCTCTATGGGATATATGGGTGGTCACGGGTATTCCGGCATGGATGCAATTGCTTTTCCAGCGAATTATCGAGCATTATCAGGTCAAGTCCATCCATGATATTTGGCCTAACCTCACGGTTTTTGCTTACGGTGGCGTCGCCATAGACCCCTACTTGCCCGCTTTTGAGAATTTATGCCGTAGGCCCTTAATTTATATTGAGACCTACCTGGCATCCGAGGGATTCATTGCTTACGATGCCCGTCACAAAGACCTCAAAAAAGGCATGCGCCTCAACCTAAATAACGGCATTTACTACGAGTTCATTCCCTTTGACGAGCAACATTTCGACGAGGATGGACAAATGTTACCGGAGGTTCAAGCAATCGGATTGGACCGTGTGGAGCTGCATCGTGATTACGCCTTGATCATCACCACCTGCAGTGGAGCATGGCGTTACCTGATTGGTGACACCATTCGATTCGAATCGTTGGAGCATATGGAAATTCGAATCACCGGGAGGACCAACCATTTCCTAAGTCTCTGCGGTGAACATTTGTCGTTGGAGAATATCAACGAGGGCCTCTTGCAATTGTCCCTGTGGTCAGGAATCACCTTGGGGGAATGCACCGTCATGGGCCTGAGCGATGGAGGGGTTTATGGACACCGATGGTATCTCAGTGTGGATGAGTCGGCCTTGGAAAGCGCTCAATCCCGGATAATTGAATTGGCCCAAAAATTGAATCAAATACTCCAAGAAATCAACGATGATTATGCGGTGGAGCGACAGCATGCACTTCAACAAATGGAGCTCGAAATAGTACCCACAAGTTTGACCTTGGAATGGATGACCTTTATGGGCAAAGTTGGGGGCCAACATAAATTTCCAAGGGTCCTCAAGGGCGCTTATGCCAAGTCTTGGATTGAATTCGTGGCGGCCAAGCAATCCTGTTAGTTTTTGGAAACCAACTGCTCGACTTTGAGGCGGGCTTTGGCCAAATAGTCCCTGCACCAATTCAATTCTTCCATCGCCTGTGTGTAGGCCTGCATGGCCTGGTCCAGGTCTTCGCCTGGCCGCTCAAGGCTTTCCACCAATTTTCTTGCAGCCGCAAGCCTGCTTGCGAACTCTCCTGGAGTAGTGCTGCCTGAGCCCTCATGTCCTAGCCCTGGAACCTGAGCCTTATCAATTTCTTTACGTGCCATCAATTTTGGGATTAGGTTGTCTATAGCAAAGTAAAGAATAATTTTGACAATACCAATCTGATACCGAATCACCCTTGCTCTACCCACCTTTGATCCTTTTTTATGGCATTTTGGCTCTTGAAATCCGAACCTGAAACCTACTCTTGGCATGATCTGGAATTGGAGCAGTTGGGGACTTGGGATGGTGTCCGCAACCACAGTGCCAAATTGAATTTAATAGCCATGCGAAGCGGAGATTTAGCGTTTTTTTACCATAGTGTTTCCGAGAAGGCGGTGGTCGGCCTTGTTGAAATCGTCGAGGAGGCCTTTATGGATCCCACTGCAGGCCAGGGTCAGCCTTGGGTAGCCGTACGGGTAAAGCCTTTGGCCCGTTTCGACCGTGCTGTAACCCTTCAAGAACTCAAAGCGGACCCCTCCATGGCCGGCTTGATGCTGCTAACCCATACCCGCTTGTCTGTCATGCCCTTGAGCGAGGCCCATTTTGATGCTATCTTAGCACGCGCTCAACGGCCCAAACCGTGATTAGTACCGTAACAAGGCCCTAAGCCCTTTATGACTCCTGGAAGGCAAAATCTCTTAGACTCTACCCAACTCGGCCTTATGTTGGAGCGCTTGAGTCAGGAACTCATTGAAAATCACGGCGATTTTAGCAACAGCCTTCTTATCGGCCTCCAACCCAGGGGCACTTTGATGGCGCGACGTATCCATAATATCCTTCAAAAACGCCTTCAAATCCCTGTCGCCAAAATTCCACTAGGTCTGTTGGATGTGACCTTCCACCGGGATGATTTTCGAAGAAGGCAAGGGCCTTTGATTCCTTCCACTACCCATATCGACTTCTCGATTGAAGGCCGAAACGTCATTCTTGTCGACGATGTGTTATTCACGGGTAGGACTCTTCGTTCCGGATTGGATGCTTTGTTGGATTATGGAAGACCCGCCAGAGTCGAATTAATGGTGCTATTGCACAGGCTGTACTGCCAAGAATTTCCCATCCGTCCCGATTACCGGGGTCGTCAAGTCAATACCTTGCCTAACCAACGGATCCATGTGGATTGGGCCGAAGAATGCGGGCAGGATAAGGTCTGGATAGAAACTTTCTTACCCTCATCTCCATAGCCATAAACTCAAGCTTGAACGCCACCATGAACTCCAGTATGAACCCTTTAACGGCAGGTATGACCACCTTGAGCACCAGGCACCTGATTGCCATCAAAGATTCTACCGTTCAAGATTTGGAACTTATTCTTCAGACAGCCGATCAGTTTCTGGAGGTACTCTACCGACCTGTCCGCAAAGTGCCATCGCTTCGTGATCTCACCATTGCTAATCTTTTTTTTGAAAATTCAACCAGGACCCGTCTTTCCTTCGAATTAGCCGAAAAGAGGCTTTCCGCAGATGTGGTCAACTTTTCGGGAAATGGAAGTTCCATTTCCAAAGGAGAAACACTCAGCGATACCGTGCGCAATATCTTGGCCATGAAAATCGATATGCTGGTCGTTCGCCATTCGAATGCCGGCACCTGTCAATTTTTGGCTAATCGCGTGGACGCTCGTATTGTGAACGCAGGGGATGGCGCCCACGAACATCCCACCCAAGCCTTGCTGGATGCCTTTTCGATCCGTCAGAAATTTGGCCGTATTGAAGGGGTTAAAGTTCTCCTCGTCGGGGACATTTTGCATTCTAGAGTCGCAATGTCCAATCTGTTTTGTCTCCTAAAATTAGGCGCTGAGGTAATGGTGACGGGACCTGCAACCTTGATGCCCCCTCATCTTGGAGATTTGGGTATTCGCTTTGAACCAAACCTGGACGAGGCTTTGGAATGGTGTGATGTAGCCAATGTGTTACGAATTCAACTTGAACGGCAACAAATGCGCTATATTCCTTCTTTGCGGGAGTACTCCCTCTACTTCGGACTTAACAAAGCAAGATTAGATCGCTTATCGCATTCCATTGTCATCATGCACCCCGGGCCCATTAACCGTGGCGTTGAATTACAATCGGATATTGCCGATGGACCTCATTCCATCATCCTGCAACAGGTCGAAAACGGAGTTGCGGTGCGCATGGCCGTGCTCTACCTGCTTGCTGACCAGATCCGTAACCCCCATTTATAACCCTTCAATCCGCTTTCTCATGAAAGGCATCGTACTCGCAGGAGGCTCTGGCACCCGTTTACATCCGTTAACCTTGGCCAGCAGCAAACAGCTGATGCCGGTTTACGATAAGCCCATGGTATATTACCCCATCTCCACGTTGATGATGGCCGGCATTCAGGAAATCCTAATCATATCCACCCCCCAGGATCTCCCCTCCTTCCAAAAATTATTGGGCAATGGCGCAAATATTGGTTGCCACTTTGAATATCAGGTACAGGAGGTTCCCAACGGTTTGGCACAAGCTTTTGTCCTGGGAGCCAATTTCATTAACGGCTCCAAGTCGGCTCTGGTCCTGGGTGATAATATTTTCTATGGCTCCGGAATGAGTAAAATGTTACAATCGCATAGCCAACCCGAAGGAGGGGTGGTTTTTGCGTACCATGTTCAAGATCCAGAACGATATGGTGTGGTAGAATTTGACGCGAATGGTCAGGCCCTGAGCATAGAAGAGAAACCCGTCCATCCCAAATCCAATTTTGCAGTCCCAGGCTTGTATTTCTACGACGAAGAAGTCGTGGAAATTGCCAAAAACCTGCAGCCCTCGGCCCGAGGGGAGTACGAAATCACGGATGTGAATCGCCATTACCTAGCCCAAGGTAAACTCAACGTTCAAGTATTGGACCGAGGAACCGCCTGGTTGGATACAGGAACCTTTGCGTCCTTGATGCAGGCCGGGCAATTTGTTCAAGTCATTGAGGAACGCCAAGGCCTCAAGATTGGTTGTATCGAAGAAATTGCCTGGAGAATGGGTTACATCGACTCTGCCGGCTTGGAAAAAGTCGCCCAGCCCCTGACCAAGTCAGGCTATGGACAATACCTGTTGAACTTGCTCAAGCATTGACCCCTAGCGCAACTCGCATGCCACGCATTCTTTTGACCGGGAGCACCGGATATATAGGTTCCCATACCGCCGTTGCCTTGCTGGAAGCCGGGTATGAACTCATCGGCTTGGACAATTATAGCCGATCCCTAGCCGGGGTTTCCCAAAGAATACAGGAGATTACCGGCAAGACGTATAGCCAGCATCGTGTGGATCTGGTGGATGCAGACGCCTTGAACAAGGTCCTTGAGCAGGAGCCGGCCATCGATGCCGTCATCCATTTTGCGGCCTTCAAAGCGGTCGGCGAATCCTCGGCGAATCCTCTACACTATTTTCGCAATAATCTGGGGGGTCAAATCAACTTGATGCAGGCCTGTGATCAATTTGGGATTAGCAATTTGGTCTTTTCGTCCAGTTGCACCGTGTACGGGAACCCCAAGGAAATTCCAGTGACCGAAGAGTCCCCCCTGCTGGAACCGGAATCTCCTTATGGGCGAACCAAAGCCGTTGGAGAATCAATGTTACGGGATTGGGTCAAGTCCACCCTTCCCCAAAATAGCAAAGAACGACAAGTGATCGCTTTGCGTTATTTCAATCCGGTAGGGGCTCATCCATCGGCCAGAATCGGAGAATGCACAGTTGGTATCCCGGATAATTTGATCCCCTACATTACCCAAACGGCCATGGGCAAGCGGAAACAACTTACGGTTTTCGGAAACGATTACCCAACCAGGGACGGGACCTGCCTTAGGGATTATATCCACGTTTGCGATATTGCCGCAGCCCATGTGGATGCGGTCAACCGTCTCCTTGCACAAGGCACTTCAACCACCCCCTGGTCCGTGTACAATTTGGGCACGGGAATTGGCCAAACCGTTTTGGAAATGATTCAAGCCTTCGAGTTGGTCAATCAAATGAAATTACCTTGGTCCTACGGTCCACGCCGTCCAGGGGATGTGATTGCCGTTTATGCCAACAACCGCAAAGCCGTCGATGAGCTCGGTTGGCAAATTCGCTACAGCCTGCAGGACATGATGCGAACTGCATGGGACTGGGAACAGATGCAAGCGAAGAATCCAATTTGATCATGATTAACCAAAGGCATGCACGTATTCCATTATTGTAGATTGGCTTATTCATTCATCTCCTCAGAAATTTGTAAAATTTTTAACATTGAATTATGATCCGTGACCACGAAATCGCCCAGCTTATTCAACATGAAGACCAAAGGCAACGAAGCGGATTGGAACTTATCGCCTCCGAAAATTATGTTTCGGAGCAGGTCATGGCGGCAGCCGGCTCCATCCTGACCAATAAATATGCCGAAGGCCTTCCAGGCAAGCGGTATTACGGGGGCTGCGAATGGGTAGATCGCGTTGAACAAATCGCTATCGACCGTTTATGCCAATTATTTGGGGCCACATGGGCCAACGTGCAACCTCATTCAGGGGCTCAAGCCAATGCCGCGGTTATGCTGGCTGCGCTTCAACCCGGTGATGCCATTTTGGGTTTTGATCTGAGCCATGGAGGCCATTTAACGCACGGCTCTCCGGTAAACTTTTCTGGCAAATTATACAAGCCGCACTTCTACGGTGTCGAAGAAGAAAGCGGCCTTATCGATTGGGAAAAGGTTGCAATCAAGGCCCATGAGGTTCGACCCAAATTGATCATTTGCGGAGCCTCGGCCTATTCTCGGGATTGGAATTATGCAAGGCTTCGCCAAATTGCAGACGAAGTTGGATCTCTCTTGATGGCGGATATTTCGCATCCCTCTGGGCTCATTGCGACAGGCCTTCTTAACCATCCATTTCCGCATTGCCATATCGTCACGTCCACCACCCACAAGACCTTGCGTGGTCCTCGCGGAGGTATCATCATGATGTCCAAAGACTTCCCTAACCCTATGGGCATTGTGAATCCCAAAGGGGAATTACGAAGCATGAGCAGTCTTCTGGATTCCGGAGTATTTCCTGGAACTCAAGGAGGTCCCTTGGAGCATATCATTGCCGCCAAGGCCATTGCCTTTGGGGAGGCTTTGGAACCAGCTTACCATAAATACACCAGGCAAGTTAAGGCCAATGCCCTCGCTCTTGCCCTGTCCATGACGCAACGAGGATATCAAATTATTTCAGGCGGCACCGACAACCATTTGATGCTGATTAATCTTCGTAACAAATCTTGTACTGGAAAGGCTGCGGAATTGGCTCTGGGGAAAGCCCATATCACCATTAACAAAAACATGGTGCCCTTCGATACCGCTTCGCCCATGATTACCAGCGGAATCCGCTTAGGAACCCCGGCGATCACCTCCCGTGGGTTGAAAGAAAGCCATATGGATCAGATCGCAGAATGGATTGACCGCGCAATCCTAGGTCATGACAACGATGCGGCTTTGAAGTCGATAGGCCAAGAAGTCTGTGCATTGATGGAGCCGCTCCCACTCTTTGTCGCCTGACCCTATGCGGGTTGATGTGGCCAAGGCCTTTGCGGAGAAGAGTCCCCGCTTGTATCGTTGGATGCCTCGCTGGGTTCTTCGAAAAATCGCCAACTTGGTCCATCAAGAAGAAATGAACGAATTTCTTGCCTTGCATGGCCATCTCAGGGGTGCGGAATTTGCCCGTGCCGCCCTTAGGCACCTTCATATTCAAACGAATGCGGTTGGCTTGGAACATATTCCCTCCAACGGTGCCTTTGTGTTGGTCGCTAATCACCCTTTAGGAGGCACGGATGGTTTGGCGCTTTTTGACGTGCTTGGAAAGTGTCGCAACAAGTTCGCCTCCTTGAGCAACGATATTATTACCCAAATACAACCTTTGGAAGAACTTTTTGTCCCGGTCAACAAACATGGCGCCCAATCCCGGGAGAATGTCCAAATTCTCAAAGCCAGATTCCGGGACGGTTTCGGCATATTGATTTTTCCGGCAGGCCTTGTGTCACGGCGCTCGGCAGGCATCATCCGTGATCTCCCTTGGAAAAAGACTGCGGTTTCCCTTGCACGAAAAGAGAAAGCCCCCATCGTACCGGTACATATCTCCGGAAAACTATCCAACCGATTCTATCGAGTTGCCGCATGGCGAAAACGATTGGGAATTCCTTGGAACCTTGAAATGCTGCTTCTCGTGGATGAACTCTTCAGGTTGCGCAACACCACCCTTACCATCACCATAGGGGAGGCCATACCCTCATCCCATCTCGACGCATCACGCACTGACTTGGAATGGACCCAATGGCTTTACGAACATGTTTACCAATTGGAACGTATTGCCTAGGTGAACCCGAATCTGTAATCTGGTCCTTAAATTTGAAAATGCTCCCTATTATCGACCCCGTAACCGCAGACCTTTTGGAATCCGAATTGGTCCCCAAAGCCCTGCTTCGGGAAACCAACAAAGGCCAAAACAGCCTGTACGTAGTTAACGCGGCTGAAGCCCCCCACGTGATGAGAGAAATCGGTCGATTAAGGGAATTAAGCTTCCGTGCAGAAGGTGGAGGGACCGGCAAGGACTGCGATGTAGATTCATACGACCTCATGCCCAACGGTTACGAGCAAATGCTTGTCTGGGATCACGATCAGCGGCAAATTATGGCCGCCTACCGGTTCGTGGAATGCCGCAAAACAGGTCCTGATTCGGAAGGAAGATTCCATCTTTCCTCAGGAACATTGTTTGATTTTAGCGAGGCCTTTCAAGAAGTTATCCTGCCTTCGACGATTGAATTGGGGCGAGCCTTTGTGGCCCCGGATTACCAGCCAGGGGGTCTTCACCGAAAAGGAATTTTTGCTTTGGATAATTTATGGGACGGTTTGGGCGCATTAACCGTCACAAGACCAGGGATCCGCTTTCTCTACGGCAAAGTAACCTTGTTCGAAGGGTACCCAACCTCCGCCAGGTCCTTGCTTCACAGCTTTCTGCAACATTACTTTGCCGATGCTGAACAATGGGTTACCGCCAAACCGGAATGGGCCATACCCATCGAAAAATCCTCTGAATTTGAGTCCCTATGGTTGGGCTTGGATTACGAAAAAGCGATTCAGGTTTTGTTGAAAAGATCCCAAGAACTTGGCGCCAAAGTGCCTCCTCTGTTTCCGGCCTACATGAGCCTATCCACGACCATGAAGTATTTTGGATTTGCCCACAACACAGGGTTTGGCCAGGTGGATGAAGCCGGAATTTTGGTAACCGTGGCGGATATTAACAAGGCCAAAACCGAGAGGCATATCCTTAGCTACCAACCTTTTTCGGAAAGCCAAGCCTGAACCGGCTCTAACCAATCTTGAGGCTCTGCGGATCCCGCATTATGGTTGTCCACGAGAATTTGTTTGCCGGTCAATTGCTCATAAAGATCACGGTACCTTAAACTGATTTGCTGAACCCACTCTGGCTCCATGGGCGGAATGCTTTGCCCGTCCATCCCTTGAAATCCATGTTCAATCAGCCATTGCCGAACGAATTCTTTGGATAACTGCATTTGAGGCTCCCCACGCATCTGCCGTTCGTGGTATCCATCCAGATAGAAGTACCTCGAAGAATCCGGAGTATGGACCTCGTCCATCAAAACCACCTGCCCATCGATCAGTCCAAATTCATATTTGGTATCCACCAAGATAAGCCCACGCTCGGCAGCCATGAAGGTACCGCGTTGATACAAAGCCAAAGCATAGGCTTCCATGATCTTGTAATGGTCCTCGCTCACCAATCCTTGTTCCAGGATTTGATCCCGCGAAATATCTTCATCATGGCCGTGAGGGGCCTTGGTCGTAGGGGTCAACAAGGCTTGTGCGAAAGAATCGGATTCCCGTAAACCAGCCTCCATGGCGACACCGCAAAGTTCTCGACGGCCATCCCGGTAACTGCGCCACGCATGTCCCGAAAGGTACCCCCTCACTACCATCTCCACCGGAAAAGGCTCGGCCCTTAGGCCGACCGAAACCCTTGGATGAGGGGTTCCCCTCCACCAGTTGGGGACGATATCCGAGGTCGCTTCCAGAAAATGTGTAGCCGTACGATTCAGGACTTCACCCTTGTAAGGAATGGCCGCAGGCAGAACCACATCAAATGCCGAAATTCGATCCGAGGCGACCATGACCAAGTGCTGATCGCCCAGCCGATACACGTCACGGACTTTACCACGATAGAAACCGGTGACGCCTTGCAAAGGCAAAGGAGCATTAGGAGACCACTGTATCATGGGCTGATGTTGCGTTTTGGTAAGCTTTCACGATGGCCTTGACCAAAGGATGCCTGACCACATCACTCTCGTCCAATTCCACGACCGCTATGCCCTGAAGATTACGGATCAAATCCAGGGTACGCCGAAGGCCTGATTTCATGCGTGCTGGCAAATCCACTTGAGTCAGATCCCCTGTCACAATAAATCTTGCAGAAGGCCCCATCCGGGTCAGAAACATCTTGAGTTGAGTCGGAGTACAATTCTGGGCTTCGTCCAAAATAACAAAAGCTTTATCCAGGGTTCTACCCCGCATAAATGCCAATGGCGCAACCTCGATAATACCATCCTCCAGATACTTGACCAGCCGTTGCGGTGGCAACATGTCTTCCAATGCATCGTACAGAGGTCTTAAATATGGATCTACTTTTTCTTTGAGATCACCAGGAAGAAAGCCGAGACTTTCACCCGCCTCCACCGCTGGCCGAGTGAGGATGATTTTCCGAATTTCTTTATTCTTCAGAGCTCTAACCGCCAAAGCAACTGCGGTGTAGGTCTTGCCGGAACCCGCGGGACCCATTGCAAAGAGTAAATCACAACGATCCATCGCGTCTACCATTTTCTGCTGATTTTGGGTTCTAGCTCTCACCACCAAACCGTTAGGGCCATGAACCAAAATGGTTTTGGAGCCGCTGCCTTCCGGTAAATCCCTCATTCCGGAGCGTTCTTGGCTCCCCATGACCTCGTTAAAATCATCATCGCTCAAAAAGCCGTTGGCCAAACTGCAACGCTTCAACATTTGTTCCCATAACATCTGAAATTGATGGAGGGATCCGGGATGACCCTCTATTGCCAACCTGCTGCCTCGGAGGGTCAATCTCAAATCCGGGAAAGCCCGCTGTAGCCGATCCTGCCGAATCGTTCCAGGTCCAAAAAAACTTAAGGGCGCTATACCCTGCAATTCAAATTCCAATAATGTATTTAGATTTTCCAAGGGCATTCGCTTTGAGGAGAATGGGATATTTTTGTGGAAGGGTTAAGGACTATCGAATCAAAATGCCTGTTTTAACGTGCACCACCGATTACGGGTTGAAAGACCCCTACGCAGCCATGCTGCGTGGAAGACTCATGACCCGCTTTCCCGGATGGAGAATCGAAGACATTTCCCACAATATTAGCAAATTTGACCTCCTCGAGGCTGTTTATGTGCTCAAAACCGCCTATAGTTTTTTTCCACCAGGTAGCCTTCACCTTGTGGATGTTGGATTTGCGCCCAAGCAAGACCTCAACGCGGCACCAACGTATTGCGTGACTCGCATTGACGGGCATTGGTTTGTTCTCCCGGACAAGGAAGGATTGATCCCTCACCTAAGCCAGGTCATCAACCACCCGATCCAACGCTACCCACTCACCGTTCCCCAGCCATTGCCAGGTTTTCAAATCCTCAATTGGCTTGACGGGCCTGTGGGTATGCTTATTCAGGCCTTAGAATCCAGCCCTGGCTTGGAGATGGCTCCGGAGCCGTGGGCAGCCCCTGTTCAAGACCAATCGACGAGATGGATCGAAGAACCTACCGTGATTGATGGGGTTTTGGTTGGTAAAGTGGTTTACGCCGATCATTACGGGAATTTGCATTCCAATATCACGCGCCAAGTCTTGGATCAATATGCGAACGGCAAAGCCATCCATATTCTCCTCAAGAGCGTACGCAGTAACGAGAACAAGGTCGAAAAGATCCACGGCCATTACCATGCCGTCAAAGACAATGACCTTGTCTTGCTCTACAATGCCGGGGGCTATTTACAAATTGCTCTGGCCCAAGACCATGCATACAATCTCCTGGGGTTACGAATCAACGACAGGGTCATGATTGAACGAATCGAATAAACACCCTCCTTGGCCCTGCGGTGAAAGGATTATCTTTGGGCCATGATACGACGACTTGAACACCGTGTTGCCCTGGTCACAGGTGCCTCTAGAGGCATTGGTCTGGGTATAGCCAAGAAACTCGCCCATGAGGGTGCTCACATTGCCTTCACTTACAAATCCTCTGTTCATGCGGCCATGGATTTGCAAAACGAACTCTTAGCTTTGGGTATCCAAGCCAAGGCCTACGCTTCCGATGCCTCCGATTACCTCCAAGCTGAACAGCTAATCGAATCGGTACTGACTGATTTTGGGGGGTTGGATATTGTAGTCAACAACGCGGGAATTACTCGGGATCAACTCCTGCTTCGTATGACCGAAGCGCAATGGGATGAGGTCCTTGACAACAACCTCAAATCTGTCTTTAATATCTGCAAATTTGCGACGAGGCCTATGATGAAAAACCGTAAGGGCAGCATCATCAATTTAGCCTCCGTGGTCGGTCGTAGCGGGAATGCAGGTCAAAGCAATTACTCCGCATCCAAAGCGGGAGTCATTGCCTTCACGCAATCACTAGCCAAAGAGCTTGGTTCCCGCAATATACGGTGTAATGCCATCGCCCCCGGATTTATCCTTACCGAGATGACCGGCAAATTGGATTCGACAGTAGCCGACGAATGGAACAATCGTATTCCCCTAGGCCGTGCTGGAACTGTGGAAGAGGTGGCCGAAGTCGTTGCTTTTTTGGCCTCTGATGCGGCCTCTTACGTGAGTGGTCAATGTTGGAACGTCTGCGGCGGCATGCAGCCCTCTTAATCGAATATTACCCAATAATCGTTCTAAACTATTGATTTTGGGAACATTGGAATTTATGTGGGGATCCCCATGGTGGGTTATTCCCTTGGCCATGTTGGTGGGATTGGGCTATGCATGGGCTATGCACGGGCGACGCCCTCTGCCGGATATCCACCGATTCTGGAGGCTATTGTTATGGGGACTTCGGACTTTGGCCGTTACGCTTATGGTCTTATTGTGTTTTGAGCCGCAATGGCTAACGATGGAGAGGCATGTGGACCCGCCCTTGGTCGTGGTTGCCTTGGACCAGAGCCGATCCATGAACCGTACGGGACAACGGTCTGAAGAAATTTTGAGTTTCGGCCAAGAAATCCGACAAAAATTAGGGAAAGACTACTTGGTAGAAATTTTGGGCTTTGGCGAAGAGGTCATTCCTTACCCTTCTATTCAGTCAACGAGCAATGACCGCCAACCTGCATTTGAATTCCAAGACCAAGCCACTAGTCCAGATGGGTTGAGGGCATGGGTGGATGAACAAATGGGTCAAAACCCCGTTTCGGCCTGGGTTTTGGTCAGTGATGGCCAGTTCAATCAAGGTGCTGACCCCCTGTACCTCCTAGATAAGGACAAAGCCCCGATATATACTTTAACCTGCGGGAAACCCTCAGCCAACCAGCCTTATTGGAGCATGGGATCCCCTAACGCGCCAAAACGTGTACCAGCTGAAAGCTCCTTTGAAATTGCGACCACTATTCAAGGACTCCTTAAGGGTTATACAGGACTTAGGCTAGAGCTCCTTGAGCAGGGTCTTGATAATGCCACTTTGGACAAAAAAGAATTTACACTTGCAGACCAAGCCAAAGTGAACCCCGGCCTCTCGCAATTTTCTTCGACGATTCGGCTGAAGGCCTCGGTAGGAAAGCCTGGGATATATGCGTTCAAAATCAAAGGGGTTTTGGAAGGCGTTTCCTCGTTGTCAGGTGTAGAGCCCATTCCTAACAATATCGAAGAAAGACTAGTGTATGTAGAAGCCGTGGAAACATTGCGTCGTATTAAGATCCTTGCCCTGGCTCCCCATCCGGATCTAGGAGTCCTTAGACAAACGCTGGAAGAAACCATGAATTATCGAGTTGAGTTGAGCTACGGACTTCAAGGCCTCAAACAAGCGGCCAACGATGCCCTTGCCGATTTGTATATCCTGCACCAATGGCCATCCGTCGATGCAGAAGCTAACAGTAATGCATTGTTGGAACAAATTTATAGGCAAGGAAAACCGCTTTGGTACTTAGGGGGAGCTCGAAGCCAATGGTCCTCATGGCCAGGGAATCCTCTTAATCAAAACCCATCTATTTCTTCCAATACAGTTTCACCTGCCTTAAACAAATCATGGAATGCCTTTGCGATAAGTGCCCAAGATGAACAAATGTTACGAAGATTGCCTCCACTTACCGTTTGGGTATCTGGCCCTTCAAATTCCCCTCAAAATCAAACACTCTTGTACCGTCAAATTGGCCAAATCAATTCCGAAAGACCTTTGTGGACCATTGATTATCAGAGTAATCCGTCCAAGGCATACCTCTGGGGAGAAGGTCTTTGGCGTTGGCGTTTGGCCTCCAAGAATTCCATGGAGCCATCCAAAATCAGTTCCGAGAATCTGACCCTTGCCATACATCAGCGTTTGATCCTACAAACAGTTTCGTTGTTACTGAGTGGAAGAGAAAGTGACCTTTTTGAGGCCAAACCCGTCAAAGCTGTATTTAACGAAACAGAAAATGTTTTTTTTGAGGGTAGTTCACGCAATGCTTCTGGAGAATTTGAGAACAGTGCTCCTCTTGAACTTCAAATCTCCTCAGAGAACAAAGTACTTTACGAAGGAGCGATGACCCCATCCGGTATGGGTTATTCCTTGGACGCTAGCCGTTGGGCTCCTGGGATTTACCGATATACCGCGACGCTAACCCGCAATGGAATCGCAGCAGTTCGAAAGGGGACTTTTGCCGTTGGCCATTACGATTTGGAGTCCGGGTCCGGTTTGGCCAACCAGACTCTCATGGATCAGCTATCTGCCCTGCATGGTGGCCTGGCTCGAACCCTCTTTTCTAGTTCGTCTGCATCCAAAAACCAAGGCAATTCCTCCACAGACGGACCAGCTAGCTCAGCGAACGATACAAGATCTTCGTTAACTTTAGCCGTTGTAGTTGACGATTTCGTCAAGCATATCCGAGAAAATCAGGACATTAAACCCAGCAGCTACCAAGTCAGCCAACTTACTGAATGGCTCTCTTGGCCTCTTTTGTGGATTATTCTGTGGAGTTTGTTGGGTGTAGAATGGCTCCTTTACCGTGCTTTGGGCGGTAAATAACCTTCTTTAGATAGTAAAATAAAAATTTGCGCACTTGGTCCGGTCTTGATTTGGGCGCTTAGTAATCCACCCCCCAAGCTTGAAATCCTAGCGACCGTGTGGGTTTAAAGAACAAGTGAGCAGTTCACCACCCTTCACGCAAACACTAAAGGAAATCAACGGCTACCCGCTCTTTCCTTTAGGCCAGCCACTGCCTTGTTTTTGAAGCAACTCTATTTGGATTTCATTCCTCGGATTGTGATTTCATCAGGATTTTCCAAATCATAGTCCTTAAAATAAATTATATTAAAATCTATCCGGCACCAAGTTTACATTTTCACTAACAACATTACCTTATTCCCCCTCGACTCTTGCAACCAAGATTCTCTCTCCAAAATTAGGATTTTATATCCTTTGGATAGGTTAAACTTAATTTTGCGTAAACGATGAATCTGGGAACCAAAATACAGATTCGCCGGGCTTGTACATTCTAAACTTTTCACGAGCTAACCTTTCAAGTAGGAGGGTATCCGATTCAAGAGCAGCCTTTTCGTGATTCATGAGTCGAATTGATGAATCGTAGTATTGTTGCTGATTCTTTAAATCATTCAAATCCTGAATGACTTCTCTTTGTCCCCAATAATTATATTCATCCAAGAACACAAACCAAACCACAAAGGCGAGCCCCGACAAGAAAAAACGATTAAGGAATATTTTTTTGAGGCGAACCAAAATAAAATTATTGAAGAAAAGAATTTACAATGTCTTAGATTGATAATATGATAAAATCAATTGTATTTCTTCTACGAAGGGCGAAACTTAAAGGAACCAGCACCAAATAGGGCTGAATCGCCAAGTTCCTCTTCAATACGCAGAAGCTGATTGTATTTAGCCATTCGATCAGAGCGTGATGCTGAACCAGTTTTGATTTGACCAGTGCGAAGGCCTACGGCCAAATCCGCTATCGTGCTATCTTCGGTCTCCCCAGAACGATGGCTCATGATGCTAGAATAAGAGGCTGAAGTGGCTGCTTGAACCGCTTCCATGGTTTCGGTGAGTGTACCGATTTGGTTTACCTTAACCAAAATGGAATTGGCAACCCCCGATTCAATTCCTCTGCGAAGTCTTTTGGTATTGGTCACAAACAAATCATCTCCTACGAGCTGTACTCTTTGGCCTAACTTGGAGGTCAATAAGCCCCAACCTTGCCAATCATCCTCCGCTAAACCATCTTCAATGGAACAGATTGGGTATTTTTCGCACCATGAAGCCCAAAAGTCAACCATGGCAGCAGAGTCCATGGTCTCACCACCCGATTTATGGAACCGGTACAAGCCGGTTTCTGAATCGTACATTTCTGTACAGGCGGCATCCAATGCAATAGCAATTTGAGATCCTGGGACATATCCTGCTGCCTCTATCGCTCTCAACACAAGCTCTAAAGCTTCGGTATTGTTACGAATATTGGGCGCAAAACCACCCTCGTCTCCTACATTGGTGGAGAGGCCTTGGCTATGCAAGACCTTCTTGAGATGATGAAACACTTCCGTTCCCATCCTTAATGCTTCAGAAAACGTAGAGGCGCCCAATGGCATTACCATAAATTCCTGAAAATCAATTCCATTATCCGCATGTGCCCCCCCATTGAGGATATTCATCATGGGTACAGGCAGAAGATTCCCTTGAATTCCTCCAACATAACGATACAAAGGCATACCCAATGATGCAGAGGCTGCCCTGGCGCAAGCCAATGATACCCCAAGAATAGCATTCGCTCCTAACTTGGACTTGTTCCCTGTTCCATCCAATTCGATCACCAGCCTATCAATGGACTGCTGCTCATAAACTGAAATACCTTCCAATTCAGGAGCAATAATTTCATTGACATTTTCCACCGCTTTAAGAACTCCTTTGCCCATGTAAACCGCTGAATCTCCATCCCTCAACTCAACAGCTTCGTGCTTGCCTGTTGATGCACCCGATGGTACTGCTGCTCTCCCCGTACATCCATCGGAGGTGATAACATCCACTTCGATAGTAGGATTACCTCGGGAATCGAGGATTTGTCTAGCATAGATGTCCTCAATAATTGGCATAATACGTTGGTTTTGAAAGTTTTATAAAATAAATCAAGACTTCATGCTATTGACGAAATCATCGAAGAGATACAAAGAATCATGTGGGCCCGGATTAGCCTCTGGATGGTATTGTACCGAAAACGCTGGGCGATCTTTCCAAGCAATTCCTTCAACTGTGTGATCATTAAGGTTAATATGGGTTAATTCAACATACGGATGCTCCGACAGGGTTTCCGTCTCTACGGCAAATCCATGATTCTGGGCAGTAATTTCAGAGTGGTTGCGACGAAGATTCCGAACAGGATGGTTGGAACCTCGATGGCCGTTATGCATTTTGAATGTCTTCAACCCAGCAGCACGAGCCAAAAGTTGATGTCCCAAACAAATCCCAAAGACTGGGAGTCGATTTACCAAATCCTTCACCACCTGAACTTCCCGATCCATTGCCGATGGATCCCCAGGCCCGTTAGACAACATTACGCCGTGGGGAGCATAATCCAGGATTTGATCCAATGTAGAGGATGAGGGGAACACCATGAGTTCACAGCCACGTTGACGCAAATGTTGTAACATATTTCGTTTGACCCCGTAATCTATCACCGCCACCCTAATCAATGGAGCTTGAACAGCATTGCCTTCCATGGTCTCAGGCAATAACTTATAAGGGGTTGGCGTGCTCACCTGTGATGCCAAATTCAATCCGGACATTGCGGGTAAAATGCTCAAGGCATGGTTTCCTATATCCAAACGATCCGAGCCTGCCGAGGCCGATACGATCACGGCGTTCATCGCCCCATAACTCCGAACATGTCGTACCAGCGCTCTGGTATCGATCCCCTCGATTCCCATAACTCCTTGGACAACCATGTAATCGGCGAGAGAATCATCAGCCATGAGCCTAGAATGCTTATTCGAAAACTTCCGTGCAATTACCCCGCTGATCTGCACCTCTGAAGACTCCGTATCCGAGGCATAGGCCCCATAATTACCCAAATGAACAAAATTGTGGATTAACAACTGCCCCTTGTAGGAGGGGTCGGTGAACATTTCTTGGTAACCGGTCATCCCGGTATTGAAGCAAAGTTCACCTCCTCTAATACCTAGGTCGGCCCCTATGATTTTGCCTTCAAAACAATTCCCATCTGCCAGTACAAGTGTTCCAAGCGTTGGGGTAAGAAGAGACATAGTATAGCCAAAAATACAGCCAAAGACCCGTGGATATCCTCCCCTCCAAAGAAGAGAGTCGAAATATTGAAAGAAAAACTAATCCCTGCCGAAGATTGGCGAGAATCCCTTAGGCCTCCTTGCTGTCGTCTTCTGCTGCTTTACCTTCCTCTAATTCCGAAATCTCTGCAGAAGTGGATTCAACAGCAGAATCGTCGTCAGAAATTGCTGCCACAGGGATTTCTTCGACGTCAACCGCTACATCCAATGGGGTTTCATCCACAGGGGATTGGCTGACAAGACCTGGAACTGTTTCTTCTTCAACATTGGCTTGACCCATCGCTGGGGCAGGCGTTGCAGCACTTGCAATCTTCTTGGAGGATGATGAGCGACTACGACGTGTAGTTTTGACTTTTCGTGATGCTGAATCGGCTAACAATAGCTCGTTAAAATCCACCAACTCCATCATGCACATTTCAGCGGCATCGCCCAAACGGAATCCAGTTTTGATAATTCGGGTGTACCCACCAGGCCGAGTCGCGATCTTTTCGGCAACCTGACCAAAAAGTTCCTTCACGGCTTCTTTGTCTTGCAAATCCGCAAAAACCATACGGCGATTGTGCATCGTGTCCGCTTTGGACCGTGTCAAAACAGGCTCTACAAATTTGCGCAATTCCTTGGCTTTAGCCAAAGTAGTGTTGATTCTTTTGTTAAGAATCAAAGAGACGGCCATGTTCCGTAACATCGCTTTGCGATGCCCGTAGGTACGACTCAAGTGGTTAATGCTGTTTCCGTGACGCATAGCTAGGGGGATTAATCTTCGTCTAGTTTGTATTTGTGAATGTCCATTCCAAAAGTCAAGCCTTTTTCACGAACCAAATCTTCGAGTTCGGTGAGAGATTTGCGACCAAAGTTGCGGAATTTAAGCAAATCAGCGATGTCAAATTTGACCAAATCAGCCAAAGTCCGAATTTCAGCTGCCTTGAGGCAGTTGTACGCCCTCACCGATAAATTCATATCACTAAGGTTGGATTTAAGAAGCTTACGCTTTGCCAAAAAATCTTCATCAATTACCAAGGCCTGGTCATCACCAGCGATTTCAAGAGCCATGGTTTCATCCGAAAACAAAGCAAAGTGTTGAATCAAAATCCGTGCTGCTTCTTTTAGGGCCTCTTCCGGATGAATTGAGCCATCTGTCACAACATCTAACAGCAATTTTTCATAGTCTGTTTTCTGTTCTACGCGGGTATTTTCAATCTGGTACTTTACATTTTTCACAGGCGTAAACACCGAATCAATTGGAATTAAACCCAACAAGCCCTCCTCAGTTTTGTTATCCTCAGCCGCAACATATCCTCTACCCTTGCGAATGGTTAGCTCCAACTCTAGGGTAATTTTTCCATCCATGGTGCAAATCTGTAAATCAGGATTCAAGATTTTGAAATTGCTTGAAAATTGCTCAATATCCCCCGCCATGAAAGAGTCTTTTCCTTTGAGGATCAAAATGACTTTCTCCCCATCTATAGCCTCATCCACGGGCTTGAAACGCACCTGTTTGAGGTTAAGAATGAGTTCAATCACATCTTCAACAACCCCCTTTATTGTGGAAAATTCATGATCAACACCGGGAATCCGGATAGAGGAAATAGCATAACCCTGCAAGGAGGACAGTAAAATCCTACGCAACGCATTACCAATGGTTACTCCATAGCCAGGTTCAAGAGGCTTAAACTCGAAAGAGCCTTGAAAGTCATTGGCTTTATGCATGATAACCTTCTCAGGTTTCTGGAAAACAATTACAGACATGGAAAATATTTAGATTCAGAAAAAAATTACTTGGAATACAATTCGACGATAAGCTGCTCTTTGATGTTCTCTGGAATTTGATCACGCTCCGGGAAATCCACGAAACGCCCTTCCATCTTCTCCTTACTCCATTCGAGCCAATTGAACTTGGAAACCATCTTGGCGCCAACGGCGTCTACAATAACCTCTAAATTTTTGGACTTCTCGCGAACACCTACATAATCGCCCGGATGTAATTGGTATGATGGAATATTGACAACCTTCCCGTTAACAACGATATGTCGGTGGGATACGAGTTGACGTGCCGCCTCTCTAGTGGGCGCTATGCCCAAACGGAATACGGTATTATCCAAACGAGCCTCCAAGAATTTAAGGAGATTTTCACCGGTACTGCCCTTCTTGCGGTTGGCCTTGTCAAAAGTCAAGGAAAACTGACGCTCGAGGACACCGTAGGTATACTTAACCTTTTGCTTTTCACCCAACTGTACGGCATATTCCGACTTTTTGGGAGAACGCTTGGATGGGCCGTGCTGGCCTGGTCCATATTGCTTCTTTTGCAAAATTTTGTCAGGTCCAAAGATGGGTTCTTTGAAGCGACGGGCAACTTTGGTTTTGGGACCGGTGTATCTGGCCATGATAGTAATTATTGTTTATAGCAAATAAATAAATAACAAAGATTTAAACGCGACGACGTTTGGCGGGACGGCAACCGTTATGCGGCATTGGAGTAACATCATTGATCGCAGTCACTTCAATGCCAATAGTAGCAACCGCACGAATGGCAGACTCACGACCTGCACCAGGACCTTTCACGAAAACCTCCGCACGACGCATTCCCAAATCGTAAGCAACCTTGGCGCAATCTGAAGCTGCGACCAGGGCAGCATACGGGGTGTTCTTTTTGGAACCTTTGAAGCCTGCTTTACCGGCAGAGGCCCAAGAAATCACCTGCCCTTCGGAATTAGTTACCGACACAATGATGTTATTGAATGTCGAATGCACATGAATCTGTCCGGTTGAATCCACGCGAACAACGCGCTTCTTAACGACTTTGGTTGATTTGGCCATTGGAGTTTTTTGAGATGATTATGATCAAAAATGACAGATATTATTTAGTTACTTTTTTCTTGTTGGCCACGGTCTTACGCTTACCCTTCCTTGTGCGGGAATTGTTTTTGGTACGCTGACCGCGCAAAGGCAATCCTTTACGATGGCGCTGACCCCGGTAACATCCGATGTCCATGAGTCGCTTGATATTCAACTGAACTTCCGAACGCAATTCACCCTCGACACGGAACTCGTCCGTTATGAGCTTTCGAATAACATTCAATTGTTCGTCTGACCATTCACCTACTTTGGTATTCATATCCACACCAGCATTGGTTAGGATTTTTCTTGAGGATGATCTCCCTATTCCGTAGATGTAGGTGAGGCCAATTTCGCCTCTTTTGTTGCGGGGTAAATCAATACCAGCTATCCTTGCCATAATATTATCCTTGTCTTTGTTTAAACTTTGGGTTCTTCTTGTTGATGACATAGAGCTTGCCTTTGCGGCGAACCACTTTGCACTCTATGCTTCTTTTTTTGACGGAGGTTTTGACTTTCATGGGTCCTCGGTTGAAATGCTTGGGTGTTGTTGAATGGGGGAAAATAAAAACTCTTTACTTTTATTTAGATGAATCTTTCTATACAGACAGCGGTTAATGATTAGTAGCGGTAACAAATACGGCCTTTGGTGAGATCATAGGGTGACATTTCCACCTGAACCTTGTCGCCAGGAAGAATTTTGATGTAATGCATCCTCATTTTACCTGAAATATGGCAGATAACGACATGTCCGTTTTCAAGTTCCACTCGGAACATGGCGTTGGACAGGGCTTCCAATATGGTACCATCTTGTTTGATTGAGGTTTGCTTGGCCATAGGTTGAATTAAGCGCGGGGGCCCTCCATAATATTATTTGACCTGCCTTTGATGCGACCTGATTTCATCAAGCCATCATAATGACGGTTCAACAAGTGAGTTTCTATCTGTGCCAAACTGTCTAGAATAACACCCACAAGGATTAAAAGGGATGTACCGCCAAAGAATTGAGCGAACTGCGAATTCACACCCAAGATGATAGCAATCGCGGGTAATATAGCAACGGCAGCCAAAAACAGCGACCCGGGCAAAGTGATTCGGGCCAAAACATCGTCAATATAATCGGCTGTACTACGCCCAGGTTTCACCCCGGGGATAAATGCACCATTTCGCTTGAGATCTTCAGACATCTGGTTGGCATTAACCGAGAGGGAAGTGTAGAAATAAGTAAAGACCACAATGAGCAAAGCTAAAACAATATTGTAGGTGACCCCGGTATAATCCACAAAGGCTGCCATAACACCAGCACTGAAATCAGAATCTGGGAAAAACTGAGCAATGGTTGTAGGGAGAAACATGATGGCCTGAGCAAAGATGATCGGCATAACGCCGGCAGCATTTACTTTGATGGGAACACTTTGGGGCTTGCCACCATAAACACGGTTACCCACCACTCTTTTGGCGACCTGCAATGGGATTTTTCTGGTTCCTTGAACAAGGAGTATGGTTAGACCTACCACTACAGCAAGCAAAGCAATTTCCACCAAGAATGGAATCAAACCACCACCCCCAGAACCTGATCGGAATTGAAATTCAGCAATCAAGGCATCTGGAAGCTGTGCAATAATCCCAACCATTATGATCAGGGAGGTTCCGTTACCAAGACCTCTGTCGGTGATTTTCTCACCGAGCCACATTACGAACATTGTACCTGCGGTGAGAACCAAGACAGTGGATAATACGAACGACAAATCTAGATTGTCACCGCTACGCAAAATAATGGCATCCAATGACTGACCTTTGAGGTTGATCAGGAAACCAAAAGCCTGAGCTGCGGTAACCGCAATCGTAAGGTAACGGGTTATCTGATTGATTTTGTTTCGTCCACTTTCGCCCTCTTTCATCATTTTCTGAAAAGTGGGAATAACCATTCCCATTAACTGTACCACAATGGAGGCAGAGATATAAGGCATAATCCCTAATGCGAAAATAGATGCTCTTGAAAAGGCACCCCCCGCAAAAAGGTCAATCAAACCCGTCAATCCCGCAGATCCACCAGTTGGATTCATTTGTTCCAAAATCACAGGGTCAATCCCGGGTAATACTACGTAGGAACCAAGCCGGTAAACCAGCAACAAACCAAAAGTCAAAAGAATTCGATCCTTTAGTTCCTCGATTCGGAATATGTTCCTTATGGTCTGGATTATTTTGTTCATATCTTCAATTTTTAGGCCCCTAAAGCACTAACCGAACCTCCTGCGGCCTCAATTCTGGCTTTGGCTGAGGCGCTGAAGGCATGGGCTTCCACTTGAATGGCTTTGTTCAATTCCCCGCGACCAAGAATTTTGATACGGCTACCCCTTGATGCGCCAAAACCATGTTCTGCAAAGAAAGCCGGGTTCATCACGCTGGCTCCATGCTCCTCGCAAAGGGATTGTAACTGGTCTAAATTCACCGCAATGTATTCCACGCGGTTTCGGCTTTTGAAACCGAATTTGGGAACACGCAATTTGAGTGGCATCTGACCACCTTCAAAACCAGGTTTTGAAGAATAACCCGTACGGGCCTGGGCGCCTTTGTGGCCTTTGGTGGAGGTACCTCCTCTACCGGAACCTTCGCCCCGACCAATGCGTTTGGTTTTGTGTACGCTGCCTTCTGCAGGCATCAATTTGCTTAGGTCCATAATTAAATCTCCTCAATTTTGATCAAATGTTGAACTTTGGCCAGCATGCCGAGCACCTGAGGGGTGCCTTCGTGACGGACCGATGTTTGGTTCTTCTTCAGCCCCAATGCGATAAGGGTACGCTTCTGGCGTTCTGTTCGGCCAATTGCGCTTTTGACTTGGGTAATTTGGTACGTAGCCATTGTCTATTAGGGGATTAACCGTTGAAAACTTTGGAAATTGGAATAGAGCGCTGTTGAGAAACTGTGTGTGGATCCCTTAAGGCGCCTAATGCTGCGATTGTGGCCTTCACCACATTGTGCGGGTTAGATGAACCTTTGGATTTGGCGAGAACGTCGGTAATACCTGCGCTTTCCAATACCGCACGCATAGCACCACCAGCGATAACTCCAGTACCGTGCGATGCGGGCTTTATGTAAACCAAACCTCCACCAAATTTGCCTTCTGCGTCATGCGGGATGGTGCCCTTGTAAATAGGTACCTTGATCAGCGACTTTTTGGCATCATCGATGCCTTTGGCAATGGCTTCTGAAACTTCCTTGGCTTTGCCAAGACCATATCCCACGATGCCTTGCTCATCACCGACCACCACGATGGCCGAAAAGGAAAAAGTACGCCCTCCTTTGGTCACCTTGGCGACCCTTTGAACGGCAACCAAACGGTCTTTGAGCTCAATCTCGCTGGCTTTAACGCGCCGAATATCTGTAGTTGACATAATTTCTAAATAAAAGAATTAAAATTTTAAACCGCCTTCACGTGCGCCTTCTGCAAGGGCCTTGACTCTGCCGTGATACAAATAACCACCGCGATCAAAAACGACCGAAGTCACCCCTGCGGCAAGTGCTTTTTCGGCCAACAATTTCCCAACAGCGGCAGATTGTTCAAGGCGACGAACCTTCATGTCCTTCATTGACTTTTCGCGGGTAGATGCCGCAACCAAGGTGCGTCCGTTCAAGTCATCGATAATCTGTGCATAGATTTCTGTATTGGAACGGAAAACAGATAAGCGGGGACGCTCTACAGTGCCCGCAATTTTTTTGCGGATACCCCTGCGAATTCTTGAGCGGCGTTCGGTACGATCGTGGGCCATGGATGATACGGGATATAGTTATTAAAGTGCAATTATTTTTTGGAGGCGGATTTACCGGCTTTCTTCCGGAGGACTTCGCCGACGAAACGAATACCCTTGCCTTTGTAGGGTTCTGGGGCACGCAGTGAACGAAGCTTCGCAGCGACCTGACCAAGCAATTCCTTATCGTGACTAGACAAGGTTACGATTGGGTTTTTACCCTTTTCCGTAAGGGTGACCAGCTTAACCTCAATGGGGATTTGCATGATAATCTCATGAGAATATCCCAATGCGAGTTCCAACAATTGGCCGTTGGCATTGGCACGGTATCCGACGCCAACCAGCTCTTGTTGGAGGGTGTAGCCTTCGGAAACTCCTTTGACCATGTTGGCCAACAAAGCCCGGTACAAACCATGCAAAGCACGATGGCGCTTGCTATCGGTAGGGCGTGTGAATGTGGCGACACCATCGTTGAGGTCAAGACGGATGTCCGGATCCATTTGGCGAGAGAGCTCGCCTTTGGGGCCTTTGACCGTGACCAATTGATGAGCCACCTGAACCTGAACCCCTGAAGGGATAGCGAGGGGAAGTTTGCCTATTCGTGACATGATGTTTTCAGATAATGTTAAAACAAATAATCTGTGAATTAAGAAACATAACAAAGAACCTCTCCGCCCACATTGTGCCTGCGGGCTTCTTTGTCGGTCATGATACCCTTGTTGGTTGATAAGATGGCGATACCCAAACCGTTGATGACTCGAGGCATCTCTTCCACGCCTTTGTAGGAGCGAAGACCCGGACGACTTACACGAGTCAATTCTCGAATTACAGGCTCACCAGTACCTTGAATATATTTGAGGGCGATTTTGATATGGCCCTGAGGCCCCTCGTCTTCAAATTTGTAATTCGCGATATAGCCTTTGTCAAACAAAACCTTGGTAATGGCTTTCTTCAAATTCGAGGCAGGAATCTCGACGATACGATGCCTGGCCTTCATGGCATTACGAAGGCGAGTTAAATAATCGGCAATTGGATCTGTCATGGTATGTTAACGATGAAGTTGATTAGGGGTTTAGCCAATAAAAGTGTAAAAGAGGATTACCAAGAGGATTTGGTAATACCTGGAATAAGTCCAGCTGAGGCCATTTTCCGAAACAGTACTCTGGAGATTCCAAACTGGCGCATGAAACCCCTAGGGCGACCTGAGATGCTGCAACGGCTGTGCAAACGAACCGGAGATGCATTGCGAGGGAGCTTTTGAAGCCCAAGCACATCGCCTGCTTCCTTGAGCGCTTTGCGTTTAGCGGCATAACGCTCAACGGCTTTGAGTCGCTTTACGTCTCTGGCTTTGATACCTTCCTTGGCCATAATTAATTCTTTGAAGATTTGAATGGAAGACCCAACTCAGCGAGAAGAGCTTTGGCTTCTTCGTCGTTGCGAGCGGTGGTCACAAAGGTGATGTGCATACCGTTGATCTTGTTGACTTTATCAATGTTAATCTCGGGAAAAATAATTTGTTCGGTTACGCCGAGAGTATAATTTCCACGACCATCAAATCCCTTGGCAGGAATACCCTTGAAGTCACGAACCCTGGGCAATGCCACGGCAACCAAACGATCAAGGAACTCGTACATCCGTTCATTGCGAAGAGTCACCTTCACGCCGATTGGCATTTTCTCACGGAGTTTGAAATTTGATATAGCCTTTTTTGACAGAGTCGAAACCGCTTTCTGCCCGGTAATTTGAGTGATCTCCCCAATGGCATTATCAATGAGCTTCTTGTCGGAAACTGCAGCACCTACCCCTTGATTAATGCAAATTTTGGTCAAGCGAGGAACTTCCATTACATTCTTGTAACCGAACTTCTCCTTGAGGGCAGGTATAACCTCTTCGGCGTATTTGTTTTTGAGTCTTACGTGATAATTCATGAGGGAATAATTTCCTGGTTGATTTTGGCAAAGCGTACCATTTCTCCAGCATCGTTGAGTTTGCGCCCAACACGAGTGGGCTTAGATCCGGCAAGGAGTTTGAGGTTCGAAATATGAATTGGGGCTTCCCTTTTGATGATGCCACCGTTAGGAGAAGCCGCAGAAGGTTTGGTATGACGACTAACCAAATTGAGGCCTTCCACCACGGCGCGATTGGTTTCGCGCTTCATTTCGAGAATGCGCCCTTGCTTACCCTTGCTGTCACCAGCAATTACCTGCACCATATCCCCTTTACGGAGTTTGGGTTTGGCAACCGGTATTTCGTGAACTTTGGATTTTTTCATAACAAAATATTATTAAAGGACCTCCGGGGCCAAAGAAACGATTTTCATGAATTGCTTCTCGCGCAATTCCCTGGCCACTGGGCCAAAGATGCGGGTACCCCTTGGTTCATCTTGTGCATTCAATAGCACCACCGCATTGTCGTCAAAACGAATGTAAGACCCGTCCCTACGGCGCACCTCTTTGGCAGTTCTGACAACGACAGCCTTGGAAACGGTTCCTTTCTTGGCATTCCCTGTGGGAATTGCCGATTTGATGGAAACCACAATTTTATCCCCTACACTGGCATAGCGCTTTCCAGTGCCCCCAAGGACACGAATACAAAGCACTTCTTTGGCGCCGCTATTATCGGCTACTGCCAATCTGCTTTCCTGTTGTACCATGATCGATTGTTAACGGTTATGTAGTCTTTTAGAGAATTACTTGGCTCTTTCGATTATTTCAACCAAACGCCAGCATTTGTTTTTGCTTAGGGGGCGTGTTTCGACAATGCGAACCCGGTCACCTACATTACATTGGTTTTGCTCATCATGAGCCATGAACTTTCTGGAGCTTTTCATGAATTTGTGGTACATGCTATCTTTCACCTTCTTCTCTACGGAAATGGTGATGGACTTATTCATTTTGTTGGAAACCACTACACCAATTTTTTCTTTGCGAGCAGCGCGTTGCTCCACATGAGCAGCGTTAGGTTGAGTCGATGTACCGGCGGTTTGATTATCTTCCATGGAGCAGAGGATTAGGCGTTAGGGGTTTGACGCAAACGAACGTTGAGTTCGGTCATGGTTCTTGCAACCTCTCGACGTGTTTCGCGGATGCGCATTGGGTTTTCGACGGCAGAAACCACCTGAGTGAAGCGAAGCTTCTGAAGAGTGGCCTTTTCGTCCCGAATGCGTTCTTGCAATTCGTTAACGCTGAGGGATTTTAGATCTGTTTTTTTCATGATTGCAGCGAAAAGTGTTTCTGAGATCGATGGGGTTTTTATTAATATTGGTTTGAGATTAAGCGCTCTTGGCTTCTGTTACGAAATCACGACGTACCACAAAAGAGGTGGAAACTGGAAGTTTCTGAGCAGCCAATCGAAGAGCTTCACGCGCAACATCCAGCGGAACACCCTCGGCTTCAAAAATCAAGGTACCTGGTTTAACGACGGCCACCCAATATTCAGGTGATCCTTTACCCTTACCCATACGTACCTCGGCTGGCTTCTTGGTGATCGGTTTGTCTGGGAATATACGAATCCAAACCTGACCCTCCCTCTTCATAAAACGGGTGACCGCAATACGAGCAGATTCGATTTGACGCGAGGTAATCCATTTAGCCTCAAGGGATTTGAGTCCAAAGCTACCGAAGGACAATTCGGCACCGCGTGTTGCCATTCCATGCACCCTGCCTTTGTGGGTTTTGCGGAACTTGGTTCTTTTTGGTTGTAACATGGTTCTTAGATTACCAATTCACTTAATTTCTGTTGCGACGATCTCCACCACGACCTTCAGAGCGACCCTCCCCACGTGGACCACGACGGTCCCTACCCCCGGGACGATCACTGCGACCTCCTTGTTCTGAACGAGGAGCACCGGAACCAGCACTTACCCCTACATTAGGTGAAAGATCTCTCTTACCAAATACTTCGCCTCGGCATATCCAAACCTTCACGCCAATTTTGCCGTAAACGGTTTGGGCCTCTTTGAGTGCGTAATCAATATCAGCGCGAAGGGTATGCAATGGAATACGCCCTTCTTTGTATTGCTCCGTCCGGGCAATTTCAGCTCCACCCAGACGTCCTGAAACCATGACCTTGATACCTTCGGCATTGAGACGCATGGTGCTCGCTAAGGCCATTTTCATGGCGCGACGGAAAGACACCCTGCCTTCCAATTGGCGAGCAATATTCTCAGCAACCAAGGCTGCTTCCAATTCAGGTTTCTTGATTTCGTGAATATTGATCTGAATTTCTTTCTGAGTCAATTTCTTGATTTCTTCCTTAATTCGATCGACTTCTTGACCCTGCTTACCGATAATGATTCCAGGCCGGCTCGTGTGAATCGTGATGATAATCCGCTTGAGGGTTCTCTCCAAGACAAGTTTAGCCACACCTCCGTTGTTGATTCGGGCATTGAGGTAGCGGCGGATTTTGTCATCCTCTAGAATTTTGTCGGCATAGTTTTTGCCGCCAAACCAGTTGGAATCCCAGCCTTTGATGTATCCCAGCCTAAGGCTGATTGGATTGGTTTTTTGTCCCATTCGATTAAGCGTTTTCGGTATTAATAGATGCGTCCACGATGATGGTGATATGATTGGATCTTTTGAGAATACGATGACCTCTTCCTTGCGGGGCTGGACGAAGTCTTTTCATCATACGTCCCCCATCTACAAAGATTTTTTTTACGTAAAGTGACGATGATTCAAGGCTTTGATCCTCGTTCTTGCGCATCCAGTTGGCTACGGCTGACATCAACAGTTTTTCGAGACGAATAGAAGCATCCTTTTTGGAAAACTTCAACAATCCCTGGGCCTGGTCTACCTGACGGCCCCTGATCATGTCGGCCAGAAGACGCATCTTCTGAGGCGATGTAGGACAATCTCTAAGTATAGCTTGTGCTTCCATGAAAGTATTATTTGCGGTTTCCGGAGTGACCACGGAATGTACGGGTTGGTGAAAACTCACCTAGCTTATGGCCAACCATATTTTCGGTGACATAAACCGGGATGAACTTATTGCCGTTGTGAACAGCGATGGTATGACCAACAAATTCAGGAATAACCATGGACCTTCTTGACCATGATTTGATGACTGTTTTCTTGGCGCCGTTGTTCATGGCCTCGATTTTCCTTTCGAGGGTGTATTCCACAAAGGGGCCTTTTTTGAGGGAGCGGGGCATAAGTATTAGGGAATAAAGGTCTAAAAATTGAAAAGGGTTAGCTACGACGCTTCACGATGAGACGATCGGATGGGCGTTTCCCTCTGCGGGTCTTGTAACCCTTGGAAGGAATACCATTGCGAGAACGGGGATGACCTCCTGAAGCACGTCCTTCACCTCCACCCATCGGGTGATCTACGGGGTTCATAGCAACACCACGAACACGAGGGCGACGACCCAACCAACGAGACCTTCCGGCTTTCCCACTTATTTCCAAAAAATGGTCTTCGTTAGACAAGGTCCCAATAGTAGCCGTGCAGGATTGCAACACCATTCTGGTTTCCCCGGAAGGTAATTTAATAATGGCATATTGGCCATCACGGGCAGCTAGAACGGCAGAATTACCTGCAGAACGGACCATTTGACCACCACGTCCTGGTTTAAGTTCGACGTTATGGATGTTGGATCCCAAGGGCACGTCCGCCAGGAACATGCAATTTCCTGCATCAGGGGTTGCTTTTTTGCCAGCCATTACCTTGTCCCCAACCTTTAATCCTTTGGGGGCCAGAATGTATCGCTTTTCGCCGTCGGTGTAAAATAACAAGGCGATGAAGGCCGAACGGTTGGGATCGTATTCAACGCTTTGGACAGTGGCTGGGATATCGTGTTTGTCTCGACGGAAATCCACCAAGCGGTACATCCTTTTGTGACCACCGCCGATGTAGCGCATGGTCATGCGACCATCACGGTTACGTCCACCGGATTTGGATAAGGGTGCCATGAGAGACTTCTCTGGCTTATCGGTAGTGAGCTCCGAAAAAGTATTGGCTACCTTGAATCGAAGGCTGGGGGTTAGCGGCTTAAAACGTTTAACTGACATAACAATATTTTATAGGCCGGAATAAAAATCAATATTTTCTCCTGCCTTGAGCGTCACAATAGCTTTTTTGAATGAATCGGTACGACCACGGACCAAACCGCCTTTGGTGTTACGATTCCGGGAGTTGCCTGCATAACGCATAGTGTTCACAGACTCCACCGACACGCCGTACATGGCCTCCACGGCCGTACGGATTTGAATTTTATTGGCCCTTTTATCCACTTTGAAGGCATACTGCTGATGCTTCTCTGCAAGGCGGGTCATTTTCTCGGTTACAACCGGCTTCTTAAGCGTTTCCATGAGAATTAGCTAAGGGTTTCTTGGATTTTGGCGACGGCACTGTGCTGGATCAGCAAACAATGGGCATTCATCATGTCATAGGTATTTAAATCCTGGGCCAACATAACGCGGGCATTAGGGATATTACGACCTGAAAGCACGAGGTTGGTCTCTTTGTCCCCGGTCACCAGGATGACCTTACGACCTGCAAGTTGGAAACCGTTGAGGAGGTTAACGAACTCTTTGGTCTTGGGCTTGTCTAAGGAAAAGTCTTCAATTACAAAAAGCTGATTGCCTTGAATTTTGTAAGAAAGAGCAGAACGACGAGCCAGCTGACGGAGCTTTTTGTTCAATTTGAAAGAGTAATCCCGAGGTTTTGGACCGAAAACACGGGCTCCACCATAGAGCAAAGGGCTGTTGATATCACCACGACGAGCTCCACCGGTTCCCTTTTGACGAAAAAGCTTGCGGGTTGATCCGCTCATTTCGGATCTTTCTTTGGCTTTGGCCGTACCCTGACGACGATTAGCAAGGTGCAATTTCACGTCAAGATAAATGGCGTGATCGTTAGGTTCAAGGCAGAAAACCTGATCATCCAAAACAACCTTGCGGTCGGTGGCTTGGCCTGAACGAGAGTAGATTGCGGTTTCCATGGAGATATTATTTGCGAACCAAAACCCATGACCCGTTGGCGCCAGGAACTGAGCCTTTCACAACGAGTAGATTTTGGTCGGGATATACTTTGACGATTTGTAAATTCTGAGCTGTACGGCGCACGTCACCGGTTTGACCCGCCATACGCATACCTTTGAAAACGCGGCTTGGGAATGAGGAAGCGCCCAATGAACCTGGGGCTCTCAATCTATTGTGCTGACCATGGGTTTGTCCTCCAACACCGCCGAAGCCGTGACGCTTGACTACACCTTGAAACCCTTTGCCCTTGGTGACACCAATCACGTCCACCTTATCTCCCTCGTTGAAGAGTGTGACATCCACGAGGTCTCCCAATTGTAGCTCGCGATTGAATCTTTTGAATTCAGTTACCTTGGCTTTGGGGCCAGTTCCTGCCTTCTTAAAGTGACCAATTGCAGGCTTGGTAGACGATTTCTCTTTACGATCACCGTAGGCGAGCTGTATTGCCTCGTAACCATCCTTGTCTTTGGTACGTACTTGAGTGACCACACAAGGGCCAGCCTCCAATACCGTACAAGGAACCATTGCACCATCGGCTGCAAAGACCGAGGTCATACCAATTTTCTTACCTATAATACCTGACATAACGTTAGACTTTGATTTCTACATCCACACCGCTTGGCAATTCTAGCTTCATGAGGGCATCCACCGTTTTGGAGGAGGAACTGTGAATATCCATCACCCTTTTGTAGGAGCACAATTGAAACTGCTCACGAGCTTTTTTGTTGACGTGAGGGGATTTGAGAACGGTATAAATTTTCTTCTCCGTTGGTAATGGAATAGGCCCACTGACCACAGCACCTGTCATTTTGACGGTCTTGACAATTTTCTCAGCCGATTTATCGACCAGGTTATGGTCGTAGGACTTGAGTTTGATGCGAATACGATGGCTCATAACGGAATTTAGTCTTTTACGGCTTTCATGGCCTTGTACTTGGCCAGTACATCTTCAGAAATATTCTTGGGTGTTTCGGTATAATGCGAAAACTCCATGGTGGAAGTTGCGCGACCGGAGGTCAAAGTTCTCAAGACCGTCACGTAACCAAACATCTCCGCCAAAGGAACTTGGGCTTTAATGACTTGTGCACTGTTGCGGGAATCCATGCCCTGCATTTGGCCCCTACGCTTGTTAAGGTCACCAATAACATCTCCCATATAGTCTTCTGGAGTAATGACCTCAACTTTCATGATGGGCTCCAATAGGATGGGATTTGCTTTGCGACATGCTTCACGAAATGCTGTGCGGGCAGCAATTTCAAAAGAAAGTGAATCCGAGTCTACTGCGTGGAAACTTCCGTCAAATAACCTGACTTTCAAGGAGTCCATGGTAAATCCAGCCAGGACACCGTTCGCCATAGCCGCGGCAAATCCTTTCTCTACCGATGGAATAAATTCTCTCGGAACCGAACCACCAACAATTTCATTAAGGAATTCTAAACCTGGTTTTTCTGGATCGCCCGGAATAATTTCGACGAAAATATCGGCAAATTTTCCACGTCCACCCGTTTGTTTTTTATAAACCTCACGATGTGTTACAGGGGCCGTGATGGCTTCTTTGTAATTCACCTGTGGTGCTCCCTGGTTGCATTCTACCTTGAATTCACGGCGCAAACGGTCCACGATGATTTCGAGGTGCAATTCGCCCATACCTGAGATAATGGTCTGACCTGTATCTTCATCGGTCTTGACCTTGAACGTCGGATCTTCCTCGGCTAATTTAGCGAGAGCATTACCCAATTTATCGGAATCAGCTTGGGTTTTTGGTTCAATAGCCAAACCAATAACGGGATCAGGAAACTGCATCGCCTCCAGAATGATGGGTGAGTTTACGTCACACAACGTATCTCCCGTTTTGATGTCTTTGAAGCCCACCGCCGCGCAAATATCGCCGGCTTCGACGAACTCAATAGCTTTCCGGTCATTGGCGTGCATTTGGAAAAGACGTGAAATACGCTCCTTTTCCATAACGATACCCTTATCGGGCTCGTTGCGAACTTTCATAACATAGGATCCCGCATCGAGGCGACCGCTGTAAACGCGGAAAAATACCAACCGCCCTACAAATGGATCTGTTGCTACTTTGAACGCAAGCGCACAGAAAGGAGCGTCCACAGAAGGCTTACGGGCCTCTTCCACGTCTGTTTTGGGATTAATACCGATAACCGCCTCCTGATCAACAGGAGCGGGAAGGAAGGCACAAACCGCATCCAATACAGCTTGAACCCCTTTGTTTTTGAAAGCGGAACCGCAGAGCATTGGAACGACCTTTTGGTCACAAACCGCTTTGCGCAGGGCTGAGCGAATTTCTTCTTGCGTGATGGAATCTGGGTTATCAAAAAACTTCTCCAACAAAGCGTCGTCGTATTCTGCACAGACTTCAATCAGCTGCTGACGGTATTTATGGGCATCTTCTACCAGGTCTGCTGGCATTTCGATAACTTGGAAAGTCATACCTTTAGAGGCTTCATCCCAAACAATTGCTTGGTTAGTAATTAAATCCACTACACCTTTGAAGTGTTCTTCATCCCCAATAGGAATTTGAATGGGCACGGCATTGGAACCTAGCATGTCTTTGACTTGCTGACAGACCTTAAAGAAATCAGAACCCTGGCGGTCCATTTTATTCACAAAACCTAACCGAGGTACTTTATAATTGTCAGCGAGACGCCAATTGGTTTCAGATTGGGGTTCGACTCCATCCACGGCAGAGAACAAGAAAACCAAACCATCCAGAACGCGGAGGGAGCGGTTAACCTCTACAGTGAAATCCACGTGACCTGGAGTATCAATAATATTAACCGCATAATCCGTCTCTTGCCAGGTCCAAGAGGTTTTGGTGGCGGCGGAGGTGATGGTAATTCCACGCTCTTGCTC
>SYHX01000071.1 GCA_005799025.1 Bacteroidota bacterium | reverse complement strand
TGCTTGCTCACAAGTTCAGCCATAAGTCAGGGTAAAACTAGGCATACGGCCTTAGGAGTTTCTCCCATTAAAATGTCTTTTGGCATCCAAATGGATTAATGACTTGGTAGGGCATTGCCATTGTAGTCTAATTTCGCCGAATCTTCTTGAGAAATATTTGCTACATATATTGATAAGGCCTTAATATTGCTCCGTATTTTCATCAGCACAGGAATTTACAGCCTCTTTGCCCTATTTTTGAAAAACATTCCAAACCCATGAAAAAATTCGCTTTTTATACCCTTTGTCTAATGACCTTCGCCTTGGTCGGTGCCCGAATGGATGCCTCTGCCCAAGGGAAACAAGCCCGAGGAGCCACCGAAAAGGCTTCGGATACCACGGCCAAATCAGCGGATAGTTCCGCAGCTGCTTCAGCAGATACCGCCGCGGCAGCCAACGAGGCCGCCGCCGTGGTCAACGAGGGCGAAGATTCCATGCACTACATGTTCAAGCAGAAATTCATCGAAGGAGATGTGATTTGGATGAGCCCTGTATTGCTTTGCTTAATTTTTGGTTTGGGGGTCATCATTGAGCGGGTGATTTACCTCAATTTGGCCACAACCAACACGACCAAATTGTTAAAAAAAGTCGAAGATGCCCTCAAAGGGGGTAACCTCGACGCCGCCAAAGACATTTGCCGCAATACCCGTGGTCCTGTTGCTAGTATTTTTTATCAAGGCTTGGAGCGCTCCAACGAAGGGGTTGATATTGCCGAAAAGGCGGTGACCTCTTACGGCTCGGTTCAAATGGGTCAATTGGAGAAAGGCTTGATTTGGATTTCCTTGTTCATCGCCCTTGCCCCTATGCTCGGATTCTTGGGAACGGTTGTGGGAATGATCCAGGCCTTTGATGCGATTGAAATTGCAGGGGATATTAGCCCATCGTTGGTAGCGGGTGGTATTAAAGTGGCCCTTTTAACCACTGTATTTGGTTTGATTGTGGCCATGATTTTGCAAGTGTTCTACAACTATTTAATTTCCAAGGTTGATTCATTGGTGAATACCATGGAAGACGCTTCCATTAGCCTGATCGATTTGTTGGTTAAATACGGCAAAAAGTAATTCGGTATGAATTCAGACTTTATGATTGATGCCGGACTCTGGTTGTCGTACGGCATGTTTTTTGTGGGCCTGCTAGCCGCCTTGGCCTTCCCCCTCTGGGAAATAGTCACTAGCGCGGATGCGGCCAAGAAAGCCCTAATATCCATTGGTTCATTGGTCATCATTTTTGGAATTTCTTACGCGATGTCAGGAAATGAAGTGTTGCCATCTTATACCAAATTTGGGATAACACCATTTTTGTCTCAGCTTATTGGCGGGTCATTGATCATGCTTTATATCACTAGTATTCTAACTTGTATTCTTCTGATTGTAGGGGAAGTTTACAATTTATTACGTTGAACAATTAAGGAATTCAAATTAAGATTCCCAAAAGGCAACCATGGCAAGACCAGTACAAGAAGTGAATGCAGGGTCAATGGCGGATATCGCCTTCCTGCTCTTGATTTTCTTTTTGGTAACTACGACGATTGACACGGACAAAGGAATCTCCATCAAGCTTCCTCCGATGCCGGAAGAAAATCAACCCAAGAACGATATCAGGATCAAGGAGCGCAATGTGCTCCAAGTCTTGGTGAATGCCAATGACATGCTATTGGTAGATGGTCAACCTTCTGATATCAAACAGCTTAAACGTCTGGCCAAGGATTTTATTGATAATCCCTCCAAGAATCCCGAATTGTCGGAATCTCCTCAGAAGGCAATTATTTCCCTCAAAAACGATCGAGGAACCTCCTATAATATTTATATCCAAGTTCATAATGAGCTCAAAGCAGCCTACAACGAATTGAGAGATGTAAGGGCGAGAATGCTCTACGGCCGGGGCATGGAGCAGCTTCCAGAAAGTAGTCAAAACGAAATCAAAGATTTTTACAGACAGGTGATTTCCGAAGCTGAACCTGAGGGTTAAGATTCGAATTCAACCGGTCCTCACCCTTCGGAGTAAAGCCATGAAGCTCAAGAAAAAAGAAAAACCCACCCCGGCAATTAGTACGGCATCCCTGCCGGACATTGTTTTTATGTTGCTCTTTTTCTTCATGGTCACTACGGTTATGCGCGAAACTGACCTCAAAGTCAAAGTGGTTGTTCCTCAAGCTACCGAAATTCAGAAGCTCGAGAAAAAGTCTTTGGTATCCTATATCCATATTGGAGCCCCTACCGAAACATTTCGCGCTCAATTTGGAACAGCGCCTCGTATTCAGTTAAACGATGCCTTCGCGACCCCTTCCATGATTGCGGAGTTCATCGACAAAGAAAGAGCGGCAAGATCAGAGCAGGAAATTCCGCTATTGACAACTTCCATCAAGGCTGATCGCGAGGTCAAGATGGGAATCGTAACCGATGTGAAGCAAGAGCTACGGAAAGCCAACGCCCTTAAGCTCAATTACTCTTCCAGTTTAAGGACAGAGGTTTATTAGGTCGGTGGCAGATTACGCTCTAGACCGGATCAAGGCCCCTGTAGCCCTCGAGTTGGCCGGTTTTGAATCAACATTTCGGGATCTCATGCGCAGCAAGGTCCCCTTGTTGGATTGGATTACCCGTTATATCGTACGCCGCAAGGGCAAACAAATAAGGCCCATGTTGGTCCATTTGGCAGCGCGTTGCTATGGTGATTGCGGGGAACGAACGCGCAGAGCAGCTGCATTGGTAGAATTGTTGCACACCGCAACATTGGTGCACGATGACGTGGTGGACGGGGCGCCCTTGCGGAGAGGATTTTGGAGCGTGAATGCGCTGTGGAAAAACAAAATAGCCGTTCTAATTGGGGATTATCTTCTCAGTCGTGGACTTTTGTTAGCATTAGAGCACCGGGACTACACGATTTTGCATTTGACATCGGATGCCGTCAAAAGGATGAGCGAAGGAGAGCTGCTGCAAATCGAAAAGGCGAGGCGTTTGGATATCACCGAAGAGGTTTATTTTCGAATTATTGCCGCCAAGACGGCTTCGTTGATGGCAACCTGCTGTGCGGTGGGGGTTGCTTCAGTGTTACCGGAAGAAGCGGATCCTCGAATAGAAAATGCGAGGCAGTTTGGAGAAGTTCTGGGTATAGTTTTCCAAATGCGCGACGACTTGCTTGATTTTGAGGGTCATCGTACAGGGAAGGCTCCTTTGGCGGACATCAAAGAAAAGAAACTCACCTTACCTTTAATTCATGCCTTGGGTAAAGCATCGTTTTGGGAGCGACGCAAAGTCATTGGGATGATCAAAAATAATCCGGAGCGAACCGAGAACATTAATTATATTGTTCAGTTCATTGAGGAGTCGGGGGGCATTCACTATGCTTTGCAAACGATGCAAAGCAAGGTGGAGGAAGGTAAGGCTCTTTTGAATTCGTTTCCTGAAGGGGATGCGCGACTAAGCCTTCAAGATTTGTTAGCCTTTGCTGCCAATAGGGATCACTAAGGGTTTGCTTTGTAATGCCCTAAAGATTAGGAGTATTTGGGCCATCCGCTAATATTTCCAACACAGAATTGGCAATTTCTCTATGATTCACCAAACGGGGAACCTTGTGTTGGCCACCGACCTTGTTGCGGCTTTGTAGCCAGCGATAGAAAGTTCCGGACGGTAAGGAAACTATTTGAGGTTCTAGCAGGGCGATGTTTTTGTGACGTTTAGCATCGTAATCGGAATTGACTTTGCGCAGGGCTTCGTCCAGTATTTGGGCGAATCGGCTCAGGTCATCTGGGGGAGATTCAAACTCAATTAACCATTGATGCAATCCTGCATGGCCTGACTCCAGGAACATCGGTGCCGCGGTATAATCTCTTACCTGGGCACCGCAACATTGAGCGGCATATCCAATGCCATACTCTGCATTTTCGGCCATGAGTTCTTCGCCAAATGCATTAATGAACGACCTCGTGCGTCCAAGAATACGGAATTTGTAAGGGTTGGTGCAGGTGAAGGTGATGGTGTCGCCAATTTGATACCGCCATAGGCCACTGTTGGTGGACATCACCACTGCATAGCTTCGACCCACCTGGACTAGGTTCAATGGAAGAGCCTTTGGAGACTGTGAATCAAGATCCTCAAGGGGAATGAATTCGTAATAAATTCCATAATCCAGCATCAGGAGCATCTCATCTGAATTTGGTTCGTCGGCCAAGCCAAGGAAACCCTCGGAGGCATTGTAGGTTTCGAGATACCACATTGAATCCGACGGAAACAGGGACTTGAATTGGTTTCTGTAGGGGTGAAAGCCAACGCCGCCGTGGAAATAGACTTCCATTTTGGGCCAAATTTCAAGCATGTGGGATTTGCCCGTCACCTCCAACATTCTACGGCATAACAACAAAATCCAGGTGGGCACCCCGGCCATGTTGGTTACGGTTTCGTGGCGTGTTTCCTGAACAATTCTTTCCATTTTGTGTTCCCAATCATCCATCAAGGCGACCTCCAATTCAGGGGTACGGACCAAATGGGCCCAGAACGGTTGGTTGTACATGAGTAAGGCCGAGAGGTCTCCCGTATAGCTCTGTGTGTTCAAGGGGTTAATGGCCTGGCTTCCGCCAATAGTTAAGCATTTACCCTCGAATAAAACCGCCTCTGGCCGCAAATTGCAATACACCGAAAGCAAGTCTTTGGCGCCCTTGTAATGGCAGTCTTGGAGGGCTTCTTCACTGACAGGAATGAACTTGCTGCGGTCGTTGGTGGTACCGCTGGATTTGGCGAACCACTTGATTTCCCCCGGCCATAACACCGACTGCTCTCCTTGCATCATGGATTGCACCCAGGGAGCAAGGTCTTCGTAGGTGCTCAAGGGCACCTTTTGGGCAAAATCCTCCGGGTCTTTGATTCCTGAATACCCGTAAGTCTGCCCCCAGCGGGTATCGCGCGCTTGATGAATCAATTTCAGAAGGACTTCCTGCTGTACATCGTGCGGGTAGCGCATGAATAGCTCCATTTGGTGCATTCTTTTCTTGAACCACCAGGTTGCCATCTGATTCAATACGGTCATGCTGCTTAGGGGGATTCAATGGAAGAAACTGAATCGAAAGACTTGCGTTTGAATTCAAAATTTCGACCTAGGTAAAGTCGACGCACTTCTGGATCGGCAGCCATGAGTTCTGCAGGACCCTGACGCAATATGCTCCCTTCAAAGAGAAGAGTGGCTTCGTCGGTGATGGAGAGGGTCTCCTGTACATTGTGGTCCGTAATCAGGACACCGATATCACGGCGCTTCAGGGAATAAATGATGTGTTGAATATCTTCGACTGCAATAGGGTCGACACCGGCAAAAGGCTCGTCCAAGAGGATGAATGCCGGATCGGTAGCCAGAGCCCTGGCCATTTCGGTCCTACGTCGTTCCCCGCCGCTTAACAAATCACCTCGGTTATCGCGTACTCGGCCAAGGTTGAATTCCTCGATAAGGTTGTTGGCTTTGGTCCGTTGATCGGACGCGCTGAGCTTGGTAGTTTCTAACACTGCGCGAAGGTTTTCCTCCACCGTTAATTTTCTGAATATGGAGGATTCTTGGGGCAGATAACCAATCCCTATGCGGGCCCGCTGGTACATGGGCAGGGTGGTGATATCGCGTTGATCCACCCATACACGGCCACTATCGGCCTTGATAAGGCCTACCAGCATGTAGAAGCATGTGGTTTTACCCGCACCGTTGGGACCCAGCAGGCCAACGATTTGACCACGTTGCACCGAAAGGCTCACGGACTTGACTACCTCGCGGCGACCGTACTTTTTGCAGAGGAGTTCGGCACGTAATTCCATTTCCTGCTATGGGGTCATGCGTAAATCCACAATTCGGGCTTGCATTGTGGCAACCCCTCGGTGGTAATTTTCTTCCAGATGAAAGGCAATGTCCAAGGGGAGACCTTTGGCAAGCAGCGGCAGCATACTGCCTTGGCCAAAGGCAATTGCAGGAATACGGGGGCTTCTCTCTTGTTGGATTTGAAGGCTAAGGTGATTTTGCCCCACGATGCGGCTGGTTCCTGGACTCGCAAATACATTACGCGCACAGAACAAAGGTGGTTTATTTCCGGTTCCAAAAGGGGCAAACTGCAGAAGGATCCTAAAAAACTTTGGGGTAATTTGATTCAAATTCAATTCAAGATCGATGTCAAGGGAAGGCCGTAATTGCCAGGATTGAATGGTATGGGCGACTGCCTGTTCAAATTTCTCCACAAATGCAGAATAGTTCTGCGGTAACAGGGTAAGCCCGGCGGCGTATTTATGGCCTCCAAATTGCTCGATCGTATCGGAGCATTGGCTGAGGGCATGGTACAAATCAAAATCCTGAATAGAACGGGCAGACCCCGTCATTTTACCATCCTCTTCGCAGAAAACTACCGTGGGTTTGTAGAATTTTTCGACCAGGCGGGAGGCTGCAATACCAATCACCCCTTTGTGCCAATCGCGGCCACATACCACGGTCGTGTATTGCGGTTTCATTTGATGTTGGACGGTGGCTTGTTCAATGGCTGCAGTGGTAATTTCGGAGTCCGTGTCCCTACGCAGTAGGTTGCTGTTTTCGATTTCAATCGCCCATGCTGAACAATCGCGGGCCTCGTCCTCAACCAGCAAACGAACGGCTAATCGGGCATCCCCCATACGGCCTGCGGCATTGATTCTCGGCGAAATCCCAAAAATGACATCATTAATTTCAAGCTTTGGTTTACGGGCTTGGTAATGTTGCAACATGGCCGTTATTCCTGGAATGGGGCGCTGATTCAGTTTCTGCAATCCGTAATGGGTGAGCACGCGGTTCTCTCCAGACAAAGAAACCATATCCGCGGCAATGCTGATGGCCACCAATTCCAAATGCTCCAACAACTCACTTTGTGGCCACTCAAGGTGGCTGCATAATGCACTCAACAATTTGAAGGCGACTCCGCAACCGCTGAGGTCCTTGAAGGGATAGGAACAACCACCTTGAAGGGGATTCAGAACGGCATGGGCTGGCGGCAGGGATGCCGCAGGTTTGTGATGATCGGTCACCAAGACCCGCAATCCTTGGGCGTTGGCATAGGCGACTTCCTCCACGGCAGTGGTCCCGCAATCGAGCGTGATAATGCAACGATAGCCTTGCTGTACAGCCCAGTCTATGCCTTGATAAGACAGGCCATACCCTTCTTTCTGACGGTCTGGAATATAGTACCCGAGGCCTTCGCAATAACGACGCATGACTCTGTAACATAAGGCGACTGAGGTCGTTCCGTCCACATCGTAGTCCCCGTAAAGAAGTATTCTATGACCACGGTCCATGCAGTCTTGCACCAAATCAACTGCTTCTTGCATTCCCTTCATCAGAAAGGGATCATACAAATCATCCCAATCAGGACGAAAAAAGGCTTTGCTTTGGTCGAAGGTGTGAATTCCGCGCCGTTGCAACAAAAGAGCCTGGGCCTGATCAATGCCAAGGGAACTGGCTAATTCATTTGCGATCTCCAGATTTTCGGGCTGGTGAATAATCCACGCTTTGGCGGGGGCTTCTTCAATTAAGGTTGGGGGCATAGGCTTAGCGAAAAACCAAAAGCTTTTGCCTAAAATTAATAAATTTGCTTCAAAGGAAATCGTTCTGTTCCCTTTGTTCAAAAAATAGTGCGGCAGCCGCTTGCTCTGCTTTTCGCTTGCTTGGACTTTCGGCATGGGCAAGTTCCTTACCGTTAACCCATAATGTGATTTTGTAGAGAATAGATTTATGATGGCCCTTGCCGGATTCAATCTCCTGGCATTCCATTCGGTATTGCGCCCTGTGTTTTTGTGCCCATTCCAGCAAACGGCTTTTGGGGTTAGACCCACTGAGGGCCATCTCCTCCCAATCAATCTGAGGCTCGAGAATACGGTTTTCAAGCCAAGAACGGGTGTCTTTGAGTCCTCGGTCTAAATACAAAGCACCCACAAAGGCCTCAAAAGCATCGGCAACCGAGCCTTTACTTTTCAGCTGTTTCAAAAGATGGTGCGGGGTTCGGCTTTCGCCCTCCCCTTCATAAAGCCGAAGAGAAGTTTCGCATAAAATTTCATCCAATCCCAATTTCCGTCCTAGTTGATCCAAAAACTCCCCGTTGACGACTTTGGAACGCATTTCGGTGAGGAACCCTTCTTGTTTGAAGGGAAATTTCCTAAACAGGAATTCAGCCACCACAAGGTCTAGTACGGCATCGCCTAGAAATTCAAGGCGCTGGTTGGTGCTGTGAAAGCTCAAGGTTTTCTGGCCATGCACCAAAGGATGGGTAAAGGCTAATTCGTAAAGGTCGAGCTGACGAATCCGCAAACCTGTCAGGGAGCGAATGCGTAACTCTAGACCCTTCTGGGATGCACTGCGTCTGCGTAGGACTGGAAGCAGGGGCATTAAGCCTGGTAGGCTTTGAAGACCACCGAGGTGTTATGACCTCCGAATCCGAAGGTATTGCTCAAGGCGGCGCGTATTGTTCTTGACTGTGGGGTGTTGAAAGTCAGATTAATACGCGAATCCAAAGCGGGGTCGTCGGTGAAATGGTTGATGGTAGGCGGCACAATGCCGTGAACGATGGCAAGAATGGAGGCTACGGCCTCGGCTGCACCCGCCGCCCCCAGCAGATGCCCGGACATGGATTTGGTGGAGGAGACGTTGAGGCGGTAAGCATCTTCACCGAAAACGTTCCTGATGGCCTTGATCTCAGAGAGGTCGCCCAACGGAGTGGAAGTTCCGTGAACATTGATGTAGTCAATTTCCGAAGGTAAAAGTCTGGCATCGCGCAATGCATTGCGCATGACTATCGTTGCTCCAAGACCTTCGGGATGTGGGGCAGTTATGTGGTAGGCATCTGCGGATAAGCCGACCCCACCTATTTCAGCATAAATGCGTGCGCCCCTGGCTAAGGCGTGGTCCAGGGATTCGATTACGAGAGCGGCCCCGCCCTCACCCAGTACAAATCCGTCTCGGTCCAAGTCAAAGGGTCGGCTAGCCGTGGCCGGATCGTCGTTGCGCTCGGACAAGGCTTTCATGGCATTGAAACCCGCAACACCCGGCTCGTTAACTGCCGCCTCAGATCCCCCAGTAATAAAGAGATCTGCTACCCCCCAACGGATATAGTTGAAGGCATCGATGATGGCATTGTTGGATGATGCGCATGCGGAAACGGTGGTGTAGTTGGGCCCGTGGAAGCCGTAACGAATGGACAGGTAGCCTGCAGCGATGTCCGAGATCATTTTGGGCACGAAAAAGGGGTTGAACTTGGGAACCCCATCCCCTAAATAATAAGCTTTGAATTCGTTGAAAACGGTGTATAGGCCTCCAATTCCAGAGCCCCAAATGACCCCTGCTTTTTCGCCATCTATTTTGAATTGGTGCAGGCCAGCATCTACAAAGGCCTCTTCCGCAGTGACCATGGCATACTGGGTGTACGGATCCATTTTGCGCGCCTCTTTGCGGTCCATATGATTCTCTGGGTCAAACCCTTTGACCTCCGCCGCAAACCGCGTTCGGAATTTGGATGCATCAAAACGGGTAATTAGGGCTGCACCGCTACGACCTTGCATAAGCCCATCCCAATAATCTTTTACAGAATTACCCAGAGGCGTAAGGGCCCCAAGGCCTGTGACAACGACTCTACGCATTCTTATTAGATTTCCGTGGTCTAAATTTTACACGGTGTCAAAAAAAGATTTATTTGGCGTTGGCCTCCAGGTAGGTGATCGCCTGGCCCACGGTTTGAATGTTCTCCGCTTGATCGTCCGGAATAGAAAGCCCGAATTCTTTTTCGAATTCCATGATCAATTCAACGGTATCGAGGGAATCTGCCCCCAAATCATTGGTAAAGCTTGCTTCTGGGGTCACTTCGTTCTCGTCCACTCCCAATTTGTCAACGATGATGGAACGGACTTTACTGGCAATATCAGACATGTTGTTCTAGGTTAATTTAGACTGCAATATTACATGATATTCCGTTAAGTTCATCATTAATCCCGACCAAGAGGACTTTGTACCTTTACACAATGACTCGCAAGGTTCATAAACTGAGTTTAGAAGCTGATTTAGCCGTTTTGGGCTTGGTTAGCCCTTTGGCTCCCTATGCACTGGCAGGTAAGATAAACAGGGGTCTTGGTTGGAATTTGGTCCGAAGCCGTTTGGACGCTGAGCTGGCATTTAAGTCGAAAGGCAAATTGACTCCGTCGTACTTGGTTCAAAATGATGAAGAATCCGCCGAGGCTAGCCCCAATATTTCTTATTTCCAGCTTTTTTTCCAGGACCTTGAGCTCTACGGCAAACCATTATGCCTTGTCGCCAACAGAGGCTCTTTGGGCCTTTTACTCCCCACTATGAGAATTTTTAGTTATTTAATGACCTGGCCTAAGGAAGCGGAGGAACTCAGCAGCGTACCTTTAAAGCGCAAAATCAGAAACATAGAAGGGGTAAATTTTGCCGCTGATATAAGTTCACGTATTGGCACTCAAGCTATGACCTCGCTCCAATTTGCACCTAGTCTACAAGACCCCAAAAACAGAAAATATGAACATGAAGTCCCCGGAGGATTTGGAAAAGGTAGGTAGGCAAACCAAAATCATTGCAACCCTAGGGCCAGCGAGTTTTGAGAAGGCCCAACTCAAGAGCTTGATTCATGCGGGTGCTAATGTTTTTCGATTAAATTTTTCGCATGCCGATTACGATATCCTGCGGAGGGTTATCGTCGATATACGTGCACTTAATGAAGAACTCGGCACTACCGTAGGAATTCTTGGGGACTTGCAAGGCCCCAAAATCAGGATTGGGGAAATGCCCCAAGGGGGTATTCTCTTTGAGCCCGGAGATCGCCTGGCGTTAGTGACCCAATCTTGCATTGGCAGCAAAGACGAGATTTACATCAATTATACCCAATTGCCGCAGGATATTCGGCCTGGAGATTTGCTTTTGCTTGACGATGGTAAACTGAAATTCAAGGCCCTGTCCAGCAATGCCAAGGATCGTATTGAGTTGGAGGTGGTTGCAGGGGGATTGCTAAGTTCTCGCAAGGGGGTCAATCTACCAGACACCGAAGTGGCTCTTCCCAGTTTGACCGATAAGGATCGTAAAGACTTACATTTTATATTGGAACACAAGTTGGATTGGGTGGCCTTGTCATTTGTACGCAAAGCTGCGGATATTATTGCTCTAAGGGAAATCATTCAATCTAGTGGTCAGGATATTCCCGTGATGGCCAAAATCGAGAAACCAGCTGCGGTCGCTGACCTCGAAAACATTATCAGTGCATCGGATGCGGTGATGATTGCGCGCGGTGACCTCGGCGTTGAGTTTCCAATCGAACAATTGCCTTTAATCCAAAAGCGCATTGTCCGACTGTGTATAGATTTGTGCAAGCCTGTTGTGGTGGCAACGCAGATGATGGAATCCATGATTACCAATTTCATGCCAACCCGGGCAGAAGCCAATGACGTAGCAAATGCTGTCCTTGACGGTGCCGACGCGTTGATGCTGTCCGGTGAAACTTCGATGGGCTTGCATCCATCTCAGGTGGTTGAGTATATGGTCCGCATAATCCGCACGGTGGAAGATCAATCGGAGATTTATTACCGAGATCATCGACTTTCCCAAGACTCGACGACATTCATATCCGATCAATTGTGTTATTTGGCCTCTAGAGCTGCCCTGCGAGTTGATGCCAAAGCGATCGTGGGTTTCACTAAATCAGGATACACGGCCTTTCAAGTCTCTTCATACCGACCCAAATCCGGAATCATTATTTTCACACCTAATTGCCCCTTACTTACCAGGCTTTCTTTGGTTTGGGGTGTGCGTGCCTTGTATTACGATAAATTAACGTCCACAGATGAAACCATCGAAGATGTTGGACGCATTCTCAAAGCCAAAGGTTGGCTGAAATCCGGTGATACAGTTGTGAATACTGGGGTGATGCCTCTCCGCAGTGTGCACCGCGCAAACTTTATCAAGCTGACGGTGATTGAGTAACCAATCACCTCACCATAAGGCTAGGAAAGAAGGCCCAAGTGCCTCATGGTTTCCACGGGAGAGGTATTCGAGGGGTGGAGGTAGGTTTGTAGGCCCGCTTGTGCCGCGCCCTCCAGGTTGGTGGGGCTGTCATCAATCATGATCCAGTCGGAGGGCTCGATCCCCCATCCTTGGATCACATCAAGGTAAAAGCACGGGTTGGGCTTGCGCATTCCACAATGGTGCGAATAGATAACGCGGTCAAAAAACGAGTCCAGGGGCTTAGCGAATTCTTGCAGGAACGATGCTTCAAAGGCTTCTTGATGCCATTGATTCGTATTACTAAGAAGGACCTTTGGTAGACATAATTGTATTGTTTGAACACTATATACAGCTTCTTTTTGCCAGGTCCCCAGTACCGAATTCCAGAATCGACGTCGGTCATCGCTGCGATGCGGTCCAAACCAGTCTTTTCCCAAAGCCCGGGCGAAGGCGGAATCAAATTCTTCCTCCGAAACGAGACCGCATTCAAATTGTTGATGGATATGCTCAAATTCCTCTTTGGATAGCCCAACTTGTTTGGACAACCCAGCTTGTGCGTCGTTTGGGTAAACAGCCGCTTGTATTTTTAATCTTTCGGGAAAAACTTGAATGAAGAGTCCACCCAAGTCCAAGAGAATGCCTTTGAAGGCTGGGGTTGAATTCATGACGGCTTGGGAATTGACTCAAAGCTACCTTTACGTTTGTAAATTAAATGTTCGGTATGGAAGATTATGTGGCCATTAATCGCGCCTATTGGGATGCCCGGGTGGACTCGCATTGGCACTCGGACTTCTATCAAATGAAAGCCTTCAGGGAGGGTTGGTGTTCGCTCAAAGAGCTGGAATTGGGTTATTTGGGGGATGTCCATGGGTTACACATTTTGCATCTGCAATGTCATTTTGGGCAAGATACGTTGTCGTTAGCTCGTCGCGGGGCCCATGTGACCGGGGTGGATTTTTCGAGCCTTGCAATCCAAAAGGCCCGTTCTTTGGCCTCAGAAATGAACCTGAAGGCGGAATTTATTTGCAAGGATATCGCCTCTTTGAAGGAGGGTCTGCCACCAACAGGGACCTTTGACCGGGTCATGTGCACCTACGGTACCTTGGGTTGGTTGCCGGAACTCCAAACGTGGGCTTCATGCGTTGCCGCTGCTTTGAGATCCGGCGGATCCTTGGTTTTGGTGGATTTTCACCCGGTGGTTTGGATGTTGGATAACGACCTTCGGGAGATCACGTACCCTTATTTTAATTTTGGTCCGTTGCACGAGGATTTGGAGGGAACCTATGCGGACCGCAATGCACCGATTAAGGCTTCTTGTATTTCGTGGAATCACAGCTTGTCCGAAATTGTTCAGGCATTGTTATCGAATGGACTGCGTGTGGATGCTTTGGACGAATGGGACTATTCTCCTTACCCTTGTTTTGCTCGTCAAATTGAAGTGGGGCCAGGTCGCTTCCAAATACCAGGATTGGAGGGTAAATTACCTATGTTATACGGCATCAAAGCGACCAAGGTTTATGAAAGGTAGGTTGATTCTGTTCTTTTTTTTGGCGGCCTGCCAGAGCCCATCGCCTACCAAGGTGGATTGGGATATTCAAAATCCGGATGCCACCACTTCGACACGGATCTATTTGGACTCCACGCGACTTTGGGCCGGAGGCCAGGGGGTGGATTCGGTAGCCTCTCCGATTTGTGTAGAGACCTCCCAAGTCTGGGAGGGCAGGGGAAACCAGGTCCCCGGTTTTTCTTCGGAATTCACGCACCGAGGAACCTATCTTGGACCTGCTGTTTACCAAGTGGTGGTGTATTCGCGCAACAGCAGTCCCCGATGGCTGCTTCGATTGGGATCGGTATCGGCAAGCGAGGGCGAAATGCGTGATTACCCACAGCGTTCGGTGTCGGGTGAGGCCTGGGTTCGACAGGCTTGGAATGTTTCGGTCAAACAAGACCAGCACCTCCGCATGGAGGTTTCGCTTTTGGATCCCGGCAAAGTCTGTATTCGCGGATTGGAGATACGAAAACTTCTATGACATGGACCAAACCAAGCAGGTTTGGATTGGTTGTTCGCCATAGGGTGTTAAGTTTAGCTCAGGTAGACCGTATTATTGAAATGGCTTGGGAAGATCGAACCCCTTTTGAGGCCATCCTTACCCAATTTGGTTTGGCAGAAGCCGATGTGGTGGCTTTGATGCGGCGAGAGCTCAAGGGCTCCAGCTTCAAGCTTTGGCGGGAGAGGGTTCATCAAAAGGTTAGTCACAAACATCTTTACAAACGTGCGGAGGCCATCGAACGATTTCGATGTAGTCGACAACGCAGTATTTCTGGTAATAAAATTTCAAAGCGATGACGGGGAATCCTTGGAAGGCTTCCTTGAATTTTGAGGGAGCGGCGTTGTGGTCGCCCCGCCTTGAAGATGCGCGCGCGCGTTTGAACTTGGTTCGGCCAGCGGCCTATGCGCGTTCCCGCAATTTCCTGGATGGGGCGGTGACCCAATTGTCACCGTATCTGTCGAGAGGGGTCCTAAGTACGCGTCAAGTGGTTGAATCGCTGGTCGAACGGGGGCTGTCCTGGGACGACTGCGAGTCGCTGGTCAAAGAATTGGCCTGGCGGGACTATTTTCAGCAGGTCTGGAAACATCAGGGCAATGCGATTGATCAAGACCTTCGGCAGCCTCAGGCCGGGGTTTGCCATCATCAGGTACCTGCGGCTTTGGTGAACGCAAGGACCGGGATTACGGCGGTGGATGCTGCCGTGGAGCAGCTTTACCGAACCGGCTATATGCACAACCATGTGCGGATGTACACCGCTGCTTTGGCCTGCAATGTGGGGGGTGCGCATTGGTTGCAAGCGGCTCGGTGGATGTATTATCATCTGCTGGACGGCGATTGGGCCAGCAATGCCCTGAGCTGGCAATGGGTGGCCGGTGCCTTCAGCACCCGCAAATACATTGCCAACCAAGAAAATATCAATAAATATTGTTATACTCATCAAAGGGGCACTTTTTTGGATGTGGGTTACGATGCATTGGAACGTATGAAGGTTCCGGAGGCCTTGATGGAAACCGTGTTACCGGAACTTCGTTGCGAGCTCCCCGAAGGTCCCTGGACCGATGTGGCGAAGCTTCGAGAAATCCTACACGAGCATCCCTCCAAGCCTGTTTTGATATATCATTTTTATCAATTGGATCCCCAATGGTCCCCGGCGGGCGTGGATGGTGACTCGATTCGCGTTATGTTATGGGAACCTGAATTTCTGTGCAAGTATCCGGTTTCCCAGCATGTCATGGCCTGGGTCAAGGCATTGGCCGAGCAAATTCCTGGAATTCATTGGATTTCAGCGCCTTTTGCCGAGGTTTTTGAGGCCAACGATACGCCCCGAATCCATTTCAAGGAGCATCCCACAACCATCCATTACTGTGGCCATTGCCATTCCAGGGAATGGTTGTTTCCGGAAGTGGATGGCTATTATCCGTCCTTCTCTTCGTATTGGAAACGCTCCGAGTCAAGGGCACGGGCGATGTTTCGCTGAGGGATAAGCACCTTCATGAGGTTAGCCTATCTCAAACCTTGGAACGGAAACTTTTATCCCTTGGGGATGTTATTGTAGTTGTGATTTTTCGCAACTTAGATGGAAAGAACCTGGGATTTGCCCTTTGATCTTGGATTTAGGGCCCGTTTGGGCCGTTATACTTTGTATGCGGCGATAATGGGCTTCTTGGTTCATTTGGGTCTTATCGGTCTCAAATCGGCTTTTCCGGATTGGATTCAATCTGATTTTTTGGCGCATCCCATCAACGCCATTTATACGCCTTTTTCGATTCTCCTCTTCTTTGAATCGTATCTGTTGATTTATTACCTACGGCAGTCAACCACCTTTTATATCGCCAAACAATACGAAATCATCGCTCTCATCCTGATTCGGGGCATTTTCAAGGACATGACTCATCTGGACCTGCACGCGGGTTCGCTGGGTTCTCCCAACAATTTGGAATTGGCCCGGGACCTTGGCACGGTCATTCTTGTCTTTGGGATGATTTATATCTTTTATCGTATTAGCGGTATTCAGAGTGGTAAGGCCCTTGAAGCTGTGGATGAGGGTCTATTGGCCCCCTCGCTCCGCCGTTTTATTCGTGCCAAAAAAATCCTTTCGTTTGTCCTATTCTTGGTTTTTCTTGCACTCTCGGTCCAAAGCCTTGTCCAGTGGATCGCTGCTTCATCGGTTTCCCATATGGATATCCTGAGCAATGCGCCTTTGATCAATTCCAATACGATCTTTTTCGATCACTTTTTTACGGTTTTGATTCTAAGCGATGTGTTTATATTGCTTTTTTCATTGTTATACACCGAGGAATTTTCGACGATTATACGGAACAGTAGTTTTGTGATATCGACGATTATGTTGAAACTATCTTTTTCGGCCGAAGAAGGCATGGTTCAATTGTTCATCTTGGCCGGAGTCGCTTTTGGGGTGGTGATGCTCTACCTGGCCAATACCTTCGACCGCCTCAAATCAGCTGCTCACCCAACATCCCCTTGAAATCAATCCCGCAGGCAACGAACCGATAAGCCCAGGCGCTTGAGCCCGTTGTCCCTAAAAAGGTTGGTGGCATTGTAAGAGGCTCGGCGGAAATAGGCATTGGACGGGGTCAGACCGAGGCCGGTGGAGGACCACCAGTAGGCATGGCTGCCCAGGCCTTCGAAGACCCCGGTTTCGCGCCGGAATCCGGCGGGTAGCCCGTTGAACCCGGAACTGTTGCTGCCGTTACCCGAGGATGCCCAACCGTAGGTGGATTTGACGGCATGTCCTGCCACCCCTGTTCCTCCCAAAGCCGTGGTCAAGGCGGTCCATTCGGCATCCGATGGCAGGTGCCAACCGGTGGGACAGATACCCCGGGTATCCGTTGCCGCAAACCAATTGTACATTCTTCCAAAGAGGCTATCATTCGCTGGATCGTTGTTATAAAGGGCGTGTGCCGGGGTGGTCGTGGTGGTGGACCAGCCGCTGGTTGTTAAAGGAAAGGGTATAAAATCGCCGTTGGCAAAGCGGTTGGTGCGCAGGTTGCTTCCCATCCAACATTGATTTTGCAGGGCCAAGGTGGGGTACAGATTCCCGGCGTTGTCCGTCACGGAGGCGGTTGGACAAGGCGACGGTGGTGGTGGTAGATACGAGCCGTTGACATCGCCGGTGCTTAGAACTCGGAGCCCCAGGGGACCTGCCGCGGTATCGGCCAGGACCACGTTGGTATCCTGGGACCAGGCCCCTGCCGGAAAGGAGGTTAACAATTGTGCAGACCAACGAGCGATGCTCAAGGCATCGGTGGCGGTCACCGTTCCGCTTCGGTTGACATCCGCTGCCATGGCTAGGAGCCCGGTCAAAGGGGCCGAGCCCGAAAAGGACTGAACGACCCTGAGGGCGTCGGTTGCGTTGATGCCGCCAGGGCTGAGGGTTGGAAAGGCCCGAATTCGGTAACGCGTACCTTGAATGGCGTTGAACGAAAAACTACCATTCATGCGGCTGGTATCTCGGTCCACCACCGTTCCGGTGCTGTCCACCAGTTCCAATGGGCTGTAGGCCAGGGCAGAGCCGGCGTTGTTGGCGTATTGGAGGATCCCGTTGAGAGTCACCGGCACCGAAGCGTTGCAGCTCAATTGGTTGATGGCGTTCCAAACGATGTTATTGAACATATAGTCCAATGGAACCGATGGGGGCGTCTCACCCATTCGAATCCAGACCATGTTGGTGGATGGTATAACATTGATAAATTGGCCCTCCGATCCCAAGGCGGCGATCATGTCCATGGGGGCCGATGGAAACATGGGACCCGTAAACACGGCACGAATTCGAGGTACCATATGGCTCGCGGTACCGTTGAGCCACCACAGGTAGCCGTAGCCCTGGTTGAGGTTCTGGGAGCTGCGGGTCATCTGACCAAAATAAGCGGTGTCATTAAGGACCGGAACCCCGTTCCAAACCCCTCTGTTGAGCATAAGTAAGCCAAAGCGGGCCATGCTTCTCGCGGTGCTAAACAGAACGCGGTTGTATCCCGAAACAATAAATTGCCCGTCCATCCCGGTGGGGGCTTTGATCTTTTGGTTAAGGTATTGGTTGAGGGTGCGGCCCGTGGCGTTTTCCAAAACCGGATCCAACAACGTGTACGGCGCGTTGTGGTAGGCCCAACGGGTGCCCGGAACGGCCAAGTAGGTGAGGCAGGTATCGTCGGTGCAATAGAGGTCGGATACACCGTCATCAAGCCCTGTCGTCATGGTCAATTGGTGGCGGATGTTAATACGTTCCTCCTGGGCGGTGGTCAGGCTGCTCCAGCCGGGACCCAAGTAGGTCGAGGTGGTATCGGTGATGCTCAGTAAATTTTCCTGCTGGGCAATGCCAACCAGGGTGGCCGTTACCGTTTTGCCGGCCGAGGCCCAGCGCCAAAGGCTGTTGGGACCATGTCCCGCGAAATACTTTTCCAAGACAATTTTGCCATCCTTGAGCAAAACGAAGGCCTTGGTATCGTTGCTATCCAAGAGGGCGTAAAGGCTATCAATTCGGGTCTGGCACCAACCCAGGGCGGAAGGAGGCATGGTATCCCAAACGGATGAATTGTTGGGTGGAAAGTAGAGGCCCTGAGCCTGGTTTTTGGCGGGCAACAGAACTGCAAGTAAAAACAGCAAGAAGCGAACCATGAGCCTGAATAGACCCTTTCTTTTCCTCATGGTTTAATGCTCAATTTCGAATACAACGTACGGACATTCCGTTGGTTACAAATGGGTTGCCCTGTACTACACGAGTATTGTTGTAGTCCACGCCCCGATACCATGCTTTTGGAGGCAGAGATCCTGAAGCCGGTATTCTTGCACTGCTCCACCATTGGGCAAACAAACCAGCGCTGTTGTAGGTTCCAGCTTCGGATCTGTAACCGGAAGGTAGTCCGAGAACCCCGAAAGGTTGGTTGCCCCGGTGTTGGGGCTGCTCCACCCCCCCGGCAAGGGTTGGTTTCGGTTGGATTTTAGGGTGGCCCCTGCGACAAGACTCTGGGTACGGACGGTGGTAGTAGGGGTGGTATCCGCCTGTGGGTCCAAGGTTTTTATCAAAATATTCCAATCCGATTCGGATGGAATCCGCCATCCTGAAGGACAAAGCCCACGGCTATCCAAGACTGCATAGTGGTTGTACAACTTTCCCCAGGCCGAGTCATTTTGAGCGGTGTTGGTATATGGACTTAAGTTATAGACCGCATAAGCACCGCTGGTGGTGGTTTGCCAAGAAACATCGGATAAACCCGTATTGATAACATTACCGTTGCGGTACCGTGTTGTTCGCAAATTTCTTTGCATCCAACATTGGTTTCCTATGAGAACTGTAAAATAAACGAAGCCATCTTGATCAGTTATGGTTGGCTGTCCGGGGCATCGAAGGCCAGGCCACGAAAGAAAACTACGGTTGTTGCTGTAATAAACACCTTGCGTTGTGATGGCATATGCCCTAACATATTGCGTGACCGACGGGTCAACGCCCATAAAATGATGGGTAAATCCAAATCCTCCGGAGCCCGCTATGGAGCGGTTTCCGTTGATTACCGGATCAGGATTATTGCCATAGCAAATTCCTCTTTCGAGAACTCCAAAACCAGGATCGGTAAAGCGTACCACCGCGGAACCAAGGGGTCCGTTGCCGAAGGCCGTATCCATCACCAAGGCAGGGGCAGAGGGCACGGGTTCAAAACTGCCGTTGACATCGCCAACAGCCAATGCTTGCAAGTTCACGGTCTGCGGTGAGCCTCCCGCGTTCCATGTGATGATCGGCCTACAGTAGTTCCCCGCCGCAAAAGCACCGGGCAAATCAGCGCCTTTTCGCGCAATGAGCAAAGCATCGGTATTGTTGACTTGTCCGTTTCCATCCACATCCGCGGCAACCAGGGCCCAAGGGGTAAGGGAGGTCAATTGCCCAAAATGCCTGGAGGCCAACAAGGCATCGGTCGCATTGGCACCACCGCCCATTCCTCCGTTGAGGACTGCATCCAGACGGTAGGTACCGTTGGCAACGCCGACCAATGCATAGAATCCAATGGAGTCGGTGGTATCCGAGGCCAAGATTGCGCCGGTCAAATTTTTGAGCTGAACAGGTACCCCGGCCAAGGGTTTGAAGGCCTGATTGTTATATTGTAAGCGCCCACTTACGGTATTTTGGCCCGAAACCCGCATGAATCCCGAGAAAAAAAGGATGAGGAACGTTGTTAGGGGTAAATAACTTGGTGGCATGAGTGAAATTAATCTTTTCATAGAGTCAAATTTAAAAAAACCAATGATTAAACCCTATATTTCTAGAAATTAAACCTAAATAATAGGCTGAAATCAGAATTTAATTCAATCAAGCATTTTATGATTTATAAGTGAGTGCATCCATTTAATCTGTGCTCTTTGTTCGGGATTTCTCTTGAGGGCCGAAAGTTAGGTTTACTTTTCATTCTATCCTTTTGGATTTCATCGGAATTGATTGGCCAGATTCCGCCCCAAAACCAAGTGTACGGGGATTTGCGTTACGATCATGCGGTCAGTACCCCGTTGGCGGGGGTACCGGTTGTACTCAAAACCATGCTGGGGAATACCGTGGCTTCGGACACGACGGATTCCAGCGGGGCCTACAGCCTAAGTGGTTTTGCAAACGGGACCTATATCCTGGATGCTTTACCGGAGGGGAATTGGGGTGGGGTTAATGCCACGGATGCCTTGCAAATTAACCGGCACTTTACCTCCTTGCTGACCCTTTCTCCTTTGCGCCAAATAGCGGCGGATGTGAACGTCAGCCAGGCGATTAACAGCGCGGATGCGCTCTTGGTGAATCGGCGAATCACGGGGTTGACGACCGCGTTTGGTGCAGGCAACTGGGTGAGCGACAGGCCCTCGTTCACCGCGCAGGGGACCCCTATTCAAATGAACCTGCGCATGTTGTGCGTTGGTGATGTGAACGGAAGTCATGCACCGATACCAGTGGCGCCCGTGATAACACTGGATACCATTCTACCCGGTATCCGCAGCGGGGCGGCCCGTGTTCGCTTTCTCTCTCCGGGGGCCGGGGTTTTCGAACGAGGCTTGTGTTGGGGATTGACCTCGTCTCCCACCGTTGCGCAGTCCACCGCAGTTGCTGGTTCCGGGGGCTATGATTTTGCCTTGGTATTCGGAAACTCGACCTGGGATACCGCGGTTCGGTATGTCCGCGCTTATGCACGCACTTCGTTGGGTGTTACGTACAGCAACGAGAAAGCCTTTAAACCCTACAGCATTGGTTCTGCCTATGCCGGCGGGATTATTTTGGATCTTGACAGCAGTGGGGAAAGCGGAATCGTGTGCGCTGCTGCGGATCTGGGTCTTTATGCTTGGGGTTGTCCGGGCTCCTTTGTTCCTGGTACTTCCACGTCCTTGGGGAGCGGTTCAGCCAATACCGATTCCATCCTCAATTCATGTATGGCGAGACCCATTGCCGCCTCGGTTTGTTCCGGGCTGGTTGCCAACGAGTACTCCGATTGGTATTTGCCCAGTCGTGACGAAATGCAATTGATGTATAACCGATTGTATCTCCAGGGACGAGGCGGTTTTGGGAGCGGTTGGTATTGGACTTCGTCCCAATCGGGTAGCGCAACGGCCTGGGCTCTAAACTTTGGGATGGGGGCGCTCAGCGGTTCTGCTTCCAAAGGCTTGAGCGGGATGGTGAGGCCGGTACGAACTTTTCGGCCTACTCGTTGGGTGGTTGCTAACAATTTGCCTGTTCAGGTTTTGATCCAACGGCCACCCCAGGCGATCAATCCACCAGCGCCAAATCCTGTCGTGGATGTTTTGGTTGTTTTTCATGGCACCGTCCTTTACGATTCCAATTTAGTGGTCGCCGCCAACAATACCTTGGATGAGTTCAAGGGTATTTTGAATCCTCAAGATATGTTGCTGGTCAGTGTCGCCTATCCGGGAGAGCAACTTTTGTTTGGCGATAACATAGCCTACGCCGAAGCTGCTTTGTTATGGGTCCGCAACCAGGCATCCTCCCAATTGGGGGTCACGGTCCGTAAAGTTTTTTTGGCTGGGCATTCCCAAGGGGGTTATTTGGTAACCCGCCTGAACACCATGCACGCCACCAACGGGGTGATTGCCAATGCCCCGGGACCCCTAAATTTGGTGTATCGCTGCGGCTTGGAGGTAAGCGGGGTTTTGGCCTTGGGGTCCACCTGCTCTAAAATTCAGCAGGTTTACGGTACCACCCAGGTCAACCCCAACGAATACATGCAACGATCCCTTTTGTCGTACACAACAGGTCACCGATCGGACATTCTTTTTGTGCAGGGGCTCAACGATTCCCCCATCCAGATGTACTCCTGGCCGACTTTCAAACAAAGCATGCAGAATTGCAACAACTGTCAAATCAGGCAATATGTGGAGGTCCCTAACATCGGACATAACTCCATCTTTCTCGACCCCACGGCCATTGCCCAATTTAATATTTTTATCAATACGCGTTAATGCCTGGATTTTTAACAATTTTTCGTTTATATCCCTATAATTGATCAAAACCCAATGTCTTTGATACATCGCACTGAATAACCATCTGCAGGGTTTCTTTTTAGCCTTTGTACAGTCGAATTTTGAAAGGTAAGTTTTCTGCATATTCCATACCCTTCAATGGATCCCGATGTCCAAAAAAGAGCATTATATCCGGTTAACAAAAATGTACCATCAGAGTTTCTCCAACCGCTTGGAAGTACGCGGAGTCCGCTACGATTATTTGCTTTGTCTTGTGATATCCATAGCAAGGAGTCCTTCAGGTAATCACCGCAGGTTATGCTTTGGATGGCGTCTTGCCCGCTTTTCGCAT
>SYHX01000070.1 GCA_005799025.1 Bacteroidota bacterium | reverse complement strand
TTTCCTAAACCCCCCACCCTCTTTTATGAACAAAAACCTTTATTTGGCCTTGGTCCAAGCCCAACACCTCAGCCACCTGGATTATTACAAAAGCGAGGACAGTGCAGGCGGAATGCACCCCCTCGTTTTGGCTGCGAACCCCTTGGCCAAGGAACTTGACCTGGACGAGGCAGAAACCCTTTTGCTGACCCTGCTTTGTTTGTACCATTTCAAAACGTGGAGCAGCAAGGACCTCTGCGATGAGGCGATGAAATACCTGCCCAACGAGGATTGGATAGGGGTGATACGGAGCCTGCGCCAAAAGGGGCATTTGAAGGTGGAGGGCGAAGGCCCAATCTTTGCGGACCATGTGAGTCTGACGATCCACCTTTTGGGCTATGCCCGCTATGGTCGGCAGGCTTACCTGAGCGAGCAACGGGCCTTGTGGCAGCATCGCTATTTCAATGCTTGCGTGGAGCTCTTTGAAGGGGAGGATGGCTACGACGAAGGAGAGGCGCCTTCCTTCCTCACCAAGGAGAATACTTTATTGGAGCGATTGGTCGAATTGACCGACGATCCGTTGGTGAGGACCCTGAACGCTTTGACTCCGGACCTCCCCACCCAAATGGCGGTTTCGTGCCTGCTGGGCTACGAGGTAGTGCACCGTCGACCCATGGCTTTGGGGAAGCTGCTGAGTCAGGGCGGTTGGACGCCTTTGACCCGTTTGGTATGCAAGGCTCGCTGGTCCCATCCCCAAGACGAAATCTACCGCATGGGGGTAGTCCAAGTCGCGCATCAAGCCAACGGGCAGGTGACGCATTGGCGACTCGATACGGAGTGGTTGGCCAAGGTGATGCCCCAGGAAGCGCTGCAGGGGCTGGGGCGGCCGGCTTTGCCTCGGGGTTCGATGGTGCAAGTGATTCCATGGACTTCGATCACCTCGGTAGAATTGCTTTACGATGAGGAGGTAGGAATGGCGCTGAACGAAATCCGAACGGCGACGTCTCCGGCGGTTTTGAGAAAATACTGGGGGTCGCTGCGCCGAGCCGGGCTGAAAGCCGGGCTGACGGTGATGCTATCCGGGGAACCAGGCACCGGCAAAACCGAATGGGTGCGGCAATTGGCCCGTGAGCAACGACGAGATATCCTGATGGTGCGGGTGGAAAAAATTCGTAATAAATATTTTGGGGAAACCGAAAAAAAACTGGTACGCATCTTCGAGGAGATAGAGGCCTACCAGGGGACGGGCCAGCAGGAGGTCGGGTGGCGGGCGCCGATTGTGATGTTCAACGAAGCGGATTCTTTTTTCCAAAAAAGAAAATCAGTGAACCAAAGCATTGACATTGCAGAAAACATCCTGGTGACAGGATTTTTGGAGAGGCTTGAGAATTTTGAAGGGCTGTGCTTTGCCACCACCAACCATACCCGGGGTATGGACGAGGCCATGGAGCGGCGCTGGAATTTCAAGGTCCGTATCACCCTCCCCAAGGCCATGACCCGTGAACGATTGCTCCGCAAACGCTTTGGGGCCGGTAAAGTCTCGTCTCCCTTTGGCCTAAGCCATGCCCAAATCCATACCTTGGCCGATACCCTCGAATTCACTCCCGCCCAGTTGGACAATGCTTATCGCAAGATCCTGCTGCAGCAGGCCACCAAACGCGCAGGCACTCAACAGACCCGGACCAACAACAACGGCCTGGAGCAAATCCGCCTCGCCCTCCTGGCCGAAATCAAAGGCTGGGAACTCAAACCCCAAGCCGTGGGGTTTAGGGCGGTGAGCAAATAGTATTGACGCGGACAACCTACGCTTTGGGGCGGCGTTTGTGTAACCCAACGTTGCGCCTGCGGATGGGTATCGCACCTGCAGGCTTTTATGCAGCGCTGCGAGCATATTGCTTGATAGCATTCAATGCAGCCTTCTTTTCTTTGGACTCCTCTTCAATGTCGAAGTCGTCCTGAAGTCCAAGCCAAAACTTTGCGGTATTTCCAAAATATTTAGACAGTCGAAGAGCGGTGTCTGCGGTGATGCGTCTGTTCCCTTTTATGATAGAGGAAATACGTGTCTGCGGTATTCCAATGTCTTTGGAAAGTTTGTAAGCGCTGATTTCTAGAGGCAACAAAAATTCTTCTTGAAGAATTTCTCCGGGATGAATATTTTTTAATTTTTTCATGTTCTCACGTTTTAGTGATAATCAATTATTTGTACTTGTTCAGCATTTCCATTGTTCCATTTAAAAATGATTCGCCATTGCTTATTAATTCTTATTGAATAAAAGTCTTTTAAATCTCCTTTTAATTTCTCCAATCGGTTGGATGGTGGAATTTGCAAATCATTTAAATCTTGAGAGTTGTTTATCATTCTCAATTTTCGACGTCCTATTTCTTGAATTTCCGTCGGAAAGCCCTTGACTCGTACTCCTTCCCATATTTTTTGTGTGTCTTTGTCGCCAAATGAAGTTAACATGCTATCGTTCTACGTTAATTACGTCAAAGGTAAGTATTTGATTGAATTAAACCAAAAGGCTGGTAAATAAAACCCCAAGCCGTGGGCCTTAGGGCGGGTAGGTAGGCTTGAGATGAGGGACATCCTTAAAGCCGTATCAAGGTAGCCGCGATTTCATCCCGCAATCGAGGAGAAACGCAAACCTCATCGGCAAAGATTTTCCACCGACTTAGGGTGTGACTGATTTCCTCGATCGTTTCAGCCGCCTTTTTGTTCTTGATGGCTAGGCCAACGGTGAGCAAATCGTCTTTGGTCAAATGGGTTCGCTTTCCGTTGATGCTTAACGCATGTTGACTGACCCAGCGATGCTTGGGTTGATAGGCATGGCAAATATCATAGGCTGGCGCCAATTCCCATTTTCCATCTTTTTGGAGGCGGAAGGCAAAGTTCTTGGTATGGTCATCGCAGTTACGAGCCAACACATTGAACACCATTCTACGATACAACTGCTCAGCATCTGGATAGGGAAGTTTGAGTTCACGAAGTGTTTGAAACAACTGCTCGTAACTGAAGCTTGTTACAAGATTGTAATCATAATGCTTCATAGCACAAAAGGTTTGTATGTGGTGTTTGGTGGAGCCATCTTCCCTGTCAAAACGCTTGGTCATAAAATGCGCCCGACCGTTTTCTTCCCATAATCGAGAAGGCATCATATGGATACCACAAGCCAAGGCCATGTTGTAATAAGCCATCTCTACACGGCCATAACCCTTACTTTCACCCAATTGCACATCGCTTACCCCATCAAGTTTTATCAGCCAATGTTCAAAACCTTTGGGAGCAATGGTTTGACCTGATTTTACTTCGCCGGTTCTTTCGTTGTAGGCAATGACGGCCTTGGGTCGAGCACCACCGGCAGAGGTGCCTATCCGAAGGATTTCAAGAAGGGCCTTTTCTTCGTCTTTCTGCAAATTGGTAACAAAAGCCTCTTTGCGAGCGAGCATTTTTCGGGCTATATCCACCAGGCTATCAATTTCCAACGAAAAGGCTCTTTTATCTTCCTTGAAAGTGGTAGGCTCAAACTCCAGCCCCCCCATACCTCGGGTACCTATAAAACATAAGGTCTCCACCGGATTCATACTGTCCTGCGGACGACCTTGTTGTGCTAACCAAAGGTTGATAAGTTCACTACCATACCTATCGGGCAGAGCATCGGCCAACAGTCCGGGTAAGCCCTTGAAGGTATCCAAAGTGGGATCTGCTTTTTTGCGTAATGCTCGAAAACCAAAGGTGTTTTGGGGCGCTTTTACGGGCATTTGCAAGGGGGCCAAATCCCATCCTTTGCTCTTGAATTGGGGATCGTACTCAAAGGTGGCGTAACCGGTTCCATCATCCCACGCCACCGCACCCACCAATTCACCCCATATTTTGACCAATGCGGTGTTCATCGCTTACCAATACGATTGTTCGCGGTCCGGAGTTTTGGTGTTCCTGGCCCTTTTGCGTTTGGCCTGCTCGGCTTTGGCCAGCGCTAGCGGGCTGATGCTCTGATGCACCTCAAAGGCATCCATGATCTGCAGTTGGTCCAACATTCGAAGCACCTGAATCAACGTGGCGAGGGTAACCGTTTCGCCACGTTCCAATAAGCTAAGGGTGGAACGACTTATGCCCGCCTCATTCGCCAGAACTTCTTGCGTTTTGTTTTGGCCCAATCGATGATGTTTGATGAAGGCCCCTACATGGGCAGCCAACACCTGATCGCTCATGGAATGCCAATTTTTGAATGCTTTATCAGTCATTATAAGGCTTTATGGCGTTTTTTGAATTATATCTCATGCAAATATAGGATTATTTTATCCTATTCAGCCAACCAAAGGAACCAAACCGCCAAGGCCTTAACCCACGCCATTGGGGTTGGCGGTCCCGGTCACGACTTGCCTTAAGCTGACGCACATTTTGGAGGTGTTGGTGTCGAATTTCCCGATTTTCACCGTTTTTGACGGCGGTTTGAAGCGAGCGAATCACCTCCTCATCCAATTGAGAATAATGGCCTTGTTACAGGTCCAAATACAAATCGTGGGATCTAGAGTAAACCCAAACTAGGCGCCGATTCGTACGGAGGTCATGGTAAGGGCTCCGGCCACGGGTCGAACCTTAAAAAGCCGAACCTCGTCGCCTGGCTTTTGCAAGGCCAAGGTGTACAAAAGGGGTAGATAATGTTCTGGCGTCGGTATAGCGTATTGGAAAGCCTAGCCTTGTTGTTGGAATTGCATGAGGGTACGGAGGTCGCCGTTCAGAATACAAGATTTCATTCGCTCACTGGCCTCCAACGCCTAGTCCTCGGAGTAAATTTCATCCAAACGAGCCCAATTCACTCTCCCAAGATTGTGAACCATGTTACCGCTGCCCATCACCAGGACACCCCGCTCACGAAGCTTCCAGAGAACAATCGTCCATGACGTAGAATGTTAGTAATTTGCGTACCCCCATGATGCTATCGCTCATAAAATCCTTGCTCCAGCTATGATTGACGACTACGGATTGCTGAAGAAACTGTTGAAACGGGCCGACAAACGTCGCTTCCCCCTGCGCTTCTGAATCATTTTGAGGAGCTTGTAAACTCGGTAAACGCGCTTATGTGATAATCTCCTGGAAATTCAGTTGGAAATCCTTCGTCTTTTTGCTTTTTTAATTGATCTAATGAACTGATGGTATTTTTTTTAGAAACAGCTTGGTTATTGTTGGCACAGCTTCACAGCCTAATGATGAAACAACCAATAAATATTTGAGTTAAAATATTTCTATTCATCTTATTTTTTGGGTTAAAATGATTTGAAATAAAAACAGAATGGGGCGACGCCCCATTCTGTAGAATAGCTATAGTCCATATTGTGCTTTAGCAATTACCTTTCCGTTAGAAAAAGTAATTGTAACCACTTTAGTACCGGATTGCCATGTCATCACTTCAGAGCTAACATTTCCTCCATATTCTCCTAGATCCATATTTGTAGATGCTTGCGATTCTCCTTTGCCAAGTATTGATTCAACTTGAGATATAGAAATGTCATTAGATATCTTGTCATAGTTGTCTTTATTATTACCACAGTAACTTGTGAGAAAAATTGTGATTATTACAGTTACAAAATAGAGTATATTTTTCATTTTTTTTTGAATTTAACTTTGTTCCTATCCGTATGGCTTTTCGGTGACGCCCCGTTTTTATGGTGGTTGCTGGTCTCCACTTTTATTTTCGATTTTTTTTTTTTACAAAATATCTTTTAGGAACTATCAATGTTTGCCTTTTCTATTGTTTGTCGTTTTCCGTTTAGTTGTCTTTTTACAAACTTTCTCATAGCGGTTGACGGGTTTAAGAAATTGGGGATTTCGATGCACAAAACTTTCAAACCACCACAAATGTTAATGCAAAACAGAATGTTTCATTAAGCACTAAAACTCCAACTTCTTTAAATCTATCATTGTGGGCCGGTTTGTTGTTTCTTCGTGTTGTTCGCAATTGCTGATAATGCTTTAATCTGTTCAGCTAAAAATCTTGAAAACACGATAATTAAAAAGCCAACGATAGGCATTGTAAAAACAGCCGTCCATCCTGTTTCCAGGTAAGGAAGACCAATACCTTGACCAAGATTATCTCCTTCGTTTCCTAAAATAAGTGTTGCTAAAAGTGCAAATCCAAATCCAACAAGTCCAAACCAAGTCCCAAACCATTCCCCCAATGTCTGGATAAAATGAGAGACTG
>SYHX01000069.1 GCA_005799025.1 Bacteroidota bacterium | reverse complement strand
CGCAGCGAATACCACCGGTACAGTAGAGCAGGATTTTGCGGTCTTCTTGCCCAGCCAATAGGCGAGGGACCTGCTCCAATTCTTCGCGGAAGGTGTCCACATCCGGGAGGATGGCCCCTTCGAAGTGGCCAATTTTGCTTTCGTAATGGTTGCGCATGTCCACTACCAGGGTTCCGGGTTCTTCCATGGCGGCGTTGAATTCGGCCGCGTTGAGGTGGCGTCCTACTTTGGAAGAATCAAAGGCCGGGTCGTCGATGCCGTCGGCCACGATTTTGGGACGGATTTTGAGGGTTAATTTGTAGAAGGACTTTCTGTCGTCTTCCACCGCGATTTTGAGGGGAACACCGCGAAGGGCGTCGTGTTGTTCAAGATTTTGGCGAAAGGCGTCCATAACATGCCCTGGAACGGACATTTGAGCATTGATGCCCTCTTCAGCCAAGTAGATTCTGCCAAAGCACCCGAGGGCCTGCCATTCTTGGTAGAGCTGATCGCGAAAAGCCGAGGGATCGGCAATACGGACATACCGATAAAAGGACAGGGTGACCCGGTGAAAGGTTTCCTCCATCAGTTGTTTGCGAAGGAGCTCGCGGTTTACCGGATTGTGCAAAACGGCCATGGGCGCGATGGAAGGGAGGGTCTTGGGTGGGTGATACAGGATTCGAACCTGTGACCCCTGCCCTGTCAAGGCAGTGCTCTAAACCAGCTGAGCTAATCACCCGAGGAATGCAAAAGTACGTCGCATCAAGGCTATTTAAACGGTTAAAGACGGATCGAGGCCTGGTGATCCCTCAAAATTGCAGGGCGATGGTTAGGGTTTACAGCGGAATTTTAAGAGGCTTGGACGCCCGTTTGTTGACGGTGGAAGTGGATACCGATTCACGATCCTTTGGGTTCTATCTGGTAGGTTTGGCCGACCACGCAGTGCGGGAAGGCCAGCTTAGAATCCAAACAGCCATTCGCAACGCGGGGTATAGCCTGCCACGCTGCAGGCATATGATCAATTTGGCCCCTGCGGATCTACGCAAAGAGGGGGCGGCTTACGATTTGACAATAGCCCTGGGCATGTTGGCCGAGGCCGGGTACCTCAACGGCACGACCTTGTCGGAATACTTGGTCATGGGGGAATTGTCCCTGGATGGACGCATCAAAGGGGTACGCGGCATCTTGTCGGTGATGGAATTGGCGGCCAAACATCAATACAAAGGAGTTATCATGCCTTTGGATAATGCGCCGGAGGCGGTCTTGCACCCTGAGATTTTGGCCTTACCCTTTGAGAGTTTGCATGAGGTGATGGTCTTTTTTCGAGAGGGGCAACCAATCTCGTCGCTAAGGGCTATAGATTGCCCACCGCCAAGGCGAAGCGAGACAAGGCCTAAGGTGGAGTGGAGTCAAATCAAGGGCCAAGCATTGGCGAAGAGGGCTTTGCGGATTGCAGCCGTTGGCCGTCATAATGTGTTATTGATTGGCCCTCCAGGCTGCGGCAAAACAATGTTAGCCCATAGCTTAGCCGGCCTCATGCCACCCCTCACGGGGACAGATAAACGAATCCAGTCTCAATTGCAATCCATTTTGAGCGGAGGCTTAGAATTTCGAAATCCAGCGGAACAAATCCCTTTTCGTAAACCGCATCATACCATAACGGTTCAGGCCATGGTTGGCGGCGGTCAATGGCCAATTCCCGGAGAGGTATCCTTGGCCCATGGCGGGGTATTGTTTTTGGATGAATTACCGGAATTCAGAAGGGAGGTATTGGAGGCATTGCGCGAGCCCTTGGAGCAAGGTCAAGTGGTTTTGAATCGTCAACGATTATCCGCAGTATATCCAGCCAAGTTTGTGCTGATAGCGGCCATGAATCCTTGCCCGTGTGGTTATTATGGAAGCGCCGATGAACGATGCACCTGCGCAGTAAATTCTGTGACCCGTTACCAACGTCAAATAAGCGGCCCCCTGTTGGATCGCATGGACTTGGTGGTCTGTATGGATCGAGTCAAAACTTCGGAATGGAAATTGTCCTCGACTGAAGTAGAAGTGCCTATGCCGGCTTCTGAACTAAGCATAGAGCCCCCAACTGGTATTGCGCAAGATGATCAAAGTCTAGAACAGTCTTTGGACCCCGCCTGCAGGCAGATCTTGGATCAAATGATGGAGCAAGGCGGATTGAGCATGCGAGCGATATATAGGCTATTGCGCGTGGCTTTGACTATAGCGGAGATTGAGAAAGCCAGCGGTTTGCTCCCAGAACATTTAATGGAGGCGTACCATTTCAGGCACCCTCGGATGCTGACTTCTCCGAGTCGGCAAGATCAGCCCCAAAATCCACTACTGTCTTGAGCGCAAGATACCAACGAAGCACTTTCCGCATATCGCTTATATAGACCCGACCTGAATCGTAATTGGGGAGGAATCGCAAAAACATGGCTTTGGTATCTGCTTCATTTCCCAGAGCTGATTGGATTTCAGAATCGTCAAGCTCTAGACCCCAAATTTTCCGAAACACATTCCACAAAGGAACTTGATCTTCTTGAGTATAAATGGCTATTTCCTCCAATGTAGCAACCTTGGTTTGGACCGGAGCATGCCATCGACGTTGTTCGGCATCAATGCTCTGCAAAATATATCCTTGCTTGGAGGTGGTGATGATGCGATGGATGCCACCGTTTCCGGGGACTTGAACAATTTGGTGCAGTGGGTGCATTGGGGTTAAGTTATTCGAGTGAATTTGGTAACGGTTTCTCGGAGCCTAGCGATTTCTTCCCAGGCCTCATCCAGGAGTCCCTGTTGCCTTTTGACTTCTTCTTGAAGAAAAAGATTTTGCTCACGGCTGATGTCGTAAGAAATTGGCGCAGAAAACTCTGAGTGGGGATAAATAGACCGAAGGTCTTGATGGGTAAGTCTTTCGACGGCTTGAATTCGATGAAGAGGCCACCTAGGGCGTTCGAACAGGTTGTACAGGGTTGATCGTTGGATGCCCATATGCTTGGCTGTATGCGTTATGCTAATTCCACTATTGATCAGAAGGGCTTGTATGGTATGACCGGCGTGCTTCATGGCCTCCAAATTCGGAAGAGCGATGATACCAAAATCTTACAAAAGTGAGCAATAAAAATACATTATTGTTTGATATTGTCCAAATATTCAAAAATTGACTGAATTTGGCTGATAAATCAATGGTTAATACGGTCTGTTAGAGATTTGTCTAGCATAATAAACCAAGGCTCTATTGGCGACCCGATGTCCACCCGCTGTGGGATATGCGCCGCTGAAGTACCAATCTCCGCAATGGTCTGGACAGGCTTTGTGGAGGGATTCTATTTCTTGGTACACGACTTTAACAGGGAATTTAATCTCTGGAGGGGTAATGAGAAGGGCAATTTGTTCGGACAGCTCTTGTTCATTCACCAAGGAATACAGGGCCTGAAGATGGTTGGACATGGGGTGCTCTTCCAATTCTAAATCCGCCAATGCTGCCTGGCTATGTGCATTAATCTGATGAACTTGCCCTTTCTTTTCCAGTACTTTCACCAGAGCCCGGAAGGCCACAAAGTCGCTGAGTCGACTCATGTCAATTCCGTAACAATCCGGATAACGAATTTGAGGGGCTGAACTCACAATGATCAGCGATCGAGGTTGTAGTCCACCAAGAATGGCAACAATGCTCTCGCGTAATGTGGTTCCCCTTACGATAGAGTCATCAACAACCACAAGGGCATCCAGGTTGGGAATCAAAATATCCGAAGTTGTGTCGTACACATGGCGAACCATATGGTTGCGGCCACTGTCTTCAGCAATGAAAGTCCGCAATTTAACGTCTTTGATGGCAGCCTTTTCGACGCGTGGCCTCAATTTCATCCAGCGCATAAATTGTTCATAGCGCTCTCCTTGACGGGTTTCCAAATCTTCTGGCCTCAGGGTGTTCAGAGCTTGTAGTCGTTGAGTTTCCAAATGCCCTTCAAGGCCTTGAAGGAGACCTAAGAAAGCAGTTTCGGCCGTGTTAGGAATATAGCTGAAAACCGTATGCGCCAAGTCCTGATCGATAGAATGCAAGACCTTGTCCGTTAAGGACTTACCTAAGGCTTTGCGTTCCTTGTATATCGCCGGATCGTTCCCTCTCGAAAAATATATGCGCTCGAAGGAACAAGGCGTAACAGGGGCCGGCTCAAAGACAGGTTGGCAGAGGATTTCTCCGTCGCGGCGTATCAGCAAGGCATGCCCAGGAGGCACGACTTTGATTGAATCCGGATGCACATGGAAGGTTGTTGCAATGGCAGGACGCTCGGAAGCCACGACGGCCACTTCATCATCGGCATACCAGTATGCGGGGCGAATACCATTCGCATCCCGTAACACAAAGGCATCTCCGTGCCCTAGCATCCCGGCCATGGCAAATCCCCCATCCCAATCCCGAGAAGCTTTGCGAAGGATATGCGTCAAGTCCAAATCTTGCCCTACACGTTCTTCCAGCTTTTGCCGATCGGGATATTCCGTCTCCAAAGCGGCTGTCAATTCGCGATGCGCTTGATCGAGAAAATGTCCGATATTCTCCATCACGGTGACCGTGTCCGATTGCTCCTTGGGATGTTGGCCCAATTTGACCAATTTCTCAAAAAGTCTATCCACGTTCGTGAGGTTGAAATTTCCGGCCAAAACCAAGTTACGGCTCCGGTGATTGTGCTGCCTGAAGAACGGGTGGCAGGTTTCGATGGAATTCTGTCCGTGGGTTCCGTAACGCAAATGGCCCAAAAGTAATTCTCCCAAATAAGGGAGTTTGGCTTGCAGGGCCTCGGTTTGACCTAAGAAATCCTCGGTCCGTATCCCTGCTTCGCGATAATTTCGGTAGATGCGTTCAAAAATATCTTTGAGTGGTTGAGAGGCCACGGATCGAGCCCTGCTGATATAACGACTCCCCGTAGGAATATTCAATTTGATGGTGGCGACCCCAGCGCCGTCTTGTCCCCGGTTATGTTGTTTCTCCATCAACAGGTATAACTTCTCCAGGCCATAATATGGAGAACCGTAATGCTCGTGGTAATACGAAAGAGGGCGGAGTAAGCGGATTAAGGCAATGCCGCATTCGTGTCCGATGGAGTCGCTCATAGGGTAAGGGCAGGCTCCGCAGGCGAGGAGGGTTAGGCCCGCGAAGATCAAAAATACGCCGTAGCTTCGTCTTGTGAGCAACCTAAGGCCTTCATCTAAGAAATCGCCCTCGAAGTATTTCTTCGCTTTGGCATGGGGTTCGGTGTGGGGTCTAGCCGTCCTTCTCTCCAAGCAAGGGGTTCATGCCCAGGCAACTGCTTGGAACGCCCCGTCAGTTGCCGTCGGGCAGTGGCGTAGTCACTTGCCATTTGGTAGGGTTACCTGTGTGGAGAAGGTTGGCAACAAGATCTTCGCAGGATGCGGTGCAGGCTTGTTCGTTTACGATTTGGAGGATGAATCCCTGGAGCGCATCACCAGAGTCAATGGTTTGAACGATGTCGAAGTAGCAGCCTTGTCGTATTCCCCCGCCTACCAAACCTTGGTCATCGCCTATGCCAACGGAAATCTGGATTTATATAAGAACGGGCAGATCGAGACCTTGGATGCGGTTTTGAAGGCAAATGTTCCCGTCGGCAAAAGGATCCGATCTATCCGCCAAGCCGATCGATTTGTTTATTTGTGTTATGGATTCGGTATTGTGGAATTGGATTTGTTCAAGACTGAAATTCGGAGCACCTTTGTGATTGGTCCTCAAGGAGCTTATCTGGGTGTTAACGCGTTGGTGGAAATGGAGGGGAAATGGTGGGCCGCCACAGACAGCGGACTCTACTCAGCCCCTACAGATGCGTCTAATCTTCAGAGCTTTGAATTCTGGACACGAGACTCGTATTGGGGCAAAAAACCCTTTCCTTCCTTGGTAATTTATCGGGATAGCTTGGTTTCTTATCAGGGCGATTCCTTGTTATGGTACAAGAGCGGGGGTCATCGCATGATGGTTGTCAATGCTGGATCGCCCAATCTTTTTCTGGGAGTATCGGGAGGGCAGCTCCAGGTGGTCAATACCTTGCGCGCTGTTCGCCTGGACGAGCAATTGCAATTCAACAATTACCCTATTGCCAATGAGTCTGTTCGTCCCACCTGTGCGTTGTACGATTCATACCAAGTTTGGATGGGTGATGATGGAGGCGGCCTTTTTCGCTTTACGCCTTGGGAATATTTTCGCTATTTGCCCGAAGGACCTACCACCAACAAGGTCTTTCAATTGAAGGCCAATGCTGGTGGTGTAGCAGTCGCTGGAGGAGCCTACCAAGTGGGTAGTGGCTTTGGGAACACTTTCGATCCCTCCGGGGCCTCTCTTCTTCAAATTAATCGCTGGAAAGCTCTTAATCGGGAAACTATCAGAGGCGTAGGCAATTTGTACGATGTTATTGGCGCTTTGCCCGATCCAAACCGAGTCGCAAGGGTATGGCTGTCCACTTGGGGTCGAGGGGTCGCAATGGTTGAAGGGGATTCGGCCGTGATATTTAACGATTCCAATTCTTCTTTGCAGCCGCAACAAGGGACCACCGGAACATTTCGTGTTAGCGGTATGGATATGGATAGCAGGGGTGATTTGTGGATGAGCAATTTTGGAACTGCTCGCCCGGTGGTGGTGCGCAGGGCCAACGGATTGTGGGAGTCTTTTGGAGCAGGCCCGCAAACAGAACTCCTGGATATGCTGGTCGATCGTCTTGGGAATAAGTGGATGAGAAACCGAAATGGAGGCTTGGTGGTGGTGGATGCGTCCAATACGCGGTATGTTAATGTCACCAATGCGGAGGGGAATGGAGGATTGCCGTCGAACCAAGTCATCAGCTTGGCTCAAGATCGGGACGGTTCCATTTGGATAGGAACTTCCGAGGGCCCGGTGGTCTTTTACAACCCTTCAGCCGTCTTTCGCACTTCGTTCAACGCGACCCGCATCAAAATCCGTCAAGAACAATTTGTGGGCTATCTCCTTGGTACCGAGCTAATTCAATCGTTGGTTATTGATGGAGCTAATCGCAAATGGTTTGGTACCGCCAACGGTCTTTGGCTTTTCAACCCGGAATGCACGGAGCTTGTTCAGCATTTTACCATGGCCAATGCTCCGTTGCCTTCCAATTCGATCTTGGCCTTGGCGATAGAACCCTCAAGCGGTGAGGTTTTGGTGGGAACAGATAAAGGCTTGATGGGCTTTCGAAGCACTTCTACGCAGGGTGCGGACCAACAGGAACAGGTGCAGGTTTTTCCAAATCCAGTTGAGCCGAACTTCGAGGGATTATTGTCGGTGCGTGGCTTGGTCACGGATGCCTGGATCAAGGTTACCGATGCATCAGGCGCCTTGGTATATCAAACCAAAGCCGATGGCGGTCAGGTCAGTTGGAATCTTAGAGACCCCTCCGGTCGCAGGGTTCGCAGTGGGGTTTATTTGATTCATTCCGTGGCTTTCGATTCTTTGGATTTATCAGCGCAAACTATCGTGGCCAAAGCGGTGGTTATTACCGGGCAAGATTAAATAAAATCGAGGTGGTCAAGGCTGAGGGCTTGGTATTGCGCGTCGTACCGTATAAGGATAGGCAGTATATGCTGTACTTGTGGACGCGTGAAAGTGGACCCCAGTCCTATTCGGTGTATGCTTCCCGATCTAACCCGGGAATGTTAACAGCAGGGCAATTGCGACCTATGCAGCGTCTGGAAATCGTATCCACTGGAGCCGTATCCGCCCTTGTTCATCGAGTGCGAGAAATGTCCATTCACCCCGAATCCATTCGGGACTTGCAAGGCGAGCAAATCGCCGCCTTCTCTTTGTTGGCCGAATGGTTGGCTGCTGTGCTTGCCGAAGGGCAAAACGAAGAAGCCTACTACGACGATTTTTGTGTTATGTTACCGTTGGCCTTGACCTATGGTCAGTGTTTGATGGGTCTGGCTACTTTGCTCGCTGGTTTAAGTCGACACCTGGGATTTGCACCGGGTACCGAAAATTATAAGCCCGGACAGGTTCTTCATGGTCAAAGCGGGCGCTGGATAGATGCTTCTCTTGAGATAACACGCGAGGATTCGTGGTGTATGAATCCTGAGAGCAGTCGCCTTTACTGCAGGTTCTTGGATTGTTACAGGGAACAGGATGCAGCCCAGATCTCTGAGGATCAAGCTCTTGTTCATCGCTATCTAGAGGACTTGTGCCGTTATTTTCAAGTGCATATTCATGGCTTTCGCGTCCCCCGTTACCTCCCCCTTATCTATATAACATAAAAAACCCCGCCATTGAGGCGGGGTTCAAATTGCATTACCGGGTTAAATTTTGCTAGAAGAATTACCTTGGGCAATAAACTCTCAAAACAGGAAGCGTCTTGAATTAGAAGCGGTATCCCATACGGAAAGCTGCATTAATAGCGGTACCGGGCATAGAAAAGCCCAACGCATTTTGTCCGTATTCACGGAATGTTAAAAAGGCATTATATCCTACTTCGGTTCCAACATAAAGGCCGTCGGCCAAGTAATAGTCAAATCCAGTGAAAGCGCCACCCGACAGAGCAATGTAGTCTGTAGAAGCCATTTTTAGGCCACCGGCATATCCCCAATAGGTAGACATACGGTTTGATCCTTTCATGTGATTTTCAATACCGTACGAAAGAGAAATCTCATTAATACGCTTCTTCCCGGGGCGAGTAAATTCAGGGTTGACTTTTAGTGAGTCAAAAAGTTCAAATTGAATATTGAAATTGGCCGCTATACGACGAGCTTTCATATCTGAAGTAAATTCACGAATCATCAAACCGCCCTGAGTAGCATTGAGGCCTGCGCCTAGTTCGTTAATACCTGTTGCGCTAAGCTCAAATAAATAATCTCCTTTGACAGGCTTTCTGATCGATTGGGCCTCTGCGAAACTGAAGCAAAAAGCCATTAAGAGAAAAAATGTAAGAAATTTACTCATGGTTATATGGTTTAGATATGTAAAGTTAAGGGAACAAAATTTAATATTCAGCTATCCTGTGGATAAGTTATTATTTGATAATTTTTTTGGACAGGCATGTATAATGGGCTGCCATGCGTTTTAATTGGACAAGCATTGGACGTTATTATGTTAACTTTGTTGCTGGTTGTTCCGGTTCGGGAGTAACGGCCAATTGGGTAGCCTGGCGGATTTTGGTTTCAATTTCTTCAGCAAGTTCAGGATTATCGGCAAAGAGCTGCTTAACGGCATCCCGGCCTTGTCCCAATTTGGTTTCGCCGTAGGAGTACCAAGACCCACTCTTTTTGATAATGTTAAGATCACTCGCCAAATCCACAATTTCCCCGTCTTTGGAAACGCCTTGCCCGTAGAGGATATCAAATTCGCATTGGCGGAATGGTGGAGCCACTTTATTCTTGACAACTTTGATTCGGACGCGGTTACCGTAGATATCGACGCCCTCCTTGAGTTGCCCAATGCGTCGGATATCCAAACGAACGGAGGCATAGAATTTGAGAGCGTTACCCCCGGTGGTCGTTTCGGGGTTTCCGAACATGACACCGATTTTTTCCCGAAGTTGGTTGATGAAAATACAAACGCAACCGGTTTTGTTGATGCTGCCGGTTAGCTTGCGAAGAGCTTGGGACATCAAGCGAGCTTGCAATCCCATAGAGGAGTCGCCCATCTCCCCTTCAATTTCAGCTTTGGGAACCAAGGCGGCAACCGAGTCGATGACCAAAATATCGATGGCCCCGGAACGGATGAGATTATCGGCAATTTCCAGGGCTTGTTCTCCGTTATCGGGTTGGGATATCAGGAGGTTTTCGGTGTCAATACCCAACTTTTCGGCATAGCCTTTGTCGAAGGCATGTTCCGCATCGATGAAGGCGGCCATTCCGCCTTTGCGTTGTGCTTGGGCAATGGCGTGCAATGCTATCGTGGTTTTCCCGGAGGATTCAGGCCCATAGATTTCAACCACCCTGCCCTTGGGAAGACCGCCTATTCCTAATGCAATGTCAAGGCCCAAAGATCCGGTGGGGATGACATCCACATTAACAACGCGGGCTTCGCCCATTTTCATGACGACGCCTTTGCCGTATGTTTTCTCTAGTTTGTCCAGGGTCAGCTGAAGGGCTTTCAATTTTTCGTTTTGTAAACTCATGGTTGGGGTTGTAAAGGATAGGGTTGAATAGGGCGATGGATAAAGTCTAAAATTACAGCAACCATTGAGCCGGGGCTTTGGTTTTCCGCGCATTCTTTTGTGCACACGGCATGGAGCCCACCTGTGGCTTACGTACCAGCCTCAAACCAGCCATGGGCTGTTCAAACAAACACGGTATTGGGCTATCATCCGGTCCCAACATTTCGATGCAATCCGCCCAATAATTCAATTGAGAGGTCAAATTGGCATTTTGTTTCATGATTTTTCTTTAAGATGATCAAAGGTTGATTCTAACTGTGACATCCCTTGACACAAAAAAAATCTTTGAATCTTATCGGATTACTCGCGCGTTTTGTTGAAACATGAGGTATGCTTGTCAAGGCTTTACCTTTATCCGAGTTCGTTGCTTAGGTTTTTTGTATCGTTCTCCATTCCTCTGACCCTTATGAACCTGTCTATTGATCCTTGAAACCCTGTCATGATGGTTTACCACAATATGAAATTTCGGAATCGAATTAATCTAGGATGGCGAATAAGGAAACCGTTATCATGGGTTTCAGGATGGGTCGTCCTTGCTTACTTGCTGTGCAGCTTACCATGCAGCTCATTGGCTCAAGAGGGGAAACCTGTGCAATTCTCTGGATTGACCTTGACTTCGGACAGCATGAGTGTGGTTCCCTTTGCCACTATCTTGGTCAAGAACCGCTTCAAAGGAACAGTGAGTGACCTCAAAGGATTTTTTTCGATGGTTCTTTTGCCCGGTGATTCTTTGGTGTTCAGTGCTGTGGGTTACAGGGCTTCCACCTTTGTGATGCCCGGTCGCTTGAACGAAAATTTTTATTCAGTTTTGGTACCCATGGAAAGAGATACCGTGGATTTGCCAACAGCGGTCATTTACCCTTGGCCCAGTAAGGAAGCATTTCGTCAGGAATTTCTCGCTTTGGAGCTCAAAGATGATGCGACCTCCATTGCAAGGCGTAATTTGGAGAAAGACTTGTTGGTTCAGTTAGCCTCGGCGATGAGTATGGATGCCAGTGAGAATCAGAAATTGTATATGCAGAAGGTCATTGCCCAGACCTATTATTCGGGTGGTCAGCAACCATTTGCCCAGTTTGGAGGTCCCAACGCCTTTCCTATTCCCAGCACCTTATTGAGCCCAGGGGCATGGACCCAATTTTTTCAGGCCTTGCGACGCGGAGATTTCCGACGGAAAGACTGAAAGTATGTTGGAAAGGAATTATGAGAAAGGAATTATCGTGGGCGGTGCTTGTATTCCGGGCGAAGTTTGCCGTTTCGAATGAGTTGCAATTTTTTCTGAACCAGACGCCGGCGTAGCGGGTTAAGGAGGTCGATGAAGAGTCGCCCTTCAATATGATCGTATTCGTGTTGAATAATCCTGGCTAACATGCCATCCAAGGTTTCTTCGTGCACCACCCTTTGGGCATCTTCGTAACGCAAGCGAATCGTAGCCCGTCGCATAACATCGCCTCGAATTTCCGGGACGCTAAGGCAACCTTCTGCATAAGGCCATAGGTCCCCACTTTCTTCAAGAATAAGCGGGTTGATGAAAACCCTTTTCTGGCCCTTGTAGACAACCTCATCCGCCAATTCCGCATCAAGCACAAAGAGCCTCCAGGATTGCCCAATTTGAGGGGCGGCAAGGCCTATCCCGCTGGCTGTGTACATGGTGTCGAACATGTTTTGAATCAGTGCATCAAGGTCGGGAAAATTGGGGGGCACCTCTTCGGCACGACGTTGCAATACTGGATCCCCGTAGAGGACGATGGGAAGAATCATAGGGTAAGGATAGGAAGTCGTTCGGTTCGATGGTGAAGATACATTTCAAGAAAATCCTGTAATAGGATAACCGCCGCGATTTGATCCACAACACCTTTGTCACGACGGATGTTACGGGAAGCACCGGATTCAATCAAGCTTTGATGTGCCATGACCGAAGTGAACCGCTCATCCATCAGATAAATGGGGATCTCTGGTCGTTTGGCGGCAAGTTTACGTCCAAAGGCTAGGGTTCGTTCCGCATTTTCGGAAGGACTTTGGTTGGCCTGCAAGGGCAAACCCAGGACAAGAGCTTGGACCTCGTTCCACGCAGGGTAAGCATCGAGATATTTCATCAAAGCCGTTGTTTCGATGGTGTCCAGACCCAAAGCAATGCGTCCATCCGCGTCGGAATGCGCGATACCGCATCGCTTGCGGCCGTAATCGAGGGCGATGAACCGCGGCATGCCTACAAAGCTAAAGAACGGCTGCGCAACGCGTCCGCTGTATGGCCCTCACCACGTTCCTTCATGTCGGTAGGGGTTCCCTCCCAAACCAGCTGTCCGCCGTTCGCCCCTCCCTCCGGGCCCATATCAATGATCCAATCCGAAGCCATCAAAACCTCGGGATTATGCTCAATGACCAACACACTGTGACCCTCTGCAATCAGGGCCCTAAAGGCTTTGAGCAATTGCGCAATATCATGCAAATGCAGGCCGGTCGTGGGTTCATCAAAAAGGAAAAAGCCGGCCCCGTCTTTGTGTCCCCGACCCAGGTAAGAGGCCAGTTTGACGCGCTGAGCCTCCCCGCCCGATAAAGTGGTGGACGACTGACCCAATTGCACATACCCCATACCGACCTCCGCAAGCGGTAACAGTTTATGAACAATTTCCTTTTGATCACCGAAGAAGGTAATCGCCTCGGCAATGGTCATTGCCAACACGTCGGCAATATGCTTCTCCCTGTAGCGTACCTCCAACAAATCTTCTTGGAAACGAAGGCCTTTACAATCTTCGCAAGGCAGGTGAAGGTCCGCTAGGAATTGCATGGAAACCGTCACCAAGCCCTCCCCGTGACAGGTTTCGCAACGCCCTCCACCCTCCACGTTGAAGGAAAAATGCGAAGCCTTGTAGCCTCGTTGCTTGCTCAGGCCCTGAAGGGCGAAGAGGTTTCGAATGGGGTCGTAGGCTTTGGAATAGGTGGCTGGATTGGAGCGGGATGATTTACCGATGGGGTGCTGGTCCACCATTTCCGCAAAAGTCAGGGTATGCAAATCCCCGTGCAATCGATCATGCGGTCCTGCTTTGGCGGGCTGTTGTCCTAAGGCATTCGCCAGTGCAGGCCATAACACTCCTTTGACAAGACTCGATTTACCCGAACCGCTTACCCCACTTACGCAACACAAGACGCCCAGGGGGAAGGCTATATTAACATGCTTGAGGTTGTGTAGGCTGGCCCCTTCAAGAAGAATTTTTTTGCGCTGCGCCTTGCTTTCTACCGCAGAAGGCATCCCCATTCTGCCGCTGAGATAAGCCGCCGTCATGCTCTGACGATCCTGAAGCAAGGCAGAGACGGGCCCCTCAAAGACCAGATTCCCACCCAAATGGCCCGCACCCGGTCCGATATCCACCACATGATCCGCCGCCAAGATGAGATCGGGCTCGTGTTCCACCACCACCACCGTATTTCCTAAATCCCGGAGTTTGTACAACAATTGCACCAAGCGGAGGCTGTCCCGTTGATGCAGCCCTATGCTGGGCTCGTCCAGGATATACAGGGAGCCAACTAAACTGCTCCCCAAGGTTGTGGCCAATTTGATTCGCTGGGACTCACCTCCCGACAAGGTATTACTCAAACGATGTATGGTCAGGTACTCGAGACCCAACTCGCAGAGATACCCGAGCCGCCGCACAATTTCTTCCAGCGGTCGCCGAGACGCTACTGCATCCGAAGCCTGGACCTTAAAATTCTTTAACAATACCCAAAGGTCCCCCGCAGGCTGGGTCATCCACTGGTGCAGGTTCCACCGTGTTCCGTCCTCGCCTAGAAGGCAGACCCAAGAAGCATCCTGACGAAGCCGGGTTCCTTGGCATTCTGGGCACATCGTTTTGCCACGGTAACGCGATAACATTACCCGGTATTGGATTTTGTAGGTATTCTCTTCCAGCATTCGAAAGAACGAATCCAGTCCCTCAAAGTGTTTGTTGCCTTTCCACAACAAATTTTTGAATTCATCACTCAAATCCTGGTAAGGCTTGTGAATCGGAAAGCGAAATTTGGCTGCTGCATGAATAAGGGCCTCGTTCCACTCACCCATTTTCTCCCCTTTCCACGGGGCAATGGCGCCGTCGTAAATGCTCCTTCGCTTGTCAGGAATCACCAAGTCCGGGTCTATCCCCAGAATGGAACCGAAGCCTTCGCAACGGGGGCATGCGCCGTAGGGGCCAGAAAAATTAAACAATTGCAGCGATGGCGCCTCAAAGGCCTTCCCATCGAGTTCAAACCGTTGACTGTAGGCCTTCACCGCGTTACCCATGACCAGGCAGGCTTGGCCATCTCCTTCCACCCATGCTTGCTCGATGGCTTCGCTCAAACGGTTCAAGCCTTCGAGGTCCTCAGGGACGAGACGGTCGAGGACTAAATGCCAAGCGCCTTGATTGGTCTTGGCGGCCTTAGCGAGGGACTTGTTGTCCAGTACATCTTGAATGCCGAGAAGTTTGGATTCTCCGTCTGCCGCTGACAGGATTTTGAGCCGAGTATAACCTCTTTGCAGCAAATCTTCGAGATGTTGTTGTAACAAGGGCCAATTTTCTTGACTCCTTGCGCTTTCTAAGTTTGGCAAAGGCGAGCAAATGCTGAGCTCCTGATGAGGATTTTGTTTTCGCCAATCCATTGCCTCTTTCAACACATCTTCTGTACGATGGGCCTTGACCTCGCGACCACTTTCGGGGTCCAGAGTATGCCCGCAACGAGCAAAGAGCAGGCGCATATAATCGTAGATCTCGGTTGTGGTACCCACGGTAGATCGTGGGTTTCTGGCTAGATGGTGCTGGTCAATGGCCATGGCCGGACTTAGCCCACGGATATCGTCCACTTCGGGCTTGGGCATGCGCTGCAGAAATTGACGGGCATAAGACGAGAGGCTTTCGACATAACGCCTTTGCCCTTCGGCATAAAGGGTGTCAAAAATCAGACTGGACTTCCCTGAACCGGAGAGCCCGGTCACCACCACCAGCTTGTGTCTTGGTAACGTGACATGGACCCCCTTGAGGTTATGCATCCTCGCATTGCGTATCTCGATACCCTTGGGAGGAGATGTTGAACTTGCTCCCTGGGTTGAGGTCACCGGCTTGGGGGCAGGCTTGGGGGCGGATTTGGTAGCTTTAGGGGGGCTAGGCATTCGAGGTTTGGCCAAAATGGACTGCAAAGGTCAGCGGCTTTGGGTTACAAAACAAAAATTTCAGAAAGGCTTTGTTTTCCCACTTTTCTGAATAACTTTGACTTCACAAGTCAAACTATAAACCCAAACAAGCGCCTATCGAAGCAGACCCTACGCTAACTTAAACCCCTCTCTATGTCTTCACAAGTCATGGGCGTTAGCGATCAGGAGCTGATTCGGCGCTATGTTTCAGGCCATCAGGCCGCCATGTCGGTGTTAATGCACCGCCACAAATCCCGCGTTTTCACCACCATTTACAAGCTGGTCCGGCATCAAGAGCTGGCCGAGGACCTGTTTCAGGACACCTTCCTGAAGGCCATGCAGACCCTGCAGGCCGGTCGTTACAACGAAGAAGGGAAATTCCTGCCCTGGATCCTTCGGATTGCGCACAATCTCTGCATTGATCATTTCAGGCGGAATGGCAAAATGCCGTTGGTACGGGCCAATGACGATTGGGATCCTATGGAGCAAATGACGGATACCGAGATGCATGCTGAAGACAAATTGATGATGAAGCAGTCCATCAGCAAGGTGAAGCAGCTGGTCAGCCGTCTGCCCGAAGAACAGCGCGAGGTCCTCATTATGCGGATCTACGGGGACCTGAGCTTCAAAGAAATTTCAGAAGCTACCGGAGTGAGCATCAATACCGCACTCGGCCGTATGCGCTACGCCTTGAGCAATCTGCGCAAATTGATTCACCAGAAGGGCATCGTCTTGTAGCCCTGGGCTACGGCGTTTGGGCCGACTTGATTCGTTGAGGAATATGCCTCTTGGGATACGAAAGGGGAAAGGTCTGCGTTATGCTAAACAAAATGGCCTATGAACGAAAATCTAACCCTCCAGGATCAACTTATTTTGCATGTATTCAACGAATTGCCACCGGGTGCGTCGGTTGCTTTTGAGCATCAGTTGATATCCGACCCGGAATTGCAGGAGGAACACCGGGTAATGAACAACCTCCTCCATTTGTTACGGGCTGAATTCAGCTCTTCCCCATCACCCTCCGTTTCCCCCGCGGTGCTGGCGAGGTTGGAAACCTTGATGCTGGATTAGGAGGATAACCAAGGCGAACCCCCTCGGAGGTAGTTTTGGGGCATGACGATCAAAGAGCGTTATGCCGGGGTGCTTCGGTATTTTGAGGAGAGTGGGCTGGAGGCGGAGACGGAATTGCTGTACCGCAATCCGTTTGAATTGCTGGTGGCGGTGGTTTTGTCCGCCCAATGCACTGACAAGCGGGTGAATATCGTATCGCAATCTTTGTTTGCCCGCTTGCCGGATGCGGCTTCGATGGCGGCGGCCGGGGAGGACGTCATTCGGGAATTGATCGCTTCGATATCTTATCCCAACGCCAAAGCCAGGCATTTGGCGGGTTTGGCCCAACTATTGATGGAGCGTTATGGGGGCGATGTGCCGTCGGCTCGGGAGGACTTGATGGCCTTGCCCGGGGTGGGTCGCAAAACCGCCAATGTGATCCTTTCGGTTCTGCACGGGGAGGCGGCGATGGCGGTAGATACCCATGTTTTTCGGGTTTCGGCTCGATTGGGCTTGACCCGCGGCGCCAAAACCCCGTTGGCCACCGAGGTTCAATTGATGCGGCATATCCCGGAGGCTTTGGTTCCCAAGGCCCACCATTGGCTGATTTTGCACGGCCGGAGGGTTTGCGTGGCCCGCAATCCCCGATGCGGGGACTGTGGCTTGCAGGCTTGTTGCGCTTATTTCCGCAGGAATTCAGGTTCCAAGGCGGGGTAGGCAGGACGGGTTGTATTTTTAGCGAATGCAACCCTATGGAAATTTAGAAGGCAAAACGGCCCTGGTTTGTGGGGCCAGTCAGGGCATTGGATGGGCCACGGCCAAGGCTTTGGCCGCTTCCGGTGCACGTATTGTTATGGTAGCCCGAACCGCCGAGGCATTGGAGCAGCGATTGAGAGAATTGGGGGGCAATGGACATGCGGTTTGGGCGGTGGATTTGCAGAATTTAGAGCAGGTCCGGGAGGGGTACGGTTCTTGGGGAAGTGGTTCAGAAGAAGTGGTGCATATCCTGGTGAACAACAGCGGTGGACCTCCGGCCGGGGCGCTGCATGCGTCGGCCACGGAGGCCTTTGATGCGCCGTGGAAACAGCAGTTGTTGGCGGCCCATGAATTAATGCGGGCGGTGTTACCGGGAATGAAGGCGGCCGGCTACGGACGAATTATCAATGTGATATCAACATCGGTCAAGGCCCCGCTTCGGGGATTGGGCGTAAGCAATACGATCCGGGCGGCGGTGGCCAATTGGTCCAAAACGCTCTCGGTGGAATTGGCTCCTTGGGGGATCACGGTCAACAATGTTCTGCCAGGCGCCACCTTGACCCAACGCTTGGTTTCCATTATCGAAGGCAAGGCGGCGTCCACAGGGTACAGCGTGGAGGATATCCAAAAGGAAATGCTGGCCGAAATCCCCTCCGGGCGTTTTGGAACTCCCGAAGAGGTCGCTGCCGCGGTAGCTTTTTTGGCTTCGCCGGTCGCAGGATACATCAACGGCATTCATTTGCCGGTGGATGGAGGCCGTACGCCTAATTTGTAGTTTTGGCCAATGGCTTGGGGTCGAAGTTTCAAAGACGATAGCCGGCCATATGGTTTAAAAATTTAGTTCGCAGCAATCTTACAAGAAAGCGTTCGTGCAAGAATTAACAAACAGCCTGAAGATCTAAAAAGTATGCGATAAAATTGACTAAACCTACGGAAATCGAAATATAATTTACAAATGATTTCAAGGTCCGTAGTACCGCATAAACAATACCCCTATGAGCGACATAAAATTATTTGAAAACAAAAAAGTACGTAGCCATTGGGATGCAGAAAGGGAAACTTGGTTTTTTTCTGTTATTGATATCATAGAAATATTAACAGGAAGCACTATCCCTAAAAGGTATTGGGCTGATTTAAAAAAGAAGCTAGCCAAAGAAGGAAGCCAGTTGTACGAAAAAATCGTACAACTGAAATTTGAAGCTGCTGATGGAAAAAAATATGCAACAGATTGCTTGGATACACCTAACCTTTTCCGGGTTATACAGTCCATCCCCTCACCCAAAGCAGAACCCTTTAAACAATGGCTTGCCAAAGTAGGTTATGAGCGATTACAAGAAATGAACGACCCCAGCCAAAGCATCGATAGAGCCAGGGAAAATTGGCAAATATTAGGAAGAAGCGAAAAATGGATTCAGCAACGAATGACAGGGCAAGAAACCCGAAATAAGTTAACCGATTATTGGCAAGAGAGCGGTGTAAAAAAAGGAGATGAGTTTGCGGCATTAACGAATATTATTCATCAAGAATGGACAGGATTGACCGTAAAGGAACATAAGGATTTAAAAGGCTTAAAATCTCAAAACCTTCGTGACCATATGAGTGAAGCGGAATTGATTTTTACTGCATTGGCTGAACTCTCAACAAGACAAATAGCAGAAACAACGAAGGCAAAAGGAATCCAAGAAAATGCCTTGGCCAGCAAAAAAGGTGGTGCGGTAGCCAAAAATGCCAGAAAAGAATTAGAATCAAAAACAGATAAAAGGGTGGTAACAGGAGAAAACTTTTTACCTCCCGCAAAAGATAAAAAGAAATTGAAATAGCCTCGAATAAAAGCCAAAAAACCGATCTTGCCCTCAGGTCTTTTGTCAGTTAAATAACTTATACCTATGAACGATGTCCATGTTAATCCGATGCGCTCGGCTTTGTGGGAGCCTGGTGAAGATCTTTTGAATTATATCAACGGTCAAATGCAGCCAGCGCTGGGGGGGACTTGGTTGGAGAATGTGAATCCGTCCACGGGACAGGTGATGGGGCGGTTTCCGGATTCGGATGCCTCCGATGTTGCGATGGCGGTGGAGGCGGCGGCGGCGGCTTTTCCGGCCTGGTCCGGGATGTCGGTCGAAAAGCGTTCGGCTTTGTTATATCGCTTGGCGGATTT
>SYHX01000068.1 GCA_005799025.1 Bacteroidota bacterium | reverse complement strand
TTGGCTATTCGGGGCTGGCGTGGCTCCTTGGCTATTCGGGGCTGGTTTGGCTCCTTGGCTATTCGGGGCTGGTGCGTTTCCTTGATTGGAGGGGGCAGGTGCTACATTGCCTCCCGCAGGTGTGGGTTGGTTGGTGCTAGGGGTTTCCAATACTTTTTCTTCAAGGCGGGAAGCCGCACCCTCCTCGCTTGTCTCGGCACGGGGAATCCACAAATTCACAAGCAAAGCGAGCCCTAGGAGTGTTAAACTAAGGACCCATGTTCCCTTTTCCACAACATCGGATGTCTTTTTGACCCCCATTACTTGGTTAATTGAGGAAGAACCTTGGGCCAATCCCCCACCTTTGGGCTTCTGAACCAAAACCAAAAGGATCAACAAAACGCTGACCAAAACAATAAGAAGAGTAATGAACGTGTACATAATAATTAAAAATTAATAATTCGATTTCTGAGGGTTGTTTCCAAGCAAAAGGAGGGTAAAGGTAAGTTCAAAATGCGATTAGAGACCAAAATTGAACCAATCACCTAGAATGATAAGATTCCATTTGATCGATGCATTCTCGGAAATAACTTATTTTGGCGGGGAACCTGGCCATTAGCCGTCGATAAATTCGGGCGGCCATTGCCTTTTGCCCCTGTTCCAAATAAAGCTCTGCAAGGGATTCCGAAACTGGAACCTCATCCAAATCCAAACTCTTGGCAGCCATTTCGCGTATACGATTCATATCGTTATGAAATTCTTCGGGAGCCTTCTTTGATCTACTTTGAGAATCACTTTCCCTTATCGGTTCACTGATCCTTATTGAATCATTGTCCCAAGAAGGAAAGTCTGAAGAGGCCTCCAAATAATCGGTCTGCTTATACTCCGCATAGAGTAAATCGAGGTCATCGGTTTCCATAGATTTCCAGTCCACCTGACCCAACAGCGTAAACCAATCCAGCCGTGTTTGCTGCACATTCGCTTTATTCTGTTCCGTTACCGTATCCACCATCTCTTTGGGTTCCATAGGGTACGAATCAATACTCGGACGATGGCTCTGCGGATTACCTTGAGGATTGGTTTGCTGGCGTTCAATAGCCCTGTACAACCACTGGCCTTGATCGGTCATGGCGGTGTAGGATGCCATGGCCTTCGAAAATCTTGAGGAATGATTGATTTTCATTCGTTGCAAAGACAAAAGCTGACCAGCTTCAAACGCAGGTGCCTCCAAAAGAAGTTGTTCAAGATCCTGGCCATCAACACCTTCAAGCAACAAAGGGTTCCGAATCCATTCGCGAAGCAATCGTAAATCCATGGATTACCACTGAATAAATGCTTTGTTAAAAGCGTCATCCACCAATTGCTTAACAATTTGATTCACCAATTCTCCTTCAACACTTTGAAGGGGCAACCCAGCATCAAAATCAGCATAGCGGGTAAATCGCTGTTCCCATCCTTGGTTTTCTTGGCCTTTGACCTGAAACCGCAAACGCCAAACCACCGTCAACCGGTTAAGGCTGGTTTTCTCTTGTCCGGATACCGCGGCTGCGGTGACTGAATAATCCTGAATTTCTCCCGTAAACTCCCAATCAGTTGATCCGAGAGCACCTAATTTGAGATTGGATTCAGCCAAGCATTTATCCCGAAATGCATCGGACAATTGCTGACTAAGTGAGGGATTAACCAAAGATGCGTTGTTACGCATTTGTGCAATATACAGGGTTTTGACGTCTGACGGAACCGAAGCTCCGCTGAATGAATATACACCGCATCCGCTCATTAAAGACAATACGGAGAACATCATCATTAAAGACGCTAAACTCAAAAGGATGTTTCCCCGGCTATTCCTCTTCGAGACCATATTCTTTGATTTTTCGGTACAAGGTTCGCTCCGATATACCTAATTCAATGGCAGCCTGCCTACGCTTGCCGGCATATTTACGAATAGCCTTTTCAATCAGGCGCTTCTCCACTTCCATCAAAGACAAATTTTCTTCTATATCTACAACTTCGGCATGGTCTTCGTAACGAGACATCATCGAAGGCATTTGTACAGATTCAAAAAATGGCGCAATCACATTTCCAGAGGTTTTCTCGTTTTCACGGACAGGTACTTCATTCTCCATGATCTGCCCCATCACCTGCTTCATTTCAGCCATGTCCTTTTTGAGATCGAACAAGACTTTATACAACAAATCTCTTTCCGACCAATCCTCGGAGGTACCACCCACTCCTTCCAACAATGCTGGTAATAAATTTTTTGTGTACTCTCGCACAGGCAAAAAGGGAATTATTTCATCTCCATGGAGCATGCGGGTTGGCGCCAACACACAAATTTGTTCAGCCACATTCTTGAGTTGCCGAATATTGCCAGGCCATGTTTGATTAACTAACCAATCCAGAGCTCCTTGATCCAATTGCACAGACTGGGAATGATAACGCTCCGAAAAATCAGCAGCAAACTTTCTAAACAGCAGTGGAATATCCTCTTTTCGTTCTCTTAATGCGGGAATCTGAATCGCAACCGTATTCATTCGGTAATACAGGTCCTCCCTGAATTTACCCTTCTCAATTTGCTTAAGCAAAGACACATTAGTGGCAGCAACTAACCTAACATCGGTAGAAAGGACTTTGGAGGAACCTACCTTTATAAACTCACCCGATTCCAGAACTCGTAACAACCTCGCCTGAGTCCCCAAGGGCATTTCAGCGACCTCATCCAAAAAAATAGTACCCCCGTTGACTGTTTCAAAATACCCTTGCCTCGCCTCATGGGCTCCGGTAAATGAGCCTTTTTCGTGCCCAAAAAGTTCGGAATCAATGGTCCCCTCCGGAATAGCTCCACAGTTTACAGCGATAAACTTATTATGCTTACGTTTAGATTGCTGATGGAGTATTTTGGAAAAAACCTCTTTACCCACGCCGGATTCTCCAAGAATCAAAACAGAGACATCCGTAGCAGCCACTTGGCCCGCTATGTGCAATGCATGATTGAGGGATGGTGCATTCCCAATGATGCCGAACCGTCGTTTGAGGGCTTGTAATTCCATACGCTATTCCAAATCAGGTTGACTACCTTTCCGGGTGACCTTTCTGCAAAATCATTACCGCCATCCATCCCCAATATTTGAGGCCTGGAATCCATCGGAAGGACCATTGATCCAAACGATCTAACGCCGCTAATAAATTTTTGAAATACGGCCTGTTGCGAAAAATAACAGCGGCCGTGGTGAATAAATTGTAGTATTTTACGGAAACCTCGCTAAAATATGAGGAAGCTTTCCGAAAGTCCTTTCGTCTCATGGGCTTTTCATCCACAGTCCTCAATTTAGGAGTCAATTTTCGGTAACAATTAAGCAAGGGATTATGCCCTGTTGGCTCGATAAAGACCGCCTTGCCACCTGGCTTCAGGCAACGATGCAATTCCTTGTAGGCCTTATCCAAATCCAAATGATGCAAGATGGCAGACCCCACTATAATATCAAAAGTATTATCTTCAAATTCAAGACTTTCGGCATTCATTCGCCGAAAATCAATTTCAAGATTTTCGGCATTGGCCTTGGCCTTGGATTGCGCGATGGCAACATCAGAAATATCAATTCCGATCACTTGAGCTCCGTGTCTTGCAAGTTCAAATGCAGCGGAACCTGGTCCACAACCGTATTCCAAGACCCTGCGGTCCTTAGCTACGGGCATGAGTGCATGCCAATGAGCATCACGGCTACTTTCGATGGTATCATAAAATTTATCCAACGATTTGCGAACGTCTTCCGCAAAGGCTTTGTTATGATATTCCCGCTCCCTTTCTAGACGTGCGTTATCTTCACTCATGGTATTATTCATGACTGAACAGCATCAAATTCAGCGACTTGACCCATCAGCGTTGCTTTGGTGGATCGATGCACAGTAACATCAACGTAGGATCCTCGGGATAATTCTTTTATTTCATTGAATCCAAGGGCCAATTCCCCTTCTTGCCCCGGAAATACTACCATTTTGTTACGCGAATTTCTACCGCACCAATCCTGATCCGAGCGTTTGGATTTGCCTTCAATAAGGACGTGATGGACTTTCCCCTCTTCTTCTTGGTTGCGCTCCACGGAATGTTGATCCTGCAAGGCCATAACCTCGGCCAATCTTTGTTTCTTAATTTCCTCAGGAACATCATCAGGGTATTTACGCGCCGCAAGGGTTCCAGGTCGCTCCGAGTAGGCAAACATGTACGCTGAATCAAAACGAACTATCTCCATTAGGGACAAGGTTTCGCGGTGATCCTCTTCGGTTTCCCCGCAGAACCCAACAATAATATCGGTGGTAATCGCACAACCAGGGAGTATCCTTCGAATCGCCTCTACCCGTTCCAGGTACCATGGACGATCATAAGTCCGGTTCATGCGCGCCAACACCATGGAACTCCCTGACTGCACCGGCAGGTGGATATTCTTGCATAAATTATCGTGCCTGGCCATGGTATGGAGCACTTCGTCGGTGATGTCTTTGGGATGCGAGGTCGAGAATCGAACCCTTAGGCCGGGTGAAATGCTTGCGATATAAGCCAGCAAATCGGAAAACAAAAACGTAGAAGATTCCGCCTTCTTCATTTCCACTGCCGGGGCTTGCCAGCGATAGGAATCCACATTTTGGCCCAAAAGCGTAACCTCCTTGTAGCCTTGTGTCCATAATTCATAGCACTCTTGATATATGCTGTGGGGATCACGACTCCGCTCCCTCCCTCTAGTGAAGGGCACGACACAAAAAGAACACATGTTATCGCAACCCCGCATAATGGTCACAAAGGCGGTTACCCCATTCGAACCCAAGCGTACCGGGGCAATCTCCGCATAGGTCTCTTCCCGGGAGAGCAAAACATTCACTGCTTGTTGACCTCCTTGGACCTGTTCCAATAAACCCGGCAAATCTTTGTAGGCATCCGGGCCAACCACGAGATCTACTAATTGCTCTTGCTCCAACAATTTGCTTTTCAACCTTTCGGCCATGCATCCCAAAACGCCAATAATCATGGACGGTTTGTGGCGCTTCATGGACCGAAAATGCTGTAAGCGGGCCCGGACCTTTTGTTCTGCATTTTCTCGTATGGAGCAGGTATTGATCATTACCACGTCCGCTTGCTCCAAATCATCCGTGATACCATACCCCAAGTCAGCCATAACCGAGGCCACAATTTCGCTATCCGAGAAATTCATTTGGCAACCGTAGCTCTCCATGTAGAGAAACTTGTCGCCTTGGGGTAAGTTACCCTTCAAGATCCCAGAAAATTGGCCGCTCATGTTGCTTTGATATTAGGTAAAACGTATTCTTTTCCTCAAAAAAGAAGGAAATCTATAGATTTTTCTCATTGCATACAAAATTACGCCCAAATGCGACAAAATGTCAGTTAAGACAAAATCGTATACCAAAACTGTGGTTCTAAGGATTTTAAGGCTTAACCTTGTAGAAAAATACAATATGATTAAAAAACTACTTTTTTCGATAGCCCTTTGGGGCTCCTTTTGGGGTGCTTCTTCAGCCCAAACAGTATTCAGTGAGGACTTTAATACCGTCACCTCAACGACTTCATATCCATTTGGTTGGGTTTTAAGAAATATGGATGGCAGACCTGGCGCAACCAATGTTTCTGCCTTAACCGGAAACAGCACCAATGCTTGGACCTTTCCTGCGGTTTTCAGTAATTTAGGTAAATCCGCTGTGAGCGTTTCATGGACCAATCCAATAGGCGTCGTGGATCGTTGGTTGATTTCTCCAAGCATTTCAATACCTGCAAGTGGAAATTATTACATGATCTACGAAGCCCAAAGTTTGGGAAATGCCACTTATCCTGAAGCCTATGAGCTACGGATCAGCGACGGGGATACCGCTAGGGCTTCATTTCTAACCTCAGCGCCGTTGTTTTCTACTAATGGAGAAAATATCGCATTGACCGTGCGTGGTTTTTCACTAGCCCCCTATTTGGGGCAAACCATTCGTTTCGCCTTCCGGAATATCTCCAACGATATGGTGGCTATGTTGGTGGATAATATTCGGATCACGGTCCCCGCTGCCGACGCGGCCCAAATGGTTTCCTACACCGTTCCATCTCTTGCCTTTACCAACAATGCAGTCAATATTGGTGGAATTTTCCGCAATTTGGGAATCAATTCCATATCTTCCGCTACCTTGAACTATTCAGTGAATAATGGCCCTACCACCAGTCAGGCCTATAGCGGGTCAGTGAGCTCCTTCAATTCAGACGCCTTCACCTTCACCAGTACTTACACCCCTACCACGGCCGGAGCGTACTCCATCAAAGTTTGGGTTTCCGGGTTGAACGGTGGAAATATTAACTCCGACACCCTGACTGCCACCTTGTCGGTGGTGGATCCTGCCCCACCTGTTCAATCCAACATGCTCATTTATGAGCATTTCACTAATGCCTCATGTGGCCCTTGCGCTACCAATAACCCTCGATTTCAAGCACTTTTGCTAGCCAACAACATGGAAGCCACCTCTGTGAAGCACCACACGTCTTGGCCGGGCACAGACCCTATGTATTCTTTTAATACTACCGATCCCACATCTCGAGTTACCTATTATAACATCACCGGTGTTCCAGCCGTGCGTTTGGGTTCTGCCTTGTCCTCGAATCCTGCAAGCATTAACCAAGGAAATATTGATGACAACGTAATGAACACACCGAACAATTGGAACTATATCCTCAATAGTTCAGTCACCGGAAATACCCTATCCGTTACCGGTTCAGTTCGTGGCAAAACAACAACCTCCAACACCGATAACAAGCTTTGGCTTTACCTCGTGGAAGATCCCATTTCGTATGCTACGGCCCCAGGCAGCAACGGAGAGAAAGATTTCCCATCCGTTCTTCGTAAAATTCTGCCCACCTCCAACGGCATCAATTGTGGCAATGGATCACAAAGCACCACGGTCAGCGCTACTTATGCACTGTCCCCAACCTTTGTCAGGGATAACCTTTATCTCTTGGCCTTCGTTCAGGCCAACGGCACCAAAGACGTCAACAAAGGTGTCAAAATCAAGTTGGGGAACGCCATCAACACCACCTCAATTCTAGACCTTCCTTCTAACACGACCCAGTGGAACGCTTACCCCAATCCTTCCCACAGTGAATTGTTCATTCAAATCGGGGATGGGTTAAGCGATGCCAACGGTTACACGGTCACCAATGCGATGGGTCAAATTATGGCACAGGGCAACTTGCTAGAAGCCAGCACATCACCCAAGGTTCGAATTTCCACGATTGAATGGGCCAACGGTTTGTATTCGGTTCAACTTACCAAAGGTGATCAAACCTTGACTCAGCCGCGCAAAATCATGGTTAGCCATTAATTCGAAGGAATATTGTTTCCCAAGAATCAAAAGAGCCCCGCAAGGGGCTTTTTTTGTGGCATGACCTTATCTTAGTAACCAAATCATTAACCATTATCATTTTATGATCCTTTCCTTACGTATTCCATTCTTTCGGCGCTTGTTCGTCTTAGTTCTCCTATTCTCGTCAGGACTTTCTACTTCGATAGCGCAGAATTTTGAGAGCAATATTCTCGTGTTTGAGCACTTCACCAACGCCTCCTGCGCTCCTTGTGCCCAACAAAACCCTACTTTCCAGGGCCTCATGCGAAGCAATCCAGGCAAAGCCACTGCCGTTCGGCATCATGTCTCCTGGCCTGGATTGGATTCCATGTATTTGGCTAACCCAGTAGATCCCACATTTCGAGTCAATTATTATGGAATTAGCGGCGTCCCTGCCTTGCGTCTTGGCCGGCATGCTTTGAGTTCGGGTATGGGTCAAACCACATTGGAAACTTGGTATAATATAACGCCTGCCAATTGGATATACGATTTGGATACCCGACTTATTGGGGTCGGTGACCCTCAAATTCCAGATTCGGTAGAGGTCACGGGCTCGGTCTACTCCCTTGCCACTCCTGATTCAACCAATCGACTCATTTTATTCCTTGCAGAGGATTCTATATACTACCCACCCCCCGGACAACCCGGTGGTGGCTTGCCAGGAAGCAACGGTGAAAAGTTATTCCCCATGGTTCTTCGCAAAATGTTACCCGACACCAACGGATTCACTGTCGGATCCGGTGCCGTACCGACGACCATTAATTTCAAATATAGATTGGGCGCTCGATGGAGAATTCCTCACCTCTACCTGACAGGATTTGTCCAAAATACAATAACCAAGCAAGTTCATAAGGGCTTCAAGCTACAATTAGGATACTCCATTCATACCTCAGCTGAAGATGAGGCTCTAAGCACTAACCCATTGAAGATTTACCCAAATCCTGTATCGGGATCCTGCGTCCTTGAACTGCCTGCAAGTACTGAAATTTCAAGTGGAGAATGGGCTATTCGGCTTACCGACCTCCAAGGAAGGACGATCCAGCTGCCTGCCAACCAAATTTCTTCTATTGGGGCTAACAAGGTTGAACTTGACCTTAGCACCATGAGCGAGGGATTGTATCATCTGACGATTTCATCAACCCAAGCCCAGAGCACCTATTCCCATAAGATTTTCAAAACCAACCCATAATTTACGGACGATGAATCAACCCCGTCTCCTGTTTGAATTGCTGGAATATCAAAAGGCGAATCATCCCTTGGATTATGCCTTCGGCTGCAAAGTAGGCGGTGTTTGGAAATTATATTCCACCAATCAAGCCCTTGACGAAGTCAACCGTGTTGCCTTGGGTTTGATAAGCATGGGTGCTCAGCCAGGCGACAAAATTGCAACCATTTCGAACAACAGACCGGAATGGAATTTTATGGACTTGGGAATGTTGCAAGTGGGTGCCGTCCATGTTCCTCTTTATCCAACCATCACCGACCAAGACTACCGCTATATCCTCGAACATGCCCACGTGAAATGGGTTATGATTTCAGATGAAGCCCTTTATCGTCGAATCGCCCCAATCGCTGCAGAATTCCCTGCCATTCAAGGGGTTTACACGTTCAACCGGGTTGAGGGCGCTAAGCACTGGACCGAGATTCAACAATCTCCCCGCAAAGAACTCAGCGATACCTTGGTCCAACGCCGGTCTGCCATCCAGAAGCAAGACACAGCGACCATTATCTATACCTCAGGAACTACTGGCTTTCCCAAAGGAGTCATGTTATCACATGATAACATTATGAGTAATTTGCTGGCTGCTGCCGTTAGGGTGCCTTGCAAAGCAGGTGACAAATCCTTGAGCTTCTTGCCGCTGAATCATATCTACGAGCGTATGCTTACTTATATGATGATCTACAGTTCCATCGGTATTCATTATGCCGAAAGTATGGAAACCATCGGTGAGAATCTCAAAGAAATCAAGCCCCAAGTTTTCTCGACCGTGCCTCGCCTCTTGGAGAAGGTGTATGACAAAATTGTTGCCAAAGGAATGGAGCTGAATGGCGTGAAGCGTTCCCTGTTTTTTTGGGCCTTGAATCTGGGACTCCGATATGAGCTCCAAGGGGCCAACGGCTGGTGGTACGAAACCCAACTTAAACTGGCCAATAAACTTATATTCAGTAAATGGCGCGAAGCTTTGGGCGGAAATGTCAAGGCCATCGTGAGCGGGGCTGCTGCTTTGCAACCTCGCTTGGCTCGTGTTTTCTGGGCTGCCAACATTCCGGTTTTGGAAGGGTATGGACTCACCGAAACATCCCCTGTCATCGCCGTTAATTATTTGGCAACGGGTCAGGTGGAATTTGGCACCGTTGGACCGGTCCTCGACAGCGTGGAACTGCGAATTGCCGATGATGGAGAAATTCTATGTCGAGGCAGCAACATCATGCAAGGCTATTACAAAGACGAAGCCCTGACCCAACAAGTCATCAACCAAGAGGGTTGGTTTCACACCGGGGATATCGGAACGTTGACTGCTCAGGGGAATCTCAAAATCACAGACCGCAAAAAAGAAATTTTCAAAACCTCCGGGGGCAAATACATCGCACCCCAAGCCATGGAGAATAAATTCAAGGAATCGGTTTACATCGAACAACTCATGGTCTGCGGTGAAAACCAAAAACACCCAGCCGCGCTGATCGTTCCCGCATGGGATATTCTGACCGATTGGGCTTCCAAGAACGGAATTAGCGGTAATTCACCCACAGTTTTGGCACTGAACCCCCGCGTGGTCACCTTGATTCAAAGCGAAGTAGATCGTTACAACCAAGAATACGGCCAATGGGAGCAAATCAAGAAATTCACCATTCTTCCGGTAACATGGACCGTAGAAAGCGGCGAATTAACCCCCACCATGAAGCTGAAGCGCAAGTTTATCGTCGGGAAATTCCAAAAAGAACACGATAACCTCTACGCCACCTGATTTGAACGGTCGTCTTTGCCCCAAAGAAGAACTTCCTAACCCGGCATTGCTGGGTTTTTTTATTGATTTTCTTTTTTTATGCAGGCACAAGATATGCGCGCATACTAAGTAAGCCTATCTTTGGCTATGGTCTTTCCGTCTATTAACCCCAACAAATCCAAACGAACTGTGTGTTTTGACACGCGTTTGACCTGGCTGAACATCGCCCGGATGTACCACTTTGAGGCTGAGAGCTACGGTCTCTCCGTTTCTTCGGCTTACCTTTTGTTGCATATAGAAACGGAAGGGCTGCCTGTGACGCAAGTCGCCCCCAAATTGGGCATGGAACCCTCCTCTACCACCCGGACCTTGAACAAACTCGAAAACGATGGCCTAATTGAACGCTATCGTATTCCCGGCCAAGACCGACGACAAGTGATGGTACGTCTAACACCCCTAGGCATAGCTGCCCGCGAATTGGCCAAAGAAAGGGTACGACATTTTAACCGTTTGATTCGTAATCGGCTTGGCGATGCCAAACTAGCTGTTTTTTTTGAATGCATGGATACCATCAACGGCCTCATCGGTTCCCTGAGCCCTACGCAGTTGATGGGCAATGCGCAAATATCCCCTGTGTTATGAATCCAAAAATCAACAAAGTAGCGGTCCTGGGCTCAGGCATCATGGGCTCCCGCTTGGCTTGCCATTTTGCCAATTGCGGTTTGGAGGTTCTGCTCCTGGATATGCAGGACCCTAGCGACGGCAGCAATCCCAACAACTTGGTCAACAAGGCTTTGGCCGCCGCGGTGGCATCCAAGCCGTCCCCTCTCTACCTGGACCGTTTGGCCGCCAAAATCCAAACTGGTAATTTTAACGATGACCTCGCCAATGTAACGGACTGCGATTGGATCATCGAAGCAATTGTGGAACAATTGGAACCCAAGCAGGATTTATATCGTCGTCTGGAGGAACATCGGAAACCTGGCTCATTGATAAGCACCAATACTTCGGGAATTCCTGTAGCTGATTTATGCCAAGGACGTTCCGATGACTTTCAGCGAAATTTCTGCGGGACCCATTTTTTTAACCCGCCCAGATATCTGCAGCTCCTGGAAATCATTCCGGGCCCCAAGACCGAAGCGGCTTGGATTCCTTTTCTCTTGGAATTTGGTCGCCAACGCCTGGGCAAAGTTGCTGTTCAAGCCAAGGACAGTCCGGCGTTTATTGCCAACCGAATCGGAGTGTTTGGCATCATGAGCCTGCTGCACAGCATGGCGAAATTGGATTTGGATATAACCGCCGTGGATCAACTCACTGGCCCCTTAATCGGGCGTCCCAAGTCCGCAACATTCCGTACCTGCGATGTGGTGGGTTTGGATACCCTAGTCAAGGTGGCCCAGGGGGTGCACCAACGTTGCCCCGACGACGAATACCACGACCTCTTTGTAATTCCGGATTTCCTTCAAAAAATGTTATCGGAAGGTCGACTCGGCGACAAAACCAAACAAGGCTTTTACCGCAAAACCAAAGACTCCAGCGGAGCCAAAAAGATTGAGGCCCTGGACCTTCGGACTGGGGAATACGGCCTTCAAAGCAAGACCAAATTCCCTCTCTTGGATCCCATCAAACAAGAGGGCGATTTACGAAAGCGCATCAAAGCCTTGATTCAAATGCCCGATAAGGGCGGTGAATTTTTGCGACAGAGTTTTGCGCGTAACCTTCGGTACGCCTCCTTGCGCATATCGGAAATTTGCGAAACCCCTTACGAAATGGACGAGGCGATGGAGGCTGGTTTTGGTTGGGAATTAGGACCTTACGCCCTTTGGGATGCCATTGGCATACGAGAAATGAGCCAGTTAATGTCCTTATACGGGGAAGCCCCCGCGCCTTGGGTGCAATCCATGTTGGATGCCGGCTTCGACTCCTTTTACGAAAACAGAGAAGGAGAACTCTGGTGTTATCATCCGGGTCAAGGTTGCCGAGTCAAGGTGCCTCATCGTGAGCGCATCGTGGACTTGCATCTGCTCAAGCCCACCCGATTGGTCTGGTCCAACAGCGGATGCAGCCTCATCGACCTGGGGCAAGGTGTCCTCAATGTGGAGTTTCATACCAAAATGAACGCCATTGGTGGCGAAGTAATCGCCGGTTTTCGCAAAAGTGTTGAATTGGCTGAAAAAGATTTTGCCGGTTTGGTGGTTTCCAACAGTTCGTCGGTTTTCTCGGCAGGTGCCAACCTGGGTATGGTTTTTATGCTTGCCGCCGAACAAGAATACGAAGAGCTGGACATGGCCGTACGGGCTTTTCAATCCTTCACGATGTTGGCCCGTTTGTCCAAAGTACCC
>SYHX01000067.1 GCA_005799025.1 Bacteroidota bacterium | reverse complement strand
TCCGCACCCCATGAACCAGGGGACGGCAACAAAACCAAGGCCATCAAATCAACAATCACCGCGGTAGCGATCCCGGCCTCTTTGGCCTTGGCACAGATCGGCTCATAATCCCTGACTTTGCCATAACCATCAGGGTACTGAAAAATACAAGCAAAGAACGATGGGTCGCAAGTAAAATCTTCTACTTTTCCTGTAACAATCTCTATTCCAATAGGTTCAGCTCTCGTTGCCAATACCGCTTTGGTTTGCGGAAAGCATTTATGGGATACAAATATTTTATTACGATTCGCTTCTTTGCGCTGTGCATACAACATCAGCATGGCCTCAGCGGCCGCTGTGGATTCGTCCAACAAAGAGGCGTTCGCAATTTCCATGCCGGTCAAATCACAAACCATGGTTTGAAAATTGAGCAGGGCTTCCAATCGGCCTTGGGCTATTTCTGCTTGGTATGGGGTGTACTGGGTGTACCAGCCCGGGTTTTCGAGGATATTCCTTTGGATAACCCCGGGAAGCAAAGTCCCGTAGTAACCCGCCCCGATATAATTGCGATAAAGGGCGTTCTTGTCGCCAATTCGTGCCAACTCGGCAAGAAGCTCTTGCTCGGTCAGCGGGACTGGCAATTCCATATCGATACCCATGCGGATACCTTCCGGTATCGTCTCTTCGATCAATTGATCCAGCGTGGCGGCCCCAACCGCCTGCAACATGGTGGGCAGCGCTTGAGCATTTATTCCAATATGGCGCCGAATAAAGGCATCATGGGGGGCATTCAGAAGAGAGGATTGAGCCATGGTTTCGAGAATAGGGCGCAAAATTAAGTTCACGCCTCTTCATAACCTCCTTGCCCCTGCTCTTGTTTCGTACTTTTGGGGCACATGGTTAATCTTGTTCTTTTTGGCCCACCGGGTGCCGGCAAAGGCACCCAGTCCCAATATTTGATTCGCGACATGGGTTTGTTGCACTTATCCACTGGAGATTTGTTGCGGTCTGAAATCGCAGCAGGCACGAAGCTGGGCCTCGAAGCCAAATCCCTAATGGATGCGGGGCTTTTGGTCCCGGACGAAGTGGTGATTGGCATGATCAAAAGCAAATTGCAAAGCAACCCTAACGCGGCGGGCTTCATATTTGACGGATTCCCCCGAACGATTGCTCAAGCAGACGCCTTGGATACCCTCCTTCTGGGGCTTGGCACCTCCATCCACTGCATGATTTCCATGGCCGTACCCCGGCAAGAGCTAATCGACCGCTTGCTCCTCCGCGGTCAGGACTCCGGCAGGGCAGACGATCAGGATCGTGGGATTATCGAACAACGCATTGAAGAGTATATGCTCAAAACAGCCCCGGTGGCTGACTACTACCGCAACCAAGGTAAACTCCAAGAAATTGATGGACTTGGCACAATTCAGTCCATTTACCAAAGAATTCAAGCAGCGGTGAACGCATAGTGCGGCCACTTTTCCCCTTCTTCTTTTAAGTAAACCCAAGCCGTGGCCGAAGCCAATTTTGTAGATTATGTCAAGATCTGCTGCCGTTCAGGGCATGGCGGAGCCGGTTCCATCCACTTTCATCGGGACAAATTCACGGCCAAAGGGGGTCCCGACGGCGGGGACGGAGGTCGAGGAGGGCATATCGTCCTCAAAGGCAATGCCCAATTATGGACCCTTTTGCACCTCAAATATCGTAAGCATATCATCGCTGAGCCCGGCGTGAACGGTTCCTCTGGCCTCAAAACCGGGGCCCAAGGCAACGATATTGTCTTGGAGGTGCCGTTGGGGACGGTGGCCCGGGATGCGGAAAGCGGCGAAAAATTATTGGAAATTACCTCCGACGGGGAAGAGGCTATCCTCCTGCCCGGTGGCCGAGGGGGACAAGGCAACCATCATTTCAAAAGCGCAACACGGCAGTCACCTCGATTTGCTCAACCGGGGGAACCTGGCAAGGAGGTCTGGCATATACTGGAATTGAAATTGCTTGCCGACGTGGGATTGGTCGGATTCCCCAATGCAGGCAAAAGCACCTTGTTAGCCTCCGTTTCTGCTGCTAAACCCGAAATTGCGGATTATCCTTTCACCACATTGGTCCCCAACCTGGGCATTGTACCTTACCGCGACTACCGATCCTTCGTGATGGCGGATATTCCCGGTCTGATTGAGGGTGCCCATGCCGGCAAAGGGCTAGGGCATCGCTTCCTTCGTCACATTGAGCGCAATTCGGTTTTGCTTTTTGTGATTCCTGCGGATGCGGACTCCATACCGGAACAATACCGAATCCTCTTAAGCGAGTTGGGGCAGTATAACCCGGACTTGCTGACCAAAAGGCGTCTTCTCGCCGTCAGCAAAGCCGATCTCACCGACGAGGAATTGCGCCAAGCCTTGAGCGAAGAATTACCTGCTGATCTACCCGCTGTTTTTATTTCGGCCATTAGTGGGCAAGGCCTTGTTGAACTCAAAGACCTGATCTGGAAAACCATCCAGGATTCGTAATTAAACATATTGTTATGAAGTCATACGCCCAGGGCTTGCAAATCCGTTTGCAAGATGAATTGTCCCAATTACAAGAACAAGGCCTCTACAAGAAGGAAAGGATCATGGTATCACTCCAAGCGGCGGAGATCACCTTAAGCGATGGACGAACGGCCATCAATTGTTGCGCAAACAATTACCTGGGCCTCTCGAGCCATCCCCGTGTCCTGGAGGCTGCGCATAAAGCCCTTGATTCTCATGGCTTTGGGATGAGCTCGGTGCGCTTCATCTGCGGAACCCAAGATATTCACAAAGAACTGGAGCGGGCCATTGCGCAATTTTATGGAACAGAGGATAGCATTTTGTATGCCGCAGCCTTTGACGCCAATGGAGGTGCCTTCGAGCCATTGTTAGGGGAGAAGGACGCTATCATCAGCGATGCCCTGAACCATGCCTCCAGCATTGACGGTGTTCGTTTGTGCAAAGCTCACCGTTACCGATATGCCAACAATAACATGGAGGAACTTGAGGCCTGCCTGGTGCAATGCCGCGATGCAGGTCACGAAAATGTGTTAATTGTTACAGACGGGGTTTTCAGCATGGACGGCTACGTGGCCCAGCTGGATCGCATTGTAGAACTTGCCCAAAAGTACGGGGCCATGACCATGGTGGATGAATGCCATGCGGCTGGTTTTCTGGGGGAAAGAGGCAGAGGAACTCCGGAGCTTTGCGGGGTGCACGGACAAATTGATTTGGTGACAGGCACCCTTGGCAAGGCCTTGGGCGGTGCAATGGGCGGTTACACCACCGGTCGCAAGGAAATGATCGCCATGCTGCGCCAACGTTCCAGGCCGTATTTGTTCAGCAATTCCCTGCCTCCTGCTATTGTCGGTGCTTCGCTCGAAGTCTTCCGCATGTTGGAAGAGAGCAATGAATTGCCCCGCAAACTTGCCGAGAATGTGCGCTTCTTCAAAGAAGGGATCCTCAATCTGGGGTTTGATATCCGCGATGGAGCTTCGGCCATAGTACCCATCATGCTCTACGATGCGGCCTTGAGTCAACGAATGGCGGATTCCTTGCTTGACGAAGGAGTCTATGTGATTGGCTTCTTCTATCCGGTCGTTGCACAAGGACAGGCCCGAATCCGCGTTCAATTGTCCGCGGGCCATTCTACCGAACAATTGCAAAGGGTAATTGATGCCTTCGGCAAGGTCGGTCGCCGCCTAGGCGTTATCCCTGCCTAACCCTATAACCAATACAGCGGGCCTTTACCCTGAATGCTCGACTTCTAGGCGGGGCTGGCATAATTCAACCAGCATACCGCCTGCACTGCGTGGATGCAAAAAACAAACCCATTGACGGTCCGCCCCATGCCTGGGTTCATCCGATAGCAGTTGAAACCCTTGCTCGCGCAGCCTGGCCATCGAAGCACGAATATCCTCCACGGCATAGGCTACATGGTGAAATCCTTCGCCTCTTTGGGCCAAGAACTTGGCGATAGGGCCTTCGGGGTTGAGGCTTTGCAGCAATTCAATTTTGTTGGGACCCACCCGGAAGAAGCTGGTTAGCACCCCTTCAGTTTCCACCGTTTCACGTTTGTAGGGCGGGACCCCCAATAATCGGGTGTACAATGGCTCGGCCTCATCCAAGGAATGCACGGCAATCCCCAGATGTTCAACCCTTAGGAATTCGGAAAGGGATTCTTGGCAAGGAGGAACATTTTCCATTGATTGCCGAATTTAAGGAAATTCCCTCCCCTCCTTGTAATTTTACGAAAATTATGTTGCAAATCTCCCAAAAAGCCGCCGACAAGGTGCAGTCTCTGCTCATGGACCCTGAACAAAGCGGCAAGTCCTTTCTTCGCATTTCGGTGCTTAGCGGTGGCTGTTCAGGACTCTCTTATCGGATGGATTTCGAAGCTGAGGCCCAACCTGAAGACCAGCGCTTCGAAGAAAAAGGTGTTCGCCTGCTTTGCGACAAAAAAAGCCTGGTTTATTTGATCGGCACAGAACTAGATTTCAGTGACGGGCTCAATGGCAAAGGATTTCATTTCAATAACCCGAACGCCGCCCGATCCTGTGCTTGCGGTGAGAGTTTCTCGCTTTGACACGGCTTAGCGTCAACATCAACAAAATCGCCCTCCTCCGCAACAGCCGTGGCGGGAATGTCCCCGACCCTTTGGCCGTTGCTTTGGATTGCGAGCGTTTTGGTGCGGATGGGATCACTGTTCATCCACGACCGGATGCCCGTCATATTCGATACCATGATGTTCGATCGCTCAAAAGTCACCTTCAAACCGAACTCAATATCGAAGGGAATCCTTACGAGCCCTCCTTCATGGAACTGGTTCTGGAGGTGATGCCCCAACAAGTCACCTTGGTTCCGGATGAATCTGCACAATTAACCTCGGATCACGGCTGGGATCTTGAGATGCACGCCGAACGCCTCGCGCCCTTGATTGAACAATTCCAGCAAGTCGGTATTCGGGTTTCTGTTTTTATTGATCCTGCCCCGGTCCATGCCGAAAGAGCCGCCCAAATCGGTGTCGATGCGGTGGAGCTCTATACCGAGGCCTATGCAAGGCAATTCGGTGGAACAATTCAAGTATCAGAATTGATCAATCCCTATGGGGAAACTGCCCGTGTTGCTGCCGATTTGGGGCTGTTAGTGAATGCAGGGCACGATCTGAACCTCGCCAATTTAAGTGCTCTGCATCAGCATATTCCCTGGCTCCACGAAGTTTCCATTGGCCATGCTCTTGTTGCCGATGCCCTGTACCTGGGTTTGGAAAACGCCGTTCGTCTTTATTCCCGAATCCTTCAAAAGCCATCGAAGGTTGGCTAGGCGCAAGCTGGCACATTTTGCAGAAATGGCGGCCATGCCAAGAGTTTGGGAACATCCCGAACATTGCGCAGGACGATGGCGCGTGATCCTTGCCTGCTCTGACAGTCCCCCTAATCCTGCTGTTCACCAAAAGCTCACCCTCGAATTAGGCTGTGGAACTGGCTTGTGGACCGTGGGCATGGCCGAAAAGTTCAATGATGGTTGGTGGATCGGCGCTGATATCAAGGGGGCCAGAATGTGGCACGGTGCCAAAGTCTTGGAAAGCAAAGGATTAAGCAATGCAGGCTTCTTGAGAACCAGGCTGGAACAAATCGAATCGTATTTTGAAAGTGGCGAAGTCAACGAGATTTGGATCACGTTTCCAGATCCTCAACCGCGGGAAAGTCGTGAAAAAAAACGACTAAGCTCTCCGGCTTTTCTACGTCGATATCGCAACATCCTGACCCCAGACGGCTGCCTTCACCTCAAGACGGATAACATATCCTTATTCGAATACACCGTGGAAGCGTGGCAGGCCGAAGGTCTCCATATCGAACGCTGTATTCGGGATGTTCACTCTCCGGAACATGTTGCTCAGCGCAATCCTTACGAGCAAGACGCCCTATCCGTCATCACTACCTACGAATCACGCTATATGGTGCAAAACCTTCCTATTCACTACGTGAAGGGAAGATTTTTATAAGCAAATTCGATCGATAATTGCCTGCCAAACCTCGTAGTCGGTGGCTTCGGCAGTATCGGCTTGGAGGTAAATGCCCGCAACAGGGGGGATTCCTTGCCTTATATGCATGGTTATCACCTCATCGAGGGTCTCCACCCGGATATACCGTAGGGAGTCGGAGTTTAGGGGCATAGTCTGTATTGAGTCGGGGGCGATCACAACCCAATCCGGCGAGTGCTGGGCAGTCCAAGTGTTCGTGATTCCTGGTGTCACAGGAGTATAATTGACGGCATAGGGTATCCTTTGCGGAATTTCAAAAGGGGGATCCTGCAATACAGTTGGGGCAGCAGATTGTACAGCGGTCACCAAAATCCCGCAACAATCGTCGAAGGTATCAAAAGCCTCCAGAGCCAGTGGAAGGTAGGGCCATGGGACAGACAGCCAAATTTCAGGCCCAGAAACCCAGGTCTTGATTTCGTTCCATACGGCCAAGGCTTGCTTTAAAATTTCTTCTTGCGTCGATTCAGGATCTCTGGTCGCATTCGCGTGAAGGTCGGTTCCGCGATTTGACGTTTCTTGGTTGACCCAAGGATTCAAAACAACACGCTCGGTGCCTGCAGCAGCCGCAAAGCGCGCATCCATCAATGCCGAGACCCCTCCTATAACAAATTCCATAGTCTAATTGACTTTGCAAATTAGGAGAAAAAATCAGATTCACCAAAGGTATTTTTGAGGCGAATGGTACAGGATTTTTTTGATTCGGTCTTCGAGGTGGTCCGGCTGGTACCACACGGGCGAGTTACCAGCTACGGAGCCGTGGCAAAATTCCTGGGGAGCGGGAGTAGCGCAAGAGCTGTAGGGTATGCGATGAACGCATCCCACAGAGTGACGCCCGCCGTTCCGGCCCACCGGGTTGTTAATCGCAACGGGGTCCTAAGCGGGAAACATCATTTTGGGAGCGAAAACGCCATGGCCGATCGATTACAAGCAGAAGGAATCACGGTGGTGGACGATACCGTCCACAACTTTAGGGCCGTTTTCTGGGACCCCGAATGCCTCTTGCAGAATCCTTCCCCTTAATTTCAAGCCGTGAAGAAGGCAACCAAGCCCCATCGTCCCAAGTCACCGGACCGCCTACCCCCCCAATTGAAGGCCGTAAGTGGCAACACCGTGGGCCACGTGGCTTTCTATCAATGGATCGAGGAGGGGGAACACGATCGTCAAGACTTTAAGGAAACCATTTCGTCATCGCGCAAAATCGCGAAAACCCTCTGCGCATTCGCCAATACCCGTGGAGGACGATTGCTCGTGGGCGTTCGGGATAACGGAAGTCTGCGGCATTTGGACACCGAAGCGGAGAGGCAAATGCTGGAAAATGCCGGAGGTTTTTTTTGTAAGCCCGAAGTGGCATTGGATTTTCACCCTCTACAGGTCGGTATGAAAGAAGTCCTGGTTGTGCAAGTCCAGGAGTCACAGGATAAACCGGTCCGCTGTTTGAACGAAGTGAATGAATGGGAAGTTTATATTCGGAGCAAAGACCAATGTCTCTTGGCCTCAGAGATGAGTATTCGAATGTTACGAAACGAAGATCCTGAAGGAGATGCCGCCCCGGTTCTTGAATTCGGAAGCAAAGAACAAGCTCTGCTAGATTACCTGAGAATAAACCCACGTATCAATGTTCCCCAATGCAAGGCCATGTTCAATATTGGAACGGTACGAGCCCGCAATATGCTGCTTCAATTGACCCGATCTGGTTTGCTTACCCTGCATTCACACGAAAAAGAAGATTTTTTCACGCTTGGGCCTGGCGGTAATGCGGGAAACGAAAGCGGTCGCTCTGCTCGATCGCATCCATGATTTGTTCGATGATTTGTTCCTTGCTAGCGCTGTAATCAATTTCCAAAGGCGCTTTGAAAGTGACGCTTAAATCCACATTTTTTTTCTTGAGAAGCAAGCCTTTCTTGTTGAAGGCTCTGCGAAAACCGTTAATCACCACAGGGACCACCACCGGTTTATGCTCCAATATCAATTGGGCAACACCACGACGTCCCTCCGCATAAGGTTTAGTCGTTCCTTGGGGAAAAGTCAAAACCCATCCAAAGTCCAATGCCTTGTAGATTTTCTGCACTTCGGAAATATCCACCCGGCGCTGAACTTCATGGCCGGCTTCTCGCCAGGAACGTTTGACGGTAACTGCACCCGCTAAGCTGAAAAGCCACGGAAGAAAACCGCTCTTCTTCATGGTCTCGGTCGCCGCCACATAATACAATCTTGCTGGAATCCATAACAAATAGAAAGGAGACCATAATCTCCGACCATAACCCCACTTAGCCGCACAAATGGAATGGAATATGGCCATGACATCGCGATAGTACGTTTGATGATTGGAGACAAACAAGACGTTGTTCGAGGGCAAATCCCGCACAATATCGGTGCCGTTAATACGAAGCCGATTGATGACGCACAACCCAATGTAGAAAAATGATCCAAAAACGCCAAACAGCACCCTTTTGATCAGCAATGGGTTACCAAAAGGGTCAAATAGCTTCACAGGAGCTTTTCTTAAACCTATTCATACGTCCAATTTAGCATACAAATGGCTTCGACCTTCACTCGTTCATAATGAATTTACATTTAACCGAGATTTTTGCAGCGCAAGGAATACTTCTAGATGGAAAAGCGTAAAATAGACTTGTTGGTGCTGTCGGATTTGCATTTGGGGACCTATGGCTGCCATGGCAAGGAACTGCTTCAGTACCTGGACCAAATTGAACCGGGTACGGTCATCCTCAACGGGGACATTATCGACATTTGGCAGTTCAAGAAACGTTATTGGCCGGCATCGCATATGCAGGTTCTGAGACGGCTTTTGAAGTTTGCAGAACAAGGCATCCCGGTCTATTACCTGACCGGAAATCACGATGAAATGTTACGAAGATTCTCCGATTACCGCTTGGGTAATCTGTACCTGCGGGATAAATTGGTGCTGGAGCTGGACGGTAAGAAGGCCTGGTTCTTCCATGGCGATGTCTTTGATGTAAGCATGCAGTATTCCAAATGGTTGGCCCGCTTGGGAGGACAAGGGTACGACTTATTGATCATCCTCAATCGAGGGGTGAATTTATTGCTTCAAAAGGTAGGTCGTGAAAAAATAAGTCTTTCCAAGCGCATCAAAGACGGGGTCAAAACCGCCGTCCGTTTCATCTCGGATTTTGAACAAATTGCAGCGGATTTAGCGATCGAAAGGGGTTACGATTACGTGGTATGTGGGCATATCCACCAGCCGGTGATCAAAACCATGTTTGCCAAGCATCAAGGAGGATGCGCCCCCGCAGGAAAGTCTGTAATATACCTTTATATAGGGGATTGGATCGAAAACTTATCCGCACTGGAGTACCATCTTGGGCAATGGTCTCTGTGCCGCTATTCGCCCAAGGCCGAAATCATCGGTAGCATCGAGGCCGAAATGGAAGAGCGAGTCCACCTGAATCCTCCAACGAGAGATAGGTTGCTGCCCCACCCCTTGTTGGAAGAAATATTTTCTTTATCTTCGGTGGGTAAAGCCCGCCCTTCCCTTTGATCGAGCGAACATTGATTCGACCACGGATACTCTATGCCATTCAAGGAACCGGCAACGGACACCTAAGCAGGGCCTCCGCCTTCCTGCCGCATTTGTTGGAGCGAGGCGAATTGGATATTCTGGTTTCGGGCAGAGATGTGAACGTCCGTTTGAACTACCCGGTGAAATACCGTTTGAACGGTGCGGGATTTGTTTTTGGCCGGCATGGGAGCTTCGATTGGTGGCAGACCTTGGCCATCCAACGGCCATGGCAATTGCTCCGGGACAGCGGACGAATCCCCTTGCATGATTATGATTTGGTGATCAATGATTTTGAACCGGTAACGGCCTTGGCTGCGCGCCGTCAAGGATACCGTCGCCTTGTGG
>SYHX01000012.1 GCA_005799025.1 Bacteroidota bacterium | reverse complement strand
GACATAGAAGGTATGCCCGCCCTCACGGCGGCCCAATTCGGTGGCCAATTTCAGCCGCTGGGCCTCTCCGCCCGAAAGGGTGGTGGCCGGTTGACCCAATTTGAGGTAACCTAGACCGACCGTGTCCAGGGTCTGCAGGCGTTTGCGCAGATGGGGCATCCCCTCAAAGAACTCCACAGCTTCCCTGATGGGCATTTCGAGGACATCATGAATAGAACGCCCCCGGTAGCGGACCTCCAAGGTGTCTTTTTGGTAGCGACGCCCTGCGCAGTATTCGCAGGGTAATTCCACGTCCGGCAGAAAGTTCATTTCGAGCACCCGCACCCCGGCTCCACCACAGGCTTCGCAACGACCCCCGGATACATTGAACGAAAACCGACCCGGCCCGTAACCCCGCATTTTGGATAAGGGCATCTCGGCATAGAGATTCCGGATATCCGTGAACAAACCGGTATAGGTGGCGGGGTTGGAACGAGGGGTGCGGCCAATGGGGGATTGGTCGATTTCGATGATTTTGTCGATGCTTTGATAGCCTTTGAGGGTCTTGTAGGGGAGATGCATACGCCGACTGCCGGTGATTTTGTTCATCAGGACAGGCACCAGGGTCTCGTTGATCAAAGAGGATTTGCCCGATCCTGAAACCCCGGAGACCCCCAGCAGACAACCCAAAGGAAGGCGAAGGTCCACCGACTGAAGGTTATGACCGGAAGCCCCCTGCAATTCCAACCAAGTCCCGTGGCCAAGTCGCCGCTTGGAGACCCCAACATGCTTGCGGCCGACCAGATAATCGGCGGTTAAGCCTTCGGATTGGAACATCAAGGCAGGCGGGCCTTGGGAAACCAATCTTCCGCCCTCTTTCCCAGCTCCAGGACCCAAATCCAGGACCCAATCGGCAGCACGGATCATTTCCTCGTCATGTTCGACCACCAGGACGGTATTGCCCAGGTCCCTAAGGTGGCGCAAAGCCCCGATCAATCGCTGATTATCGCGTTGATGCAAGCCAATGCTGGGCTCATCCAGGATATACAGGACCCCGCTGAGTCCGGACCCGAGTTGGCCCGCCAAGCGAATACGCTGCGATTCCCCGCCGGACAAGGTGGCTGTGGTCCGATGGAGGTGCAAATACCCCAAGCCAACATCCAATAGAAATTGCAGCCTCGTGCTTAATTCTTTGAGAATTTCCCCGGCGACAACCGCTTTGTTGCCCTCAAAGGTGCCGTCCAAAGCCTTGAGCCAGGCTTGAAGAACATCAAGTTCCATCGCGCAGAGGTCGGCAATGCTCTTCCCTTGGATCAAGAAGTGCAAGGCCTCCTTCTTGAGACGACCGCCTCCGCATTCCACGCAGGGTTTCTGTCGGACAAAGCGCTGCACCCATTCTTGCAACGAGGCCGTACCCCATTCATCTTGTCTGGCGATCAAGGCCATCAGGCCATCGAATTCATGGTATTCCACCCCTCTTTCCTTGCCCATGTCCAAGGCAACGGGGTCCTTCTGCCCATAGAGGAGGACATGCCTCTGCTCCGCTTTGAGTTTAGCCACCACGTTCTGCAAGCCAAAGCCGTGCTTCTTGCCCAAAGCAACGATGATCCTGAAGATCCAATTGTCCTTGTATTCGCCCAAAGGAGCAATCCCCCCGGCCGCAATGGTCAAATCCTGGTCTGCAAAAATGAGCTCCGGGTCAGCCTCCACTTTGTAGCCCAAACCCTGGCATTTGGGGCAAGCGCCGTAAGGGAGATTGAACGAAAAGGTATTAGGCTGCGGCTCATCGTAGGCAAGTCCATTCTCCAAATCCGTCAACATCTTGCTGAAATAACGCCATTCCCAATCGTCCTTGGCCTTATCCTGAGCGTCAACGCCTCCAAAGGGGGTTCCGCATAACAAAATACCTTTGCCCAGCTTCAAGGCAAGGTCCACACTGCTCTTAAGGCGATGCGCAGAGTCCTTACCCGGAATCAACAGATCCACCACCAATTCAATATCGTGCACCTTGTAGCGGTCCACTTGCATGCGGGGCCGCAATTCCGTAACCTCCCCGTCAACCCTGACTTTGGTGAAACCCTGTTTACGCCAATGTTCGAATAGATCGCGGTAATGACCCTTGCGACTGCGGACCAAAGGTGCCAGAAGCATCAATTCCCGTTGGTGGTATTCGCTGACCAAGAGGTCCATGATCTGCTCCCTGCTGAATTGCTGCATTGCCTTGCCCGAAATCCATGAATGCGCCTGCCCAATTCGGGCATAGAGTAACCTCAAGAAATCATAGATTTCGGTCGAGGTACCAACCGTGGAACGAGGATTGCGAGAGGTAGTCTTCTGCTCAATGGCAATCACGGGACTCAGGCCATCGATACGATCCACCGCAGGTCGCTCCAGCTTGCCCATGAATTGACGGGCATAAGCCGAAAAGGACTCCAAATACCTACGCTGCCCTTCGGCATACAAGGTCGCAAAGGCCAAAGAGGATTTGCCGCTGCCGCTGGGTCCTGTGATGACCGCCAAGGACTGACGGGGTATGTCCAAGTCCAAATTCTGTAGGTTGTGTTCTGATGCACCCTCGATGCGAAGGATATCCGCGTGCGGTGCCACCGAAGAAATTGCGAATGAACCCGTGGAGGCCATCACCTGGAAGGTCCATTGGGAGTAGGTGAATGAAGCCCCCATTCCGAAACCGGGACCAACGCCCAGCGCGAGGCTTTCTGGGTAAATTCAGGTGTAGGCTTGCGCAATGTATAGGTCTTGCGATCTTTGTTATGAAGGAAGGGTTTTCGAATCCAGGGATTGAAAATTTTGAGTTGACGAAAGTCCATTCCCTGACTGCGGGCATAAGTCGCCCAATTGGCAACCGGTTCCTGTATCGTCCATTCGGTGGTTTCGTAAGGAAGATAAAGCTGAGCGGCCGTCAAATGAAACCCGTAGCGTTCCGGGTGTTTCATGATGGTCTTGATGGCAAGTATCCTGGGCAAATACCGAGATGTTTCGTTGTTCAAATGCAACTCATGGTAGGTATCCTTACCCTGATACTGGGCGGCTTGTTGCAAGCCTGAGGTGCCCATGTTGTATGAAGCGGCTACCATGGTCCAATTACCAAACTGGGCATGGGATTTCTGAAGATACCGACAGGCCGCTTCAGTCGCCAACCATGGGTCGTAACGCTGATCCACCTCTTCGTTAACTTGCAAACCATGCTGACGCGCGGTAGCCGCCAAAAATTGCCAGAAGCCCTCAGCATTCGATGGCGAAATTGCATTGACTAACCCGCTTTCCGCCACGGCCAAGTATTTGAAGTCATCCGGGATTCCCTTTTCTTTCAGAACTTTCTCGATCATCGGAAACCATCGCGATGCTCTCTTCATGTAGAGCAACATGGTAGCCTGCCCGTAGGCATTTTGTAACAATTCTCTTTCGACGCGCTCCCTGAACTCAAAATCCCAAAGCGGCACTTTCTCTCCGGCAAAGGTCATTTCCTCCGGCACCGGAACAGAATACACCCGGTATTCGTTCCAAAATTTCTCCCTGTAGGCCTTCTCTTCCTCGGCTTTGAAACCCGTCAACGAACCGCCAATAAGCAAGGCGACACCGATCATGCCCAGACCACCCACTACAGCAATGGTGAGCAATGCCCAAAAAGATTTTAAGTAGCGTATATTCATTGCCATAAAGTTCGTGTTGAAGGGACTTAACTCGTCCTTCCCTGGCGTTTGTAAACAGGCACCGCGGAACAAGGCTCCCCGTACCATAAGCTCTGAACAACGGGCAGCAAACGACTGCTAAGGGCCTGGTACAAGGCTGGCGCCCAATCCGCTTTGGAACAGGCTTTGATCATGACCCGTCCATCGAGGTAAGGCCCAGTGTCCATTGCCTGAATACTCCCTATAGACAATTTCAATCGAACTTCATCGGGAGTCCCGTAATGAACCGAGGTTGGACCTGCATTGGGATTGCCTTCCTGAAGCCTTGCTGTCAAGAGCATCACCGCCCACGGTGGCCAAACCGCATCAACGGAACAAAACAATGCCACTACCATACCACCGTACACGACTGGATCCAAGGCCTGTACCTTTTCTCGGAATAATTTCTCGCGGAGCACACCGAACTCGTCCATCAGTAGAGCCAAATCCAAGCCCACCAACTGCTTTTCAGAAAACAGCCAAGTAGCAGGATCCACAATCAGCAATCCACTTTCCTGAACTTTGTTACGGATGGTCACCGCCTACAAAGTTGATTAATAAAAAAGGTGCCTGTCGTCTTTGATCTTGGCCAATTCCCGCTTGGCGCCAAAGGGCTCATTCCCAGCGCGACCACGGTACTGACCTTCCATGGAGGCCTTGGCAGATTTGAGGTCATAATCCTTGGGCAAGGCACTGAGGCTATCCACCACAAAGACATAAACACCGCGCTCACCTGCAACTGGCTTGGACAAGGTGCGCACCGGGGTTGCAAACAAAGCCCCTGACAATTTTGGTTCTTGGCCAACACCATTAATGAAGGAGCCCATAAACGAAGCACCCAACAACGGCTGCACAGTTGTACCTGCCTTGACAACGGCAGAATCCAAATTCTTGTGTTGTTGGAGAATTCCTTTCCATTTCGCAGCGAGCAACTCGCCTTTCTTCTCGCGACGGATACGGGTTTCCAAATCCGTTTTGACTTCGTCCATAGGCTTGTAACCCTTCTCGAAGGATTTGGTCAGAACGGCCACCACAAAGCGATCGTCAGCTTCGAACAAAGGACTTAATTCGCCTACCGATGATTTGTAGGCCCAACGGACAATTTCGCGGGCATTGTTAACCCCAGGGAGTGTACGGTCTCCAACACGGACATTATCCGCCGTCCTCTTGGGGAGGCCCTTTTTGTCCACCGCTTTTTGGAAGTCTTCAGCATTCTTGAGGGGGGAAGCAAATTGGGTAGCCTCGGCATAACGAGCCCTGAAAGTTTCCGTTGCTGCTGTAATGCGAGCGGCAACCGAAGCCAATTTGACCACGGGCTTCTGACCCTTCTGATCAGTGATTTGAATAATATGATAGCCAAATTCGGATCGTACCACTTTGAGATCACCTGTTCGACCACCAAAGCAGGCATCGTTGAAAGGCTTCACCATCATTCCTTCCCCGAAGTAGCCCAAATCACCGCCCCTGGAACCTGAACCCGGATCGGCCGATAAACTCACCGCAAGGGGCGCAAAATCAGAGCCCTTCCGAATGGCATCGGCCAAGCTATCCGCCTTGGCTTTAACCACTGAGTCAGGTTGGTTCTCCACTTTGAGCAAAATATGCCTGGCCTTTACGGAGTCGGGCCTCATGGTTTTGGCGGAAAGTTTGGTCAGCACAAAAGCTGAATTTTCGAGGTAAATGTCTGTGAGGGTTCCAACCGGTGCAGCAGCCAAAGCCACCAAGCTGGGCTGGGTCAATGTGGAGACTAGGGTATAACGATCATCATAAGGCAAATCGGAGCGCAATGCCACAAAAGCACTATCATCGTTGCCGGTTGCAAAGGCTTCTCGGAGTTCCGTCAAAGCTTGTCTGGCTTTGGCAGAGTCTTCAGGGCCTGGATTAACATCAAAACTGACAAAATCAATCGCACGGATATCGTCTTTGAGTTTGTAAGCAACCTTGAAACGCCCATAGGCTTCCTGGTATTCGGCATCGGAAATCTTGATTGTAGAATCCACAATCGATGCATAATCCAGGTATGCAAATCTGCCTGTAGCGGCGATACTGGTACCTTTGACATATTCATCAGCAAAAAAATCAGGGACGTACATGCCATTCCCAACCAAATTGGCGTATTTACGTGTTGCCCTATCCTTAAGGATATAATCCTCGAAAGCCTTCCAACGCTTCTGCATATCGGCAGGCTGTTTGGACAAATTCTTTATAAAGTCAACCACCTTGTTACGATCGAACTGACCGGTGGCGGGGTCTGCAAAGGCCTTCTGGATTTCGGGATGAAGGTTTTTGCCTTGAACCATGTCGTACAATTCTTCCTTACCTACTTCCAAGCCCAAATCATTGTAAGTGGCCCCCATAATGCCCTCCCTAAGAAGTTCATTCCATACCTGATCCCTTAGCGAGGACATGGTCGCCTCATCGATTTGCTCGGTTTTGGTGTTGGCCTTGTAATTTTCGATATTTTCCTGAAGTTTGGCGTCAAAGCGAGCCAAGCTGATCTTATCCTCGTCGATTTCACCCACATCGGTAGGATTTCGCTGCGAAAAAATTCCATTTCCGCTGAACACGTCCATGGCAAGAAAAGAAACCAAGGCAAGACCAATCAGAGCGACCAACAGCCCTGCTTTGCTACGTATCGTGGTAATAATCGACATAATCTATGGTTAATCCGAGGAATTGAGTTAATAAGAAGCTGAAAAAATAGAATTTGGAAAGATAAGGCTTTTTGTGAAGGGATGCAAAAATAAGGAATAAGGCTCAATATGCCTCATTCCTAATTAACCCTACAATTCAGCATCCAAGCGCCTAAGGCTTAGCACATCAATTCGGGTTAGGCTCACCGCCTCGGCCTTGACTTCCCATGGGCCTTCCGTCCACACGTGACCCGCTTCAGGAATGCTTCCCAAACATTCCATGACCCATCCTCCCAAAGTTTCGTAAGGCCCTATGGGTATGTCCAAACTGTATTGCTCATTGAGGTAATCCACCTCCAGCCTTCCTGAGAAGCGATAATGCCCTGGGGCCAGTTCTAGTTCGGTTCTTTCCGATTCATCGTGCTCGTCTTGAATTTCACCAAAAATCTCCTCCAACAAATCCTCGACCGTAACCATCCCAGATGTACCACCCAATTCATCTACCACTAGGGCCATGGAACGACGGCCCGTGGTCAGCTGTTTGAGGAGGCGAGATGCCGACATGGACTCCGGCACGATGGCCAATGGCAATTGTAAATCCCGAAGATTGAATGCTTTGTTTTCGTCCAAGGCCAACACCGAATGAAAATGCACGTAGCCGATCACATGGTCCATGCTTTCTTGATAGATGAGCAATTTAGATAAACCGCTTTCATTGAACACCGCCAGAACCTCCTCGCGAGCACTGTTCACCTCAATACCCACCAATTCTGTTCGGGGAATCATGCACGCTCTAACCTTTACATCGCTGAAATATAATGCTTTGTGAAAATACCCCAAATCCACTTCTTGCTCCTCGTCCTCTTCGCGCGTTTCTACTTGATCATTGATCCAATGGCTTAGTTCGGCTTTGTCAAAGACCCGTTGAGCCTTGTTGCCTTGTACCCCGCTCCAGCGATCCACCAGCCAACGGCTACCCCGACTCACCAGGTAAACAAATGGATATAACAAGTAGTACACAATCAACATTGGACGGGCCAAAGCCAAGGAAAGGGTATCGGCATGAGCCCTAAAAAAGGTTTTGGGTAAATACTCCCCCAACAAGAGCACAACCACAGAGCTCAACAGCGTTTGGATACCGAGCATAGCCAGGTCCATCTTGGCAAGCATGGGAAACCAATCCACGAGAGCAGGTTCCAGAAGCGGGGTCAAAAACATCCCGTACAGCACCAGCGCCAGGTTGTTTCCGATCAAGATTGTGCCTAGAAACTCATCCGTTTGACGGACAAAGCGCCCCAAAATCAACGCTGATGCCTGACCTTGTTTCTGCCGCAATTCCAAACGGAAGCGGTTGCAGTTCAGGTATGCCGATTCCATACCGGAGAAAAACGCTGAAGCCATCAAAGCCAAAAAAACCCCTAACATGAAGCAAAATTAGGTCAAGAACCCAAGTGAACATTGCCTTTGAGCCGTAGAATTCGGTATACACTCAAATCCCTATTGGCCTCCAAACCATCCCCCACCAGCCATTCTCCTGGGGTACGAATTCGGACAGGCGCACTAGTATAGACCCTACCCGCCTTCTCATCCAAAAACAACTGCTCAGTGAACAGCGTGTCCCCTGCCAAATTATTGGCCACCACCGACCCTTTGGCTTCGAGCAGGGCCTTGGCTACGTCCCTCGTCCCTCGTTGAGCTGAAATTCGGCTGATGACCTTGCGGCCTTGGGAGTCGTATATATCCACTTTGAATCCGTCCTCCATTTCCATACGGTTCCCAATCCTGTACCAAAGCATAGCTCCTGCCCTCACATGCGCTTTTTCGAAACCACTTTGATAAAACCACAGATCCACCTGCTCCATTCGATCTACGCCAATCTCAGGGTTGATTTTGAACCGCTCTACACTTCCGTGTTGATCCGAACAAGCATTTAACGCGAAAACAAACCCTATCCATGTCCAGCGCATCCGTTCCCGATTCTTTAGTCTGATGAGCGGACTGTGGTGCTCTCATTCAACCAGCATCCTACGCGATAAGAGTCTCCCACATTGAATGCCGGTTTGTTAAAAAACAAGGTCTGCTTGGTTGGAAAATATCCACTAAATTTATTAATCAACGCGTTGCAATCCTCTAGCAAAGCTGGATTGGCCTTGGAAGCAGCTCTGTACTTATCCACCGCAGCCCAATAGACAGCCTGAGCGCCTATTCCACCGCCACCGCACTCAATATAGCTAGAGGCATACAGATTCCCAATAAACATCAAAGGCTTTCCCCAAGATGGTCTCAAGCTATGAGCCTGCAAAGCCAAATCTCTTGCCTTGGAGAATTGTTTGTCTTCGCTAAACAGAGCCGCATAGTCATAGGTGTATTGGGCTTTGATGGAGTCATCGGTCACCAAGCTCAGCGCATTCTGATAATATTGCTCCGCTTCTTTGTTTCGGCTAGATTTATGAAATCGACGCGCCAATTCAATTCCTAACACAGGACTTGGATCATCGCTTTGCTTGCTAATGGCAACCTTCTCGTAGAAAGCGGTCTCTTTGCAATTCTTGATGCGCAGCTGGGTATAAACCAAATCTCTTAGCGCCTTATCGATGGTGCCATCATTAAATTTACTTTCAAACGCAGATAGAATTTGTTCGCAATTTTCGATCACTGATATGGATAAGTCTGCATCCAGCGCCGCCTTGTTTTCGAAAAATCGTTGACGCTTGGTGGAGTCCAAATCAGTTCTCGCTAAATTGGCATCTGCAATTCCTGCCAATTGATTGTACAGGCCGAAAATTGCAGCTTGGTCGATAACTCCCGCCTTGAAATCTTTGATACCGACCTTGAAATAGTAACCAAGAATGAAGGGTTCTGTTGCGTTCCCGCCTACGGCAACGGCCGCTTCAAAAGCTTCGCGAATTCGGCGATTCTGACCCGGGATATAGTCGAGCATGTCCACAGCCTTACGGCCAAGAGTATTGGAGGAACTTTTGGGGAAAAACTTAGCCCTAGCATCGTAAATCATCATGAGGGTATCCACTAGCGGCGTTCGAAGAGCAGAGTCCTTCTGGGCTTTCAAGGCGTCTTTGAACATCGCAATTCCATCGATATGGGTCTGCTCCCTGGAGCAAGGGGCCTGGATGAAAACATACCTCCACGGTTCGATGGCAGAGACAAAATTCTTTTGCTTAAAAAATTCCCGGTACAGAGATATGTTCTTGATGGTTTCAACGCTGTCAACTCCCCATTTTTTGGAACAATCCGTCTGAGCCTGGGCAATCCCTATAGCCCAAAACGGCAGTGCCATCAACACAAATAGGAAGAAGCTTACCCGCATTCGACGAATTCTTGCTTGGAGGGGAAATAGAGTGCTAAATGAATAAATCATTGCCAATAATTATTGAAAAGTTTGAAAAATATAATTCCTTGAGGGTGGGTAATTTAAAGAATGGCGAAATTAATCGTAGACCCTTCGAATAAACCATCGGTCATTGAGATTTAAAGTGAGATTAACCCGCATAAAATTCTCCTGAACCAGACCTTGATCCAGCCTCCCCCAACGGCCAAATTCCAGGCCTAAATTAAGTAAGGAAGCCGAACGCCGAAGAGGTACCCCTACTCCTGCATAAATAGCCATTTCGTGGATGGGACGATCACGGAGACGAAGACCGCCCGGGCTGAACCGTAAACCGGAACGGTAAATGAATTGATCAGTAACCCGATTACCCGAAGGTTTGCCGACTAGGTAACCACCCGCTTTGATGGTCCAACGGTCTTGCATGGAATCCAGAACGCCCATCACCCTCCAACTGGAGAGCGGCTCGTAGATTCCCTCCAATCCAAAGCCTGATTTCCCGGCGTTTTCGACCCAATAGCCCACCACTACTTGCATAGGCAGATGCATGTCCCCCTCCTGGCCCGAAACATTGACCACCGTGTCCCGTATTCGCAAATTACCTGCGATCAGGGTAAAGCGTTCGGCCAAAAGGTTCTGCCTCAGCGGCAAATTGGCGGGCAATCGAATACTCATGCCCAAGATTCCTGACCAACGCTGAGCCTTGGGGCGGGGCTGAAATTGAAATCCCAGTTGATGACAGGCCCCCAGAACCGACCATTGATCCTGAACCCGAACGTTGAATGCCTGCACCGAATCGGGGAAAACCCTGCGGAATTCTTTGATTGTTTGGCCGAACATGGCATTCAGCCCGTAGCCAACCCGCCATTTGGGATGAATCTGCCATCCAATGCCCCATGATAGGCGATTGATACCCCCACGTCCAGTATAATATTCGTCAACCTTGTACGGTATTTGGCCACCACCCGGATTGACCAAGCCCGATCCCAAAACATCGTAATTGTGGAGGGACATGGGCGCAAAGGACAATGCTGTACCCAAGGATTTCCCCAAGGGAATGGCCAAAGCCAGATGGGCCAGGTTAATATTGGACTTGACCAGGGTTTGTTGATTGGTTTGGAGGTTGGAAAGGCGCGCCTGCGCTCCCATTTCTACTCGGGTTAGGGCTCCCAAGGCCAGAGAGGCCGGGTTTTCGGTATTAATCCATTGGGGATGCGCGATCGCTGCCTGCATGCCACCGATACTTTGGAGGCTTGCTCCACTCAAGGGTTGAAATTCACCCATTCCGAAACGGGCATATGGAGACCCAAAATTATTGATCTGGGCCGAAGCGGGTTCAATAAGGCCAACCCCCAAGCAGCATAGACCCAAAAGCCCTCCAAGCACTGCAAAAGGACTTCGAGAGTTGATGCGCGGGGAATTTGACCTATCCCAAAGGTGCGCCTCTCCCCGAATGGTCCGAAGGCTCATAACTTGTAGTGTCAAAACAGCGTTAAATATTAGGTTAAAGATCGCATCCCGTATAGGGCCAAATCAGGCTCGGCAAAGATGGGCCCTTCCCCCCGAATTTGAGTCCAGTCAAATGAAGAGGCGTCACCACCGCAGGTAACCAAAATCCCTTGAGGGCATTCCTTGGCCCAAGTATCCACCAGCGCTTTGATTTCGGTTTGCATTCCACTGTGGACGCCGGAACGAATAGCCTCCTCAGTGCTATGCCCCCAACGATTAGACGGGGGTATTTGGCCCGGAGCCAGCCCTGGTAACGCCTCAGTGTAATCGTGCAAAGCCCGAAAACGCATAGCGAGGCCGGGAGCAATCAGCCCGCCCTGATGCAGGTGACGGCTGTCTGAGGATTTCAGCTTGTCAGGGAGGTCTAATCGATCAGCGGTAAGGCATGTGCCCAAGGCAAGAATCAGCATGTCCCCATTACACTTCGCCATGGCTCCTGTCATTTGAAGCTTGCGGTCCAGGCCTAAATCTTCCGGTCTTGCATAGGACCCTTCAAAGGGCCAATCCTTCCAATCCCCCATCCACAGCCAATGGCCGACGCCATGCGAAACGAACAACCTGTCCCAATGAGCCCTTGGCAAGGAAACCGAGGCCAAGACAACCCGAGCTGGCCTACCCAAAGCAAGAATTTGCGGCAATGCCTGGCCCGCCCTGGTTAATGGCTCCCTCCAAACCCGAAGCAAGGACCCATTTTCATCCCATACCCCCCACTTGACCAAGGTATTACCGGCATCCACCGTCCATAACAATCCCGAGTTCATGTTCAAACAACGCAGTAAACTATCCCCAAAGTACCTTGACTCCGTATTCTTCAAAAATTGAATCTTTGGTTATCACGGTCATTCCTTCCACGAATGCTTGGCTAATAATCATACGATCAAAGGGATCAGCGTGATGCGGTGCAAGGGTAAGCAAATACAATAAATATTCTTGGTTGATTCCGATAATTTCGATTTGATTCGAAGCCAAATAATCAAAAAAATGAACCATTGGGAAATCTACTTTTAATTTTCTTTTTGGACTTTAATGGTAATCTTCCATAAACTTGCGATACTCACAAGACAAACATTACGAAAATCTTGGATTAGATTCTTGGATTTATTTGGCAATATTCCATCCCCTGCCATAAACCAAAGGATGGCATGTTTATCAAGAAGATAAGCCATAACTAAAATTCTTAGAAGTCTTCTACAGGCCCATCGAAGTCCGGTGCAAATTTTATTTTTCCGTTCAAAAGACCAAATTCCCTGATTTTATGAGGGCTATTGGACTCTTTCTGATACTTTGTCTTGATGAATTCTATAAACATTTCAACCTCATCCCTTAAATCTTTGGGTACAGAATTAAGTTCTAATCTCAACGTGAAATCGGTCATGAAACAAAGATATGATTTATTTGAATTGCACGAATACCCTTTTTTTTTTCAAAATTGAGGGCCATAAAACATACGGTGATGAGGATGGTACAAGGCTTGGATCTGACCACCGGACTCTGAACGAACCCGTAGGCCACCATCGTGGCTCAGGCCCAAGGGCACCCAATATTCCATACGTTCTTCGCAGACAAAGGGCACGTTCTGTCCCAAACCGTAGAGCCGACGATCCACCTCGTCCATGATCTGGGGGATGTTCCAATTCCCCTTATCAGGACTGTAAGGTTCCCGCAACCTTTCGAGCTCCGCAAGCAAGGCTTCAAGGAGGTTATCCAAGAGCGCGACTCCAGAAATGCGCATTGCTTGTGGCGAACCATGACCTTCTGCCAATAGAGAGGTGGCGAAGGGCAAGCGGGCATCCACTGCATCTTGATCCACGTTGATTCCAATGCCCACCCATGAATCGGTGATGATTGAGCCCTTCAACTGATTCTCCACCAACATTCCACCGACCTTGCGGCCCGTGCTGATCACCCAATCGTTGGGCCATTTAATCTGCCATGCACCCCAAGGGGCCACGGTATCGAGGGCTTTGCATACCGCCAACGCCAAGTTCATATTCCAAGCAAAAGCCCAATCCACAGGAAGGTAAGGTTGGAAATAGACCGAAATCCACAGGCCCTTGCCTTGTAAGCTAGCCCAATGTTGGCCCATTCTTCCCCTTCCTTGGGTCTGCCCTTCGGCCAAAACTACCGTGCCTGGTGCAGCCAATCCTTGAGAAACCCATTCCTTGAGCAAATCTTGGGTACTCGACAGCGTTTCAAAACGATGGCAATGAAACCCATGGATCGGAACTGCGTTAATGTGAAACCTGAAATCGCTCATCATCTACCTACTTTTGCACAAAGATCCCCGACCTCCTCGTTTTTTGTCTCCAAAGCCTTCCAAATCCTTCATGGACCCTACCACCTTTACAGATCACCCCTTGGTACAAGCCGTAATCGAAGGCCTTGAAGACAAAAAAGGGCAAAACATCTGCGTAATGGACCTAAGGCATTTGCCAGAGCGAATGGCGGACTTCTTTGTGATTGCCCAAGCCGAATCGTCCACCCAGCTTAGGGCATTGGCCGAATCCGTCCATGAGAATGTCCGTGAACAGATCGGGATCAAACCTTGGGGCTCCGAAGGCCAAACCCATGGCCGGTGGATCCTGGTGGATTATGCCGAACTTGTTCTTCATTTGTTTATACCCGAACTTCGTGAGTACTATAATCTCGAAAAATTATGGAACGATGCTCGAATCACCTACCTTGAATCCGCCACTTTCGACTCCAATTCTTAATTACTGATGGCCCCCAAAACCAAACCCGCCAAACGCAAAAACGAAAATCCCCCTGCTGCCAAAGAGCCCAAATCTGGATTCAATTTTTATTGGATTTATATTGTGGTTGCTTTGGTTTTGTTAGGCATTCAATTTCTGAATCCTGGCAGCGGCGTCAAGACCATCTCCTGGGAAGAGTTTTCAAGACTGTATACCAAAGGTGAAGTTGAGAAACTCATTGGCTATAAAGAAGATGAGTTGTATTACATTGAAGTTCACCTCACCGATGTTGCCATCAAATCAGATAAATACAAGAAATTTCATGACAAAAGTTTTTACAGCCCACGCAAGAATCCCTTTTTATTCACCGAGAGTTCTCCTGAAAGCCTGGAAAACAGGCTCAAAGCCTTAGCCGAAAAAGAAGGAAAACCCGCGCTTCTACCACAATGGGAATCGCGTCATTCATGGTTCAGCGATGCTTTGGGATTTCTCTTACCCACCTTGCTCCTGGTCGGCTTGTGGTTTCTCTTGTTCCGTAGGGTTACTTCTGGAGGAGGTCCCGGAGGTCAGATTTTCAATATCGGAAAATCCAAGGCCACCCTATTTGATAAGAATACCAAGGTTAACATAACCTTTAATGATGTCGCAGGACTTGAAGAAGCCAAGGTGGAAGTGATCGAGGTGGTTGATTTCCTGAAGAATCCCAAAAAATATACCGCTTTGGGTGGCAAAATCCCCAAAGGAGTTTTGTTGGTAGGTCCTCCGGGAACGGGCAAAACCTTGCTCGCCAAAGCTGTTGCAGGCGAAGCCCAAGTTCCTTTCTTTACACTGAGCGGTTCGGATTTCGTGGAAATGTTTGTGGGAGTGGGCGCCAGCCGGGTTAGAGATTTGTTCAAACAAGCCCGTGAAAAAGCCCCTTGCATTATATTCATTGACGAAATAGACGCGGTCGGCCGGGCCAGAGGCAAGAATCAAATCATGGGCGGCAACGATGAGCGCGAAAGCACCTTGAACCAATTGCTCGTGGAAATGGACGGTTTTTCCACCGACCTGGGCATCATCATGATGGCCGCCACCAACCGCCCAGACGTTCTGGACGCTGCTTTGTTAAGGCCAGGCCGGTTTGATCGGCAAATCAGTATTGACCGCCCGGACTTAATTGGCCGGGAACAGATTTTCAAGGTCCACCTCAAAGCGCTGAAGATTGCGACCGAAGTGGATGCTCACAAATTAGCGGAACAAACCCCTGGATTTGCGGGCGCCGAAATAGCCAATGTATGTAATGAAGCGGCACTGATTGCGGCTCGTACCGACAAGAGTGAGGTGGAGATGATTGATTTTAATGCGGCCATTGACCGTGTAATCGGAGGTCTCGAGAAGAAGAACAAAATTATTTCCCCCGAAGAAAAGAAAATTGTTGCTTACCACGAGGCGGGGCATGCGGTGGTCGGTTGGTTTTTGGACAGCACCGACCCGCTAGTCAAGGTCAGTATCGTTCCAAGGGGAGTGGCCGCCCTTGGCTACGCCCAATACCTGCCCAAAGAACAATACCTCTACACCACCGAACAATTAGTAGACACCATGTGCATGACTCTGGGCGGTCGAGCCGCGGAAGAAATTGTGTTTGGGCGAATCAGCACAGGAGCCCAAAACGATTTGGAACGCATCACTCGCATGGCCTACGGCATGGTCACCTTGTACGGTATGAACAAAGTGGTGGGGCCGGTGAGTTTCAACGACCCTCAAGGAGAATACCAATTTCGCAAACCCTACTCCGAACAGACTGCGCTCCTTATCGACCAAGAGGTCCGCAAGATTATCGAAATCGCCTACGACAAAACCCTGGATTTAATCCGCTCCAAACGGGAGGTCCTGGAGGCCATTGCCCAGGAACTTTTATCGAAAGAGGTGATTTTCAAACAAGACCTAGAGCGTTTGGCTGGGCCACGCCCTTTCGATGCGCTCAACGCGGCAGCCCTCCTTGAAAATCAAAAGGAAAATTCTGCAAATCCACCGGAAGCCCCTGCGGAGGTTACCGTAGACATCGCTTCAGATGGCGCAAACAGCTCCAAGACCTCAGAGTCCTGATCCCATGGCGTTGAATTCGCGGGAACATATTATTCAACAAATTCGCAAGGCGCTCATTCATCCTTCGGACCCTCCAAAGCGGGTACGCAGTGAATCTCTCCTTACGGAGAGCCCCTTTGTGGAGTGCGAGGGCGATGCGGCCATGCAATTTGCCCAACGCTTGCTTGCCCTGCAAGGCAAATTTGTTTATGCCGAGAACATTGCGGAACTAGGCGCCTTCCTTCGGCAGGCCGCGGGTGCAGTCGATTCATCGAAAATTCATTGCATGGAACCTGAAATGCAGCAAATTCTTCGACTCTGCGATTTTCCGTTTGCGCAGTCGGCCCCTGGCCGATCGAGCGAAGCAAGCACTGATGAATTACGCGCTATGGAAATTGGGGTGACTTCTTGCGAGGCCCTCATTGCATGGAGCGGTTCCGTCATGGTCAGCTCGAAGCAAAACATGGGGCGCACCATGACCATTTTGCCTCCTGTTCATTGGATAATAGCCCGTCCAAGCCAACTGTTGCCTCGCTGGAAAGATGGATGGCAAATAGTCAAGGATCGGTATGCGAAGACGGGTCTTCCCTCCATGGTCTCGACCATCACAGGGCCAAGCCGAACAGCCGATATCGAAAAAACCTTGGTTTTGGGAGCCCACGGACCCAAAGACTTGTGGGTCTTCTTGTTGGAGGACGACAATCAAAGTTGAATGGAGGACCTCAGACACGTCATGGCCATAACTCCTTTAACCTCAGAAGGTTCCGTGATTTATCTCCTCAGTGATTTTCATTTAGGCAGCCCCAATGTCAAGGCATCCCATGATAGAGAGCAAATTTTGTTACGGTTTTTTGAAGAAACGGCAGACCGCGCCTCTGCGTATTATTTGTTAGGAGATGTCTTTGATTTCTGGTTCGAACTCAAGCATGCTATCCCCAAGCATTTTGTACGACTTCAGGGATGCCTAGCGCGCTTATCCGATCGTGGTATTCCTGTTCATTATTTTACGGGTAACCATGACTTGTGGACCTTTGGGTATTTGGAATCTGAACTTGGCGTGATCCTTCATCGGGATACTTTGGAAGTGGAATGGGAGGGCCGTCACCTTTTGTTGGCCCACGGTGATGGCAAAGGCCCGGGAGATCACGGTTACAAAAGACTACGTCGAATTTTCAATTCCTCGTGGTGTCAACGCATGTTTGCTTGGCTTCATCCGGATCTTTCATTTGGGTTAGCTCAGCATTTCTCTCGAGGTAGCAGGCTCGCACAAATATCCAACGCCACAGCGAATCCCGAAGGGATAACACCCTTTGATCCGAACCAAGAATGGCTGTATCAATACTGCCTACGTCAACAAACACGACGTCAACTTTGCGGCCTGCCCCGCTTTGATTATCTGGTCTTTGGTCATCGGCATTTGCCCGTGCATTGCCCCTTGCCTCAAGGAGGGATTTATGTGAATTTGGGGGATTGGATTACACATTTCACCTACGGGCGCTTCGAAAATGGTCAGCTTGAATTACTCTCTTACCCCCAGAATGAACCCACGGGCCACGGACGCAGATTTCAACAAACCCCAATCGATCATCCTTCGTAAACCAAATGCTCGATCAACTTGCTCCTCTCGAGGCCCGATTTGCAGAATTGGAAAGGTTGTTGCAGGACCCTGCCATCTTTGCTGATTCTTCCAAAATGGCCACCCTCAACAAAGAGTATAGCCGGCTCCAGAAAATCATGGACGTTGCCAACCGTTACCGGCACACCCTGAAGCGTATTGAACAAGGTCGCGAATTCCTTTCGGAAAATCAGGATCCGGAATGGGCCGAAATGGGCAAACAAGAATTAGCGGAGGCAGAATCCATCTTGCCCGGCTGCGAAGAGGAACTCAAATGGCTTCTCATCCCCAAAGACCCGGAGGACCACAAGGATGTCTACCTCGAAATCCGTGCGGGGACTGGCGGTGATGAAGCCAGCATTTTTGCAGGCGATTTGGCCAGAATGTACCAACGCTATTGCGAAGGCCATGGGTGGAAAGTGGAATTGCAAGATGCAAGCGATGGGACGATGGGGGGATTCAAAGAAATCATTTACCGTGTTAGCGGCGATGAAGTTTATGGGACCTTGAAGTTTGAATCCGGGGTACACCGTGTACAACGAATCCCCGTGACCGAAACCCAAGGTCGCGTCCACACTTCGGCAGCCACCGTTGCGGTGATGCCCGAAGCAGAAGAGATTGACGTGGTTATTAACCCCGCAGACATTGAACTGCAAACCGCTCGTTCCGGGGGTGCAGGTGGACAAAATGTAAATAAAGTCGAAACCAAGGTCATGCTCACCCACAAGCCCACAGGGATTGTTGTGACTTGCCAAGTGGAGCGATCGCAGCTAGCGAACCGAATGAGGGCCATGGAGATGCTCAGAACCCGTCTCTTTGAAGTTCAGAAAATGAAAGCCGATGCCGAAGAAGCTGGGAAACGAAAGTCGATGGTGTCCACCGGCGACCGATCTGCCAAAATCCGAACCTACAATTTCCCTCAAAGCCGCGTTACCGACCATCGCATTGGAATGACGGTGTATTCACTGGATCAATTCATGGACGGCGATATTCAGGATATGATTGATGCCCTCAAAATAGCCGAAAATACCGAACGACTCGCTGGCCTTAATTCCTAAATTCAAGGCTACCTTAGGCTTCTAACCATCCGAACCTATGTCCCAGGTTTCCAACCCCTAATTTTCCCAAAGTCCCATGGCGCTTCACCAACCAGAATTGGATCGTTCTGTTATTGCTCACCTCAAAGGTCTTGTCATGGATGCCACCAGATCGGCTCATTCTGGACATCCTGGAGGAGCGTTTTCTTCCTGTGATTTTGCGGCCTTGCTGTGGATGGAATATTTGTGTTATGCAACAAGCCATCCGAAATGGCCTTCAAGAGATCGTTTTGTGTTATCCGCAGGGCACGAATCCATGCTGCTCTATTCACTTTTGCATATGGCAGGTATGTTGCCCATGGATGAAATCAAACGGTTTCGTCAATTGGGTAGCTTAACCCCTGGTCACCCCGAAAGTCATCTTACCGCCGGGGTGGAGGCCACCACCGGACCTCTAGGTCAAGGGGTTGCGATGGCCGTGGGGATGGCCGTGGCGGCATTGCAAGAACAGGCCCGCCATTCCCTCAAAGAAATGGGGATCATGCAGCGTTTGCCCAAGGTTTGGGTGCTGGCCGGCGATGGTGACCTTCAGGAAGATGTTGCCCTAGGCGCTTGCCAACTAGCAGGACATTGGGCCTTACACAATTTGATTTTGTACTACGATAAGAACGATATTCAAATTTCAGGATCGGTAGACCGGGTAAGTTCCCTGGACTTCAAGGCCCATTTTGAATCGATGCATTGGGAAGTTCTCGAGGTGGATGGACACGATCATGCCCAATTGCGATCCGCCATGGATCACGCATTGGAAGAAGGCCGGACCAAACCCCTCATGATCATTGGTCAAAGTATCATGGCCAAGGGAGCCGCCACGATGGAAGGGCTGGCCAAAACCCATGGCGAGCCCCTGCCTGTGGAAGAAATTGCTGCGACCAAACAAGCTCTCGGCCTGAACCCTCAAGCCAGTTTTACGGTGGCTGAGGAGCTGTACCCGTATTTCAATCGTATTCTGAACACCTTCAACTCGCAGGCTGAAGCATCCCTTTTTGACAATACCCTGCAAGCTGCGCAGGGAGCCCGGCTAGGATTCAATGACTGGCCTACCTACACCAACCAACAGATGTTGGCCACAAGGGTTGCCTTTGGACAGGCCTTAGAACAAATGGGTCGTACCGTCCCAGGTCTCACCGGAGGTTCGGCGGATCTAGAGCCCTCCAACAATACGGGTGCCTTTGCCAAAACGGTAGGTGAATTTACGGCGAATCATCGCAGGGGCAGAAACCTAGCTTTTGGAGTTCGAGAATTCCCAATGGCCGCCATCTTGAACGGAATTGCTTTGTATTCGCCGGATGCCAAAGCATTCGGTGCCACTTTTTTGACCTTTTCGGATTACATGCGCAATGCCATACGGATGAGTGCTATCCAGAAAATTCCAGTCCTACACGTATTCACCCACGATTCCATTTTCCTGGGCGAGGATGGGCCAACCCATCAATCAATCGAGCACGTGATGTCGTTGCGGTTAATCCCGGATTTGTGGGTGATGCGGCCAGCCGATGCCCGTGAAACCCAAGCCTGCTTACGGATTTGGGCTTCTCAAACGCATCAACCAGTGGTTCTGGCCCTAACGCGTCAAAATGTTCCCACCCTCGAATGCACCGATACCGACGTCCAAACGCTTGACGAAAAGGTATCGCGCGGTGCTTATTTGGCTTGGCACATCCCATCGGACTCCTCAGGGCTGGCGCCGCTTTACGGTTATGCCTCCGGCTCCGAAGTCCATATTTTAATTCAAGCAGCCCAAGCGATTCATGCCTCTGAACAAGCGGGTAAGCGACGGGAAATCTTAGTTTTCTCGTTACCCTGTTGGGAATGTCTTGAGTTACAAGATGAAGCCTATTACGCCAGCATCATGGGTCCGGATCATGCACTCAGAGTATCGGTGGAGGCAGGAGTCACCACAGGGTGGTCCAAATTCACCGGCAGACACGGCCTGAACATCGGAGTAGATTGCTTTGGTTACTCGGCCCCAGGCCCGGATTTAGCTGAACACTTCGGTCTAACGGCCACGCAAGTGAAGGAGCGCATTCTTCATTGGATGAACCCTGAAGCCTAGAATTAACGCCCACTCAAAAGCTGAATGAATTTCAAAAAAGATGTTATGAAAATTTCAATATTCAAAAAAATCTTATCTTTTTCCCTCCTCTTGGCAATTCATGTTATCGGTGTTACAGAGTTGCAAGCCCAATCCAATCCTTCTCCAGGCAAAGCCCAGTCCAAAGCAATTTGGATTACAGGGGCCACTATTCATGATGGAATAAAGGCGCCGTATACCGGTTGGGTTGGGTTCAGTAACGGGCGCATTCATTACGTGGGTAACGGGTCCGAAATTCGGCTGGATGCAAGCAATTCAGAAATCATCAACGCTGCTGGGCAGCATTTGTATCCCGGCTTTATTGCGCCCCATACGCTACTAGGTTTATACGAAATCGAAGCAGTACGCGCTACCCGTGATCACACCGAGTCGGGAAGCCTTAACCCCCAAGTCCATGCGCTCATCGCCTATAATACTGACTCAAGAATTGTGCCCACCATCCGAAATCACGGGGTCCTGATCGCCCAAATCGCTCCGGAAGGAGGGCTGATTTCCGGTCGCTCCGCCGTAGTGCAACTTGATGCCTGGAATTGGGAAGACGCTTGCGTTAAGCCCCAGGATGGGCTCTTTTTCAATTGGCCTTCCATGACCAACCAAACCGGCAAGCAAGCTCCCCCCATCGAAGAACAAGAAAAATCCAGGCAGCAGACTTTGGATCAACTTCGCCAATACCTGAACGAAGCCCGCGATTACCAACGTGCAAACCCCAGCACAACCCAGGCCAAAGCCCGCCCGGTGAACCTCAAATTAGCTGCAGCTGCCGGGCTGTGGAACGGAGGTACCAAAGTCTTTGTTCGGGTCTCTGAAGCCAAAGGCATGATCGCTGCCGTGGAATTCTTCAAGGCATGGGGCCTCAAGCCGATATTGGTCGGTGCAGAAGAAGCCGATCTCTTGCTAGATTGGCTTGCCAAAGAAAAAATTGATTTGGTGTTAGGAAAGGTTCATCGCTTACCCAACCGCGATGGCGACCCGGTTTATGCTGCATACACCCTTCCTGCTGAACTTGCCAAAGCAGGGGTGCGCTTCTGCTACAGCATGGATGGAGCTTGGAACCAACGAAACCTGCCTTATCAAGCCGGACATGCCGTCGGGTTCGGCCTAGACTCTCTGCGGGCCTTGCAAGCACTGACCTTGGATGCTGCCAAAATTCTGGGTATTGACGATCGCTACGGAAGCATAGAAGAAGGCAAAAGCGCAACCCTTTTCCTGTCTGAGGGAGACGCCATGGATATGAGGGGTAACCGCCCAACCCACGCCTTCGTGGACGGTAGGCGGGTCAATTTGGACGACAAGCAAAAGGCCTTGTACCGCAAATTCAGCGAGAAATACGAAATCCCCGCCAAATAAGGCAATCCAACGCAGGGATGGTTGGAACCAGGCGGTTAGAGGTGACTTAAGCGACCTCTTCGAACAAAGTTGACAAATGAGCCGCGATCTGATCAGCGCTTTGGCCTTCGATCCCGTTGCGTTCGATGAGATGCACCATCTGGCCCCCTTTGAAGAGGGCAATACAAGGGGACGACGGTGGGTAAGGCAAGAAATGGGTTCGCATTTCATCAACAGCATCAGTATCCATTCCAGCAAAGACCGTGACCTTGGCGGCAGGAGCTTGGGGATGCTCTAAAGCTTTGCGAACACCAGGGCGCGCATTGGAAGCTGCACAACCGCAGACAGAATTCACAACCACAAGGGCAAGCTCATCTTTGCGACTCACGAAAGACTGAACGTCTTCGGGGGTTTTGAGCTCTTCGAAGCCAAGGTCAGTTAACTCACGGCGCATGGGCGCCACCATAAATTCAGGATAAGGCATAAATTTTGTTTAATAATTAGGTAAGGATTCCATGCAAGGGATTCGATTCCGTTATTCCTTGGTTTTGCAAAATTAACCCCTGAATCCACCGTCATCGCTTATATTTGCGCCCCAAACCTTAAATATCTCACCTTCAATGGAAACTGCACTTAATAATTACCAAGTCAAAGACATCAAGCTAGCCGAATGGGGTCGTAAGGAAATTCGCCTAGCCGAGGCCGAAATGCCTGGTTTGATGGCTATTCGTGAAGAATACGGCCCACAACAACCCCTCAAAGGCGCTCGTATTGCCGGTTGCCTTCACATGACCATCCAAACTGCCGTACTAATCGAAACCCTCAAGGCATTGGGCGCGGAGGTGAGCTGGTCCTCCTGCAATATCTTTTCGACCCAAGACCACGCCGCTGCGGCAATTGCTGCTTCGGGTATCCCGGTCTATGCATGGAAAGGGATGACCGAAGAAGAATACGAATGGTGCATCGAACAAACCCTTCACGCTTTTGAGGGGGGGCAACCCCTGAACATGATTTTGGACGATGGCGGTGACCTCACCAACGTAGTCCTCGATCGCTATCCCGAAATTGCCGCCGAGGTCAAAGGAATCTCCGAAGAAACCACGACCGGGGTGGCTCGCTTGTACCAACGCATGCGCAAAGGAACCCTGCCCGTTCCTGCAATCAACGTTAATGACTCCGTCACCAAATCCAAATTTGACAATAAATACGGTTGCCGTGAATCCGCAGTAGACGCCATCCGTCGCGCCACAGATATCATGATGGCTGGCAAAGTTGCGGTGGTTTGCGGTTACGGCGATGTCGGTAAAGGAACCGCCGAAAGTCTACGTGGATCGGGTGCCAGAGTTATTGTGACCGAAATCGATCCCATTTGCGCCTTGCAAGCCGCTATGGATGGCTACATGGTCAAAAGGCTCGACTCGGTCATCGACCAAGTGGATATCGTCGTCACGGCCACAGGGAATTGTAACATCGTGAGCGAGAAGCATTTCAGTCGTATGAAAGACAAAACTATCGTTTGCAACATCGGACATTTTGACAACGAAATCGATATGGCCTGGTTGAACAAGAACTTCGGTCATACCAAGTATGTGGTCAAGCCACAGGTGGATGTTTATGAAATTGAGGGTCGTGAAATTATCATTCTTGCCGAAGGCCGTTTGGTGAATCTAGGATGCGCCATGGGCCACCCTAGCTTCGTGATGTCCAATTCATTCACCAACCAAACCTTGGCTCAAATTGAGTTGTGGAAAAACGAAGGCCAGTACACCAACCAAGTTTATGTATTGCCCAAACACCTCGACGAAAAAGTGGCTGCCTTGCATTTGTCCAAAGTTGGCGCTGAACTTGAGGTGCTGAACCAAGAGCAAGCTGAATATATCGGCGTTGGCCTCAATGGGCCTTTCAAAACGGAGATGTACCGTTACTAGGATAGCATTCAAGTCTTGGATTCCAAACAAAAAGGGCTGCCTCTGGGCAGCCCTTTTTGTTTGGTTGGCCGACTAGGTCTCGAACCTAGACTCTTCTGAACCAAAATCAGACGTGTTGCCAATTACACCATCGGCCAAAGAAAGTGCATAACAAAAATCGGTGACTTGTTGTCGATTACCGAAACCGCCTTAAATAGCGCCCCAGCACTCAACTGAGCGGCAAATATAGCCCGATTTGAGGTATTTATGCCTATTTTCGGGCCATAATTGATTATAATGAACTATCAGAAAATCAACAACGTATTCGGATGGCTGGTTTTTGCCGTGGCCACTGCGGTTTACACCCTGACCCTTGAACCAACCACCTCCTTTTGGGACTGCGGAGAATTTATCTCGGCATGTTACAAATTGCAAATCATGCACCCTCCGGGGGCGCCGTTCTTTATGCTAACCGGAAGGATTTTTACTTTGTTAGCAGGGAGCCCTGAAAATGTGGCTTGGTCGGTCAATTTTTTGAGCGGAATAACCTCCGCCTTCACCATCCTCTTCCTGTTCTGGACCATTACCGCCCTAGGGCGCAAAATCATGGAGAAAGATGGTGAACAAGTGAGTGGCCCTTCGATGTGGCTTTTGATGGGATCGGGAATGGTGGGTGCTTTGGCCTATACCTTCTCGGATTCCTTTTGGTTTTCGGCGGTAGAAGGCGAGGTTTATGCGTTTTCCTCCTTCTTCACGGCCGTTGTTTTCTGGGCCATCCTCAAATGGGAACGGATTGCGGACGAGCCGTTCGCAGATCGTTGGCTTATTTTGATTGCGTACCTCATGGGGCTCTCCATTGGCGTACACCTGCTGAATCTGCTTGCGATTCCAGCCATTTGCTTGGTGGTGTACTTACGCAAATACCAACCGAGTGTCCAAGGCGTCATCGTCAGCCTCCTGGTATCTGTGGGCGTTCTTGCCTTGGTGCAATACGGCATCATCCCAGGATTACCGTGGCTCGCTTCCAAATTCGAACTAATGATGGTCAACAACATGGGTCTACCATTCGGGATGGGAAACTGGGTCTTCGCTATCCTCTTTGTGGGTGGAATAGGATGGGGGCTTTGGCACACCCAGCAAGACCGTCAATTGGTAGTCTTGAACCAGATTTTGTTGGGTACTGCCTTCATTATCATAGGATATTCTTCGTACAGCATGATTGTGATTCGTTCGCATTCGAATCCTTCCATCAACATGAACAAGCCTTCTGACATCTTCACGTTGATGTCGTACATCAACCGTGAACAATACGGAGACCGGCCCCTTTTTACTGGTCCCTATTTCACTGCGGAAGTAGTTGACCAGAAAGAAGGTCCCATGAAATACCGCAAAAGTCAAGACAATTATGTAGAAGCTGGTCGGGATATTATCCCTATTTACGACTCCACCCATAACACTTTCTTGCCTAGGGCGTACAAGCGTGCAGGCACCCAGCAACGTCATATTGATTTCTACAAATCATGGTTGGATTTGCGCGATAGCGAAAAGCCTCGCTTCTCGGATAACATGAATTTCCTCTTTAGCTACCAGCTGGGGCATATGTATATGCGTTATTTCCTGTGGAATTTCGTGGGCCGTCAAAACGACATCCAAGGCCAAGGCAATGATTATGAGAAAGGAAATTGGATTAGCGGTATTGATGCAGTGGATGAATCCCGTGTAGGTCCCTCTGCCAAACTACCCGCTCACCGCAAAGGAAATAGAGCTCGTAACACCTATTACGCGTTGCCTTTGATTCTCGGGCTTCTAGGTCTATGGTTTCATTTCAAGAAAGCCAAAGGAGATGCCTGGACCGTCTTTCTCCTCTTCCTGCTTACGGGGATTGCCATCGTCATTTACTTGAACTTTGAACCTCTCCAACCCCGCGAAAGGGATTACGCCTATGTGGGCTCCTTCTATGCCTTTGCGATTTGGATCGGACTTGGGGTCATGGCCCTGTATGAATTGTTCGCAACACGTCTTGCCAAAGGCCTTGCGGTGTCCCTGTCCGTACTCCTCACCTTGGGCGTTCCGGCCCTGATGGGCGCCCAAAATTGGGACGATCATGACCGCTCCGGCAAATACGCGGCCAGAGATATTGCGGTGAATTACCTTGAATCCTGTCCTCCCAATGCAATCCTGTTCACCATGGGGGATAACGACACTTACCCGTTATGGTATGCCCAGGAAGTGGAAGGGATTCGTTCCGATGTGCGGGTGGTCAACCTCAGCTTGCTAGGAACCGATTGGTACATCGATCATTTGCGTCGCAGCATCAACCAAAGCGAAGCCATTCCTTTGAGCATCGCCCAGGACAAAATTGTCATGGGGACCCGCGATTATATTCCTTTCTTCGACCGCAAAATGGAAGGGTTCTATGATCTGAGGCAATTAGTGGATTTCATGGGTAGCGACGACAATTCTGCCAAGCTTCCCACACAAAGCAAGACCCTGATTAACTATTTACCAACACAGAATTTCGCTCTTCCCGTAGATTTTGCGAATGCTCTCGCTCAAAGCGCTGTTACTCTTGCAGATTCTGTTCGTACCCCGGCCCAAATTACCTGGACTTTTGCGCGCAATGGTCTAATGAAAAATGATTTGATCATCATGGATTTGCTCGCACAGAACAATTGGAAAAGACCCGTTTGCTGGACGGTCTCCATGGGCTCAGAACAATACCTTGGTCTTGAAGATTATTTCCGGCTCGAAGGTTTGGTGTACCGTTTGACACCCAACAAGGTACCTGCTTCCCAAGGCTTGCCATCCCAGGTCGCCACTGATATCATGTTGAAGAACATGCTCGAAAAGTTTCGTTGGGGCCGCATGAAAGAAGAGATTTACATTGATCCTGAAACCAACCGCATGACCATCAATTTGCGAAGTAATTGCATGCGCTTGGTAGAGAATCTCCTGCAACTCGGTCGCAACAAGGACGCCATCAAAATTATGGATTTGTGCGATCGTGAAATGCCTCATTCCAAGATAACCTATCTCCCCTACAATTATCAACTTGTAGAGTTCTACCACCGTGCCGGGGCTCCCAAGAAAGCCAATCGCCTCGCGAAACAGTTCTTTAACACCTACGAATCCGAAGCACAATATTTCGGGTCATTGCGCGGGAAGCAACGCGCGTTCTACGAGCGCGATGAGCAAGCCGCCAAAGCCGTAATGGGCGAAATGGTTCGGCTATCTCGTCAATTTAAACAACCCAAATTGGCCGATACCTTCCAAAAACGCCTAGACGCCGTCGGGTCCTAATTGATTATGAATTCAGGGCGAGGTTTCCGCGGTCGTTCCGGTCCGGCCAAGTCCTACCCGGATATTCGTCCCGGGGTACATGCTGTCGAAGTCTTGCTAGACTCCGGGCAGGATATTAACCGGATATGGATACAACGTGGCAAAAGAGACCCGAATGTCCTGAACCTTCTCCAAGAAGCGAGACAAAGGGGTATTCCTGTCCAAGAGGTACCGCCCGAGAAATTACAACAACTCACCCCTGGGCTTCATCAAGGTATTGTTGCCCAGGCCGCGCCCATCCATTACCTCCGAATCGAAGATTGGGTTCCCTCGGTCTTTGAGCAAGGGATTAACCCCTTGTTGGTGGTGACCGACGGGGTCACGGATGTTCGAAATTTGGGGGCCCTTGCCCGATCTGCATGGTGCCTGGGCGCCGATGCCTTGCTAATCCCCGGCCTAGATAATGCCCAGGTGACCCCTGATGGCATCAAAGCCAGCGCTGGTGCCTTGGAATTAATTCCCGTATGCAGAACCTTGGCCCTGCAGAATGCCTTGAAATACCTCTCGAATAGCGGCTTCACCATCCTGGGCGCAAGCGAGAAAGGCAAGGATTCTTGCCGCGATCAAGATTTGTCTGGACCATTGGCATTGGTGATGGGCGCTGAGGACCATGGGCTGAGCCCCGAAACATTGCGGAGATGTGATGCATTGTTACGAATTCCCATGCCGGCCAGAGCTTCCGGAATTGGTTCCCTCAATGTTTCGGTAGCGGCTGGCATCCTGCTCCATGAATGCCTGCTCCAACGGCAGCAAACTCCGTGATGGACAGCCTCCCTCCTGTCGTCCTGCCACCTCCCCTCCGTACCGGTGACCAAATCATCGTCATCGCCCCATCCAGGGCAATTGACCATGCAGCATTACAGCCTTGGGCTGAATGGATGCACTGTCGTGGATATCAGGTGTTATACGGTGCAAGCATTGGGGTCAGGGATCACCAATTTGGCGGAAGCGATGCGTTGCGTACGCGTGATTTGCAAGAAGCTTTGAGCAATCCGGAAATACGGGCTATATTTTTTGCTCGAGGCGGTTACGGTGCGGCTCGGCTTCTGGATCGCGTGGAATGGAAGGTTCTGCAAGAAAACCCCAAGTGGTTATGCGGTTACAGCGATGCCACTGCCATCCTCAACCATGCGCATGCCATTACCGGTGTTGTGGCGCTCCACGGCCCTATGCCCTTTCAATTCAATTCGGCCTTGGACATGGAAAGTCCCAATTCCGAACTTGGACGGGCTAACCTGAATTGGGAGCATACTCTCCAAATCATGGAAGGTGGCCTGATTGACCGTAACCCAAACGACCCACCGCGGACCATTTATCCTTTTGAACCCAAAATCCTATCCAAGCATTCCGCTTCAGCTATATGGCCACTCCAAGGCAAACTCATTGGCGGTAATCTGTCTGTGCTTTATAGTCTCATGGGCTCCTCTTCGCTCCCCGACTCCCAGGACGCGATTCTATTCGTGGAAGACCTGGACGAATACCTCTACCACCTGGACCGCATGTGGTTAGCCTTGCAACGCAGTGGCTATTTGAACAGGCTCAAAGCCATCTTAATCGGCAATTTTACAGAAATGCGCGACAACACGATTCCCTTCGGCAAAGAGCCAGCTTCCATCGCTGTCGAACGAACCCAGTCCTTGGGTATTCCCTGCATTGCCGGCCTATCCTTTGGCCATGGCCCCGTGAACAATCCCTTACCCCTCGGATGGACCGTCACCATTGACCGTGAAGGTCTGTCTTGGTAAGCGATTAGGGGTTGACGATATTGACCTCAGGCTCCAAGACCACACCAAATTCATCGTGAACCGAGCGCATGATGTCTTGCGCAAGCATCCATAGGTCTTGCCCCTGACCTCCTCCGTAATGCACCAAAACCAAGGCATGCCCAGGAGATACCCCTATAGCTCCCCTCCGGTGGCCTTTCCATCCACATTGTTCAATGAGCCAGGCCGCAGAAACTTTCCATTGCCGATCGCTCCCTTGTACTTCAAAAAGAGGGGCATTTGGAAAATTCGTTCTAAAAGCATCCGCCGTATCTCCTTGCAGCACAGGATTCTTGAAGAAACTTCCTGCATTTCCTAACACAGCTGGATCCGGTAATTTGGCTCGCCTGATCTCTGCAACTTTATCCGCAATTTGAACCGGCTTCAGGTCATAACCGTGATCGTGGCCTTTAGGGTCAAAATATTCTTTCAATTCCTTGTAGGCAAGCTGAGGATGAGGCTCGGTATTCAAACGATAACGGACCCGGGTAATCACCATCCTTCCTTTCATCTGTTGTTTAAACACCGAATTTCGGTAAGCAAAATCGCATTGATCTTTCATGTACTCGCTGGGTGGTCCGTTCAAGGGAACCCCCCTAAGCGAATCAAAAACATTCCCTTGCTCCACCCCGTAAGCGCCAATGTTCTGAATAGGTGCTGCCCCAACCGAACCGGGAATCAAGGCTAAATTCTCCAATCCCCACCATCCCATCTCCACCGTATAACGGACCAATTCATGCCATGAAACCCCCGCCCCTGCCTCTACCAGAATTTCGCCATGGTCCTGAACAGAATGCTGAATACCCCCAAAAGCCAAGCGAATCAACGCCCCTGGGTAGTTGCCACAAAACAGCAAATTACTCCCACCTCCCAAAAACATAAATTGTCCACCACTCAATTCATCAGCGGTTTCTATAGCTCTTGGCAAGTCGTCTTCGTCAGCAACCTCCAACCAATATTTGGTCCGCACCTCCAAGCCAAAGGTATTGTGTGCCTTGAAATCGAAATCTTTGAAAACTTTCACTAGGCTAATTTAAGGGAACAGGGCATAAATTGAAGAAGGGCGGGGCTCGAAGCCCTTAACTGCTTTCGGTCATAAAAAAAGTCGCTCCTGTGGAGGAGCGACTTTTCTGATCGTGAAGAAGATATGCCAATTAATGGCGAACAATCACACGCTGCCTCTTGGAACCTGCAACCGATAGAACATCCAAATAATAAGTTCCGTTTGGAACCGAAGTAAGGTCCAAAGTGTACCGAGCGGACTGCCCGTTTGATTCAGCAACCTCGCTACGAACCAGACGACCCGTCATATCGAAGAGGGAAGTTTTAACTTTACCCAAATCACGTGCCGCACTTAACTTAATGTTCAGTAGGTCAGAAGTAGGGTTAGGATAAGCGATTGCCACAAACTCGTTGAGTTCCGCAATCGAGGCCCCGGGAACGCGAGGCACACGACCAAAGTTCAAGCTGTTACGGATAGCATTTCCATTATTAAACCAGTCCGTTGACCTGTACAAGACTGAAGCAAACCAAGGCATGGTCACGGTCTGATCATCTAATAATGAAACATGATTTGCGCCATTGTTTGAAAACAAATGGGCTACCAACCAATAATCACCCGGCTGCACAATACGCTCCTGAGGTGAGCCCCCAAGAGTTGCTGGGAAAGGAATCGTCACGCGGCCTCTAGAAACATCAATTGAAGTCAACGTATACAGATCGGTTTCCAAAACAACTGCAGCTTGACCGCCGGGAAGACCTGTGGTTGCATCGGATGTCTCTAAAGTGAAGAAAATCAAGCCCCCTGCTTGTGAACCGTTGGTTCCTGTTGCCATCAGTGCCGTGGCGGATGTTACAGTATCCGTATTCACCAATTCACAAATATTGGCAACTTTGAGGTCAAAAACCGAAGGAGGATTTCCTGTAAAGTTCCTTGTCCCAAAAATTAAAGAGGTTGGAGGCCTACTTACACTTACCGACATCAAGGAATCGGTGAGCTCAAACTGTCTGGACGCTGTATTGTTGGCTGTAGAATCCAGACTAACCGAATCAAAAGATAAACTGTAATTCACCCTGGTGAATTTATAAAGGGTAGGCGTGTAGGCCGTACTGATGGTTAACAAGGTATCCGCAAAGGGGTCTAATGCAGGGAGGGCCAGAGAGGTCCCTGTGAACAGTGGCGTATTAGGAGCTGTGGTGTCTATGACCGAAACTTGCAATTGTACATTGTTTCGTACCGTTGTTCCAATATTTCTTACCCTCGCTTGAAAATACAAAAATGTCTTGTTCGAATCAGGGATAATACCGTATTCAATGACCCTATTCCTTGAGGTATCCGGCAAGAACTTCGTATCCGTAATGCTCATATCCACGCGAGGAGCTTGCTCCACCGCAATGTCATCGACCATCCAGAAATAGTAATCCCCGTTGAACAAAAAAGCAATCTTAACACTATCCTCACCACCCACATATGAGGAGATATTCACACGCTGAAAATTATTATTAGGGGTAGAGGAATTCACTGCAATACCGCTGTTGAGGGCAAGGGTATCGGACCAGGTAAGCCCGTTATTCTTGGAAAACAACAGATAGGTTCCTGTAGCAGATTGTAATCCACCCGGGCCGCCGAAACGGCGATAATACTGATAAAACGAAAGATTCACATAATCATAAGCGCTTAAATCAATTGCTGGGGTAATCAACATGCCCCTATGGGGAGATGCCCACATGCCTGTTCCGGTCGGTGAGCCGTTATTATCCAACCAATCGGAATCAAAAATCATGAAACCGTTGGTACGGGTTGGAGATTGAATTGCTTGGGTTCCGGCGGCATATGCCCCCCTCGAGCCTGTCCCGCTGGCTGGCAGGGTAGACAAACCACGATATTCCCAAATACCGGCCGTGTCGGGTGTTGGGCCTGTATTAATTCCGCGAAAACCATAATTGGTCCAACCGGTCGTGTTGGGATTTGACCCAAAGTTATCCGACCAAATATTCACGGCCTCCGTTTGAAAAGAGGTGTTACCGCCGTTAAGTGACGGAGATCCAGAATTGTTTAAGGAATTTGCGTCATAGACCGCGCCTAGTTCCAACTGTTTGATGGCCTGCATTGGGCGTTGCACTTTGGCCTGCTGAGCGTGTGCCGAACCTATGGCCAAGCACGCAGTTAGCAGGATCGATAATGAAATAAACTTGTTCATTGTGAAAAAATAAAATAGTTAAGTTGTTGGAGTGGATGAAATGTACAAACAATTATTTGGCCTTCACCATGAGCCTTGAAGCGATTGGCCCTTGTTCGGACCAAATCTCCACGCGGTAAACGGCCATGGGCAATTCCCCGAAAGAGGCGGAATGATTGAAGATTCCCTGTTCGGCATGGACCTTGGGTCCCTCGGCAAGCAAGCGGCCCTGTAAATCATAACAACGGGCGAACAGCTCTGCGGTATGCTTCAGATCCAGACTCCAGTGGACTTCGTTGACGAAAGGATTCGGATACACTTTGGCGCTATTCGCCTCCAGGACCTGAACCGAGGTAGCCGACGGATTCCCAAATATTGCGGCAAGACCCATTGCTGTACCGTTGGTATACCAATCACCGTCAACTGGAAGGTAAACAAGGGAGGTGTAGTTTGGCATGAAAGCCTCATTGCTCAAATCATCAGGAATCCTAATGTGGTTGTTCCCCGTATTGGAGAAAAGTTGCGCCCCAGCGTAATAAGGACCTGCAGCTAGGACCCTGTCCTGAGGAGTGCCTGCCAAAATTGCCGGAATAGGCACGTCAATGTATCCGCGGCTGATATCCGCGGTCGTCAAGGTCACTAGGTCAGATTCTACGATAATTGGAAATTGTATGGTAGGCGATGAGGCCAGACCAAGGGTGTCCCGAATACTAACCGCCAATACCCCGCCAGCAACTGAGTTGGATCGGAGGTAAACGCGCACACCGGTAACGGTATCCGAGCTGGTAAGGTTGATAAGAGAAGTGACAATGACGCCATCTTCCTCGTCGGTAAAACTGGAGGTGCCGATGGATCCCAAAACCGTTGAAGCCGGATAAAATGGAGAGACCCTGTCATTGGTGACCAGCAACAAGGTCGTATCCACATTGTCTGCCGGAGAGCCATCTGCTGAATCCGCCAAAACCTCCATGCGTAGGGTATAATTTCCTGTGGTCAAGCCAGCAAGGTTAAAATATGGACGGACCTCAACCGTATCCCTGGTATTGGAAGGCATGCTTTGGCCGGGTGAACTCTGGTTGTACAATGGCGATGCGCCGATAACCCTTGCATTCAACCTGGAATTTGGCTGGGTATTCTGACCAAAATTCTGGATAGCAGCCGAAAAAATCAAGGAATCCTGCAAATGAGGGATGGCCATTTGGGCATTGTAACACAGTCCAATTTTGGGGATGATGTCATAATCTTCCAACACAAGATCGTTGGTAGGTAAAGAGGAGACCTCAATATCGTCAATGGCCCAGAACCAATCCCATGCACCTACATAGTGAAAACGAACCCACAAATTTGGTTGATTCCCGGCGATGGCCGAAATATTGGAACGGACCAAGGTGGTGTTGTTTATGGTGGTGTTGACGGGGATAACATTGCTTGAATTGTATATTTCTGTCCAAGTAATGGAATCGGTACTGATTTCAACAACATGATCCTCTTGAAAACGACGGAAATACTGCCTGAAACTCAATTGTACGCCGGATTGCCCCACCAAACTTGTTCCAACTTTGAGGGTCAGATAATCGTCTTGGGTATCATTGTTAAATGAATCCGAATTGATCATCGCAAAGGGAGCCCCGGAAAAAGAATTCAACGTCGTACCAAAATTGCTAAGATTGGGTTCGAGGGCGGAAACGACTTTCCAACGGGCTCCGCCGTTGGTATCGTTTTGGATGGTCATACCCGCCAAATTGCTGAAATTAAAAGTCCAAAGCGCCGAGGTGCTCTCTGTTTG
>SYHX01000011.1 GCA_005799025.1 Bacteroidota bacterium | reverse complement strand
TGCGCGGTTTCCTCGGCATCCAGCATCTGGTTAGTATTCGCTGTATTCTCTTGGAATCTCAGTTCCTGAATTTGTATATCGGCTGGAGCCTTGGGTCTTGGAATTTCGGAGATTTGTATTCGGATTCCTTTGCCTTTGAAGGTTTGGGCATGCCCCCTCTCCAGAGATATTAACCCAATCAGGAGGAATAGGAGGAGGCGCATGGGATTTTTTGTAAAAATACACGAATAACAATCAGCCAAGACTCACTTTCCCCAACATAAGGCCACTAATTCATCCAAATCCTCCGGACTGACTGTCAAAGCAGGATTCAGCAGGTCCGAAGATTCCGGCAGACAGGAACTATGCACACCGCCCCTGGGCCACAGATTTCTTTGTGGATGACGGCGTTGGAGTTCCATTACATGAGTCGCCCTGAGGCCTCCCCCTGCCATCAGCTCAAGTCGGGGCAGAGCGGCCTGCCACCGCATCAAGTTGCTCCATCCCTGCATTGCCGTGGGCTGCCCCCCCGAGCTCAGTACTCTGCAGAACCCCCAACTTTGCAATTCCCTCATCGCCGACAAAGGATCCGGTAATTGGTCAATCAAACGATGAAAGACCCATTCCTTGGCTGGGGCCAGGGCCCTTAAATCCGCCAGGAGTTCCAAGGGTAGTTCGAGATCTTCCGTGGCCAAACCAATCACAAAACCATCCGCCTCGGTGTTACGATATCTCTTGATGCTCTCTTGAATTTTCCGGATACGATCATCGGACAAATCGGTATCCAAGGCATCCGGACGTAACATCAGCATGAGGCGAGTCATGCCTTTGCGGCGAAGGCTTAAGGCCACTTCGACCATCCTATCCTCCGGAGTCAGTCCATCCTGCTCGCGATGAGAACACAATTCCAAACGAGCAACGCCCCGATCACATCCCAAGGCTACGGCCTCCTCACCAAAGCAAGCCAGTTCAAAGCAGACTGAATCAAGGCTTGGACCAGACATAAGGGGCTTGTACAAGTCTGTTTCCCTGTTCGATGTCTTGGACCGCATAAGTGAAACCAGGTTGCATAGCGCAGGCCCCGTATTGGCCTTGCTTGTCCAATGCCAGGAAGCAAGCCTGGTATTTGGAAGGGTCTTTGCCCCGATACTTCAATTGCATCAAGACGCGCTGAGCCACCTTGCGGCAGGCTTCTTCAGGGGATAAACCCTGACGCATCCCTTCGATGACCAGCAGGCTTCCACCTGCCCGTACGATCTCTTCGCCATGGCCTGTAGCAGTGACGGCTCCGACTTCCGGATCCACATACAATCCGGAACCGATAATGGGGGTATCCCCCACCCGACCGTGCATTTTGTAAGCCATACCGCTGGTGGTGCATACGCCCGCCAGCCTACCCTCCGTATCCAATGCAACCAAACCCATGGTATCGTGGTTGTCGGGATTCACCGTGGGCATGGGGCTGTTCTCGACATTCACCCCTGGAACATAATCGGAGGTCTCTAGCCATTGGCGCCAGGCCGCTTCAGAAGCAGGGGTTAATAAATTCATGGTTTCAAAGCCCTGCTCCATCGCGTATTGCAGAGCACCGTCCCCGACCAGCATGGTATGCGGTGTACGCTCCATAACCATCCTTGCCAAAGCCGCTGCTCTGGGCATATTCTCAAGGCCTGCCACACTACCCATGTTATAACCATGATCCATTACCGAAGCGTCCAAAGTAACACGACCGTCCCGATCCGGAAAACCACCCAAACCCACATACTGATTATCGGCATCCAATTCCGAGAGTTCCGCTCCGGCAATCACCGCATCCAAGGCCAATCCATTGGCCTGAAGGATTTTCCATGCCTCTGCATTGGTTCGCAGACCGTAATCCCAGGTCGATAGGACCACGGGCTTCATGGAAACCCCGGACTCAGCCCTTTTGGAGTTGGCAGGCATAGCGCTTATGGTTTCGCGACTCGATGCTGCAGCGACCCTCTTCAAGCCTGACAAACCCACCAAGGCCGCAAGTAACCCGAGACCTTGGGCTTTGAGAAATGCTCTTCGCTTCATAACCTATGATGATTTAATGGAATTCTGGATCCGATACCGGCAAAGGCGAATGCAGGGGTTGCCATCCGAAGGGCGCATAATGCAATCCATCCTCGTGCATCCACTTGGAATGGGGCCTCAGACGCCTCTGGAAATCTGCAAATTGTTGGGAAAATGGAATCTTAGGATTTCCATCGGCCACGTTTCTCGGACGAGACCACAAGACCTCGGACAAAGCGCACATTCTCGGCAAGACCCTGTACTCCACCTTGTCCCAGGAATACAAGTATTCTGACCAAACGTTCCCTTGTGCTCCCAGGATCCAGCGGGCGGCCTCGGGTTCCAAATCAGCAGGCAATGGATCGTAGGCATAAACATCTTCCAGCCGATTCATGCCCCCGATGGCTATGGGCTCAAGCTTAGGGTCATGTTGATAATGATCGAAATAGCAGGGCTGACCCGGACTCATCACCACCGCATGGCCTGCCCGGGATGCAGCTTTGCCGCCGTCGGTACCCCGCCAACTCATCACGGCAGCTCCCTCAGGTAACCCGCCTTCCAGGATCTCATCCCAACCGATCACCGATTTGCCTTTGCTGCCCAAATAGCGAATCATTCTGGACATAAACCAAGACTGTAACATATGGGGGTCTTCGGTTTTCAACGAACGCATCCGCTCCCTGCACCTAGAACATTGTTCCCAACGTGCCTTAGGGCACTCGTCTCCCCCCAAATGAATCATAGAATCAGGGAACAACGTACACACATGATCAAGGACCTTTTTCAAAAAATCAAAGGTCGCCTCGTTGCCAGCACAAAAAACATCATCAAATACCCCCCAATAACCCGGAACCGGCAAAGAATCTCCTCTGCATGAAAGATTCGGATAAGCGGCAAGGGCTGCCCTGGCATGACCCGGCATTTCGATTTCCGGAACAATGCGGATATGCAAGGAATCAGCGTACTGCACCAAATCCCTAATATCCTGGGAGCGATAATATCCACCATGTATTTCTTTGCGGTACCGCAAAGAGTCATTTACGGCGTCCGGCCTACCCATCAAAGTCGCTGATCGCCAAGCAGATACACTCGTCAATCCCGACAAAGCCGGGACTTCCAAACGCCAACCTTGGTCGTCGGTGAGATGCAAGTGCAGAACATTGAATTTGTAGCGAGCCATCCACTGCAAATAGCTGCGTACTTGATTCACATTCCAAAAGTGGCGAACCACATCAAGATGCATTCCCCTCCACCCAAATCTAGGAAAATCCATAACTTGCAGGGCTGGCCAAATTCCTTGCGCTGATCGTATGGAATCTGCATCCAAAATTTGTTGCAAAGTTCTATTGGCATAAAATTTACCGGCATTTCCTCCGGCTCGGATACGAATACCACGAGCGTCCATAACCAAGATATACGCCTCCCTCCACTGCCAAGGTGCAGACAATCCCAAGGCGACAAGGTCCGAGGAATCCTTGGCATTCAACAACGAATTCATCTCGGCCTCTCTCCGTCCTCGATTCTTCTCCCAGCGAAATTCACCGGCTATGGGCAAGACCTCCACCGGCAAGGGAACCAAGCCCTCGTTTATGCCTGGTGGACCTTGCTCCCGGTCAGCAGGGATTTGACCCAAGGTCGTCCCTGACATCCACAGCATGAGCATCAATGCCCCAATCCCTCTAAGCCATTGCAGATTAGTATGCATGGCCATGCATTCAGGAGACTCGTGAACCGCGACGGCTTAATACCAAGGCGTAATAGGCCAAATACGCAAAGCACAGTATTCCCACCACAAAGGATCCTCGAATACCCAATGCAGGAATACCCGCCAAATATCCTTGGAATACCGAAACGAATCCTCCGCCCATGATCATCATGATGAGGGCCGACGAGACCTTGGTGGTGGCTGAACCCATGTCTTTGACGGCCAAGGCAAAAATGCATGGCCATAGGGTGCTGCAGCATAAACCCACCGCAATCAAGGCGTAAACACCCGTAGCAGGAGGAGCTAACATACCGTACAACAGCGCGACCATCCCCATAACCGAATACAAGGCCAACTGCCGATCCGCCTTCCCTCTACTCCACGCATCGGCTAAAATCAATATCAACAAGGCCGGGCTGTAGGTCACAAATTCCCATGGACTATGCCCCCCCAAATACGTCACCAACAAGAAAACCCCAAAGGCCGCCGAAGGCAGAATCAAACGCATGATCCACTGAGAAACTTGCACACTCAGCCCCCCAAAACCCTGCTTGACCATAGCGGCCGTTCCCGTCCATCGTCCGATCATCAGGCTTGCCCAAAACAACGCCACATACGGTGCCAGAGACTCGATCGGCATATCCAATTCAGCTCGTAGATATTCCGGCAAATTCGAAGCCGTAGCCACCTCAACCCCTACATACAAAAATATTGCAACCATCCCACCCCAAACCTGAGGCAATGAGAACACAGGTCGCTCGCTTTCCTGTGGATCCCCCACCGTATTGGATTGTCCTGGCCTTCCCAGGTCTTTGAAATAAAAAACCAAGGCCGCCAACGTAAACAAAGCCCCCAACACCAAATAAGGAGTTTTGACAGCGGACAAGTCCAAAGCTTCGGCGGGACCACCGGCCGAGGAAGACTCAGCTCCCATTGGACCAAAAATGGCGTAACTCACCAAAAGAGGCCCCAAGGTTGTTCCTAGATTATTGATACCTCCCGCCATGCTTAGGCGCTGAGATCCTCCAGAGGCAGGGCCCATCATCAAAACCAAAGGATTGGCCACCGTTTGTTGCAAACTAAAGCCAAGTCCCACCACCATTAAGCCCGCCAACAGCAAAGGGAAAGACGCCTGATCCGCGGCGGGGATAAACAACAAGGTCCCCAATGCCGAAACCAGCAGCCCGTAAGCCAAGGCCTTGGAATAACCCCATCTGCTGATGAGGTCTTTGTGATGAGGTCCCGACCACAACGAAGACGCCATTAAATAGATCAAAGAGCCCAAAGTATAGGCTACATAAAAGGCGAAAGAAATCATCTGACTTTGGGCCTGGCCCAAGTTCAACGCTTGCTTGAAAACCGGAATCAAAATGTCGTTTGAAGCCGCTACAAAGCCCCAGAAGAAGAACACCCCTATTAGAGTCAGCAATGAACGCCAAGGGGTACTGAATGTTCCCTCAGAGGCTGAAGACGAAGCAGTGAATGAAGTGGAGGGTGACCTACGGGGGCCACCTGGGCGTTGTGTCATGGCGCTAGCTTTGAACGAATATAGCACCAATCCTTAGGCTTACACTGCCAAATCATTTACATCACTTCGTGCGATGCGTATTCTTTAATATATGGATGACGGTGCTGAATAATCGAAGCCGAGGCCAAGGCTCTGGTAACAACCCACAGGAACAAACCTGCATAACCCGCAAACATACCGATTTCCATCCAGCCAAAATGAGCATGGCCTCCGACGGTCCCCGGCATAATCCCCAGATAAAGATCTAGGTATTTACCAGCAATCAACAGAACGGCCACAGCCATAAGGTAATTGGACTGACGCTTGGAACCGCGGGTCATCAGGAGTAAGAATGGTAACACAAAATTTACTACCACATTGACAAAGAAAGGAACCTTGAAATGTTCCAGCCTCTCCTGGAAATAAATGGTTTCCTCGGGAATGTTAGCATAATAAATCAGCAGAAACTGGGAAACCCAGATGTAAGCCCAAAAAATCGAAAAAGCGAACATGAACTTGCCCAAATCGTGCAAATGGTTATCATTCAGATGGGGTAGATAGCCTGCCTTCTTGAGAAGAACCGCCACGATGGCCATGAAGGAAAGAGCTGCAACCCAGGCCGCTGCAAAATGATAGACCCAGAAAATGGTGGAGTACCAGTGGGTATCGATCGACATGATATGATCCCATGTACTCATGGCCCAAGTCACGGCAAAAACAGGTAAAAAAATGGAGGCGAGAGTTTTGATGCGACGAATACGCAAAAGGCCTCCCTCCTGATCCTCCAACAAAGAGTGTTTACGTATAGCGCGGTACAAAAGAATCCATAAGCCAAAGAAGACCGCCATCCGCGCCGCCATGAAGGGCACATTGAGGTAAGGAATTTTGAATGCAATAATTGGGTCGTATTCTGGATTAGGCTGACCCCCTTCCAAGAACTCTTCGGCAATGCCGTGATGAGCCCAATGGTAGAGGTGATTCCAATGCAGCGATGTCGAAACCATCAGAACCACAAAGCCTGCAAAAGCCCAAGGCAAATAAGACCCCATGGCCTCTGCAATTCGACGATATCCCAAAGACCAAGCGGAATTACTTACTGATTGTATGGCAACGAACAAGACACCCGCCAAGGAAAGCCCCAAGAAGAACCAATTATTGAGCAAGTAGTTGGCCCAAAACCGATGACCGTCCGTATAGACCCCAGCGGCAGCGGTAAGAATACCAATTCCGATGAGGAGTCGAATAATGTTGGTCAAACGTGAAGAAGGCGCAAAGCGCTCTTCTTTGACTTCAACGGCGTGATGAGAACCCATTTCTTTATCTTGTTTTAGTACCAAAAACAAACAAGAACCCCTTAGGAGGGCTCCTGATAACCTCTTAATTTATTGACATATAGGACAATTTTCCAGCGATCCTCGGGACGAATCTGAGAACCCAGACCCCACATCCTGTTCTTACCCAAGGTAATCACGTGATAAATATGCCCTGAGGGAAGACCGGGAATGCGAGAATCCTTATAATTCGGTACACCTGCATATTTCAGGCCAACCTTACCTTGGCCATTTCCCTTTGCACCATGGCATGATGCACAATACACCCCGTATAGGTACTTTCCATCGGCAAGAAGGGTGGTATCCTGATTATCCAAAGGGTTACGCAGGACCTTGCCTGCATAATCTACACTGTCTCGTCCTATAGGATAATTGTGCATTAATTCCAAAACGGTATTGTCATAGCCGAAACTGTTACGGGCAATGGTGCCAGGAACTGGGGGTCGCATATTTTTGCCGTCAGCATTGATGGAATTTTTCTCGACTTGAGAATACGGCTCGTAGGGCGTTGATACATACATCTGAGGCGCGTATTCCCAACCTGGCTCCTTGTTATCTTCGATTAAAGCACAAGAACCAAGAGCCCAAAGCCCTATACCCACCCCAAAAAGTTTAAAAGCGGTAAATTGTCGCATATTCAAAGATTTCATAATTCAACCTCTTTTTCCTGGACTTCAGCACCTAATTGACGCAAACGAGAGCCCACCGAGGCTGAGGCTCCTTCGGCAGAAATAGCAATACAAAAGACATCCGATGTGATGCGGGGATCAGGCATTTTGGGATCGTTACCAGGAATAAAATCGGAGACCACCAAATAGGTTGCCACCATACCCAAGGCGGTGATCAAAACGGTAAGCTCAAAGGTCACGGGAACAAAATCAACCCAAGCCAAAGCAGGCTTACCTCCGATATTCATCGGCCAATCCACTCCCAACATCCAAGCCTGCATACTGAGCCCCAGCGTACCCCCCAAACAACCAAAAAGGAAGGCTGCACGAGGCAGACGGCTGCGCTTGTATCCCAAGGCATCGTCCAAGCCATGAACCGGAAAGGGTGTGTAAACTTCGTGAATCGAATTCCCTTCTTTGCGGAGTTCTTGGACCGCATGGAGTAAGGGCACTTCGTCTCGAAATAAGCCCAGTATGTATTTCTTAGTCATAAAAATCGTGGACAGGTCTAAAGGTTGATTTCGCGTAAGATGACTTAGTGAGCACCGTTGGTATGGGCGTGGGCCTCTTGAAGATTGATGCCTTCTTTGGCGGCGGTTTTGGCAATCTCCTCTTCGGAGGATGTTTTGTAGATGGACTTCACTTCAGCCACCGCAATCACCGGCAAGAACTTGGCAAAAAGGAAGAATAAGGTAAAGAAGAGTCCCAGGGAGCCTATGAACATACCAATTTCAACCCAGGTAGGAGAATACATCAACCAGGAGGAGGGCAAGTAGTCCCGATGCAAGGAAGTAACAATGATCACAAAACGCTCAAACCACATTCCAATATTAACAAAAATCGAAATGATGAAGGATGCCGTCAATGAGCGACGCAATTTGCGCGACCAGAACAATTGAGGGGTGATCACGTTGCAAGTCATCATGGTCCAGTAGGCCCACCAATAGGGTCCGAAAGCGCGATTCACGAAGGCGTATTGCTCATAAGGAACAGCAGAATACCAGGCCATAAAAAACTCAGTGATATAGGCTGATCCTACGATGGAACCTGTTACCAAAATGATTTTGTTCATCACATCGATATGGTTCAAGGTGATGTACTGCTCCAATCGCATGGATTTTCGCATGATGATAAGCAGGGTTTGCACCATAGCGAATCCCGAGAAGACCGCACCTGCGACGAAATAAGGAGGGAAAATGGTCGTATGCCAACCTGGAATGACGGATGTCGCAAAATCAAAGGATACAATGGTGTGAACCGAAAGAACCAAAGGGGTAGAAAGTCCTGCCAAAATCAAGGAAACGCTTTCAAAACGCTGCCATCCTTTGGCGGAACCGTTCCAACCAAAACTCATCACCCCATAAATCTTTTTGCGAAGCCCTACTGCACGATCGCGGATGGTTGCTAAATCTGGAATTAAGCCTACGTACCAAAAAACCAAAGACACCGTGAGATACGTTGATATCGCAAAAACGTCCCAAAGAAGAGGGGAATTAAAATTGGACCATAATGAGCCGTAAGTATTGGGAAGAGGAAAGACCCAATAAATCAACCAAGGTCGTCCTGCGTGCAACAACGGATACGATCCTGCACATATTACTGCAAAAATGGTCATGGCCTCCGCAGAACGGTTCACAGCGGTCCTCCACTTTTGACGGAACAAAAGAAGTACCGCAGAAATCAACGTGCCAGCGTGGCCAATACCTACCCACCATACGAAATTAGTGATATCCCAACCCCAGTCCACGGTTTTGTTCAAACCCCAAACCCCTACCCCAGTGAAAAGCAAATAGGTCACCGAAACGAGCCAAAGACCAAGGGCGGCGAGCGATACCGTAAAACCAAGGTACCACCATTTGGTAGGCTTGGCCTCAATGGGCTTGATAATGTCCTCGGTGATTTGGGAATAGGAGGTCTTCCCGGTGATCAGAGGTCTTCGCGTAGGAGATTCGAACATAGATTTCTGGTTGAACCGAATGTATTATGCCTGTACAGGAGTAGTGTTACGAACTTTGGTTAAGAAATTGACCGAGGGCAGCACATTAAGTTCCTCGACCACACCGTAGGTTCTTTCGTTGAGGAAAAGGCGGGAAACTTCGCTTTGAGGATCGTTGAGGTCGCCAAACACAATCGCACCTGCAGGACAAGATTGCTGGCACGCGGTCTGTATGCTTCCATCGATCGGACGCATTCCTTTGCGCTTGCCGTCCAACTTACCTGCTTGAATTCGCTGTACACAGAAAGTGCATTTCTCCATAACACCGCGGGCACGCACGGTCACATCCGGATTCAATACCATACGACCCAAATCAGTTTGAGCAGGATTATTGTAGAACTGAGGGTTATCAATGTAAGAAAACCAATTAAAACGGCGGACTTTGTACGGACAATTGTTTGCACAATAACGAGTTCCAACACAACGGTTATATACCATCTGATTCAACCCCTCGGAACTGTGTACCGTTGCTAATACTGGACAAACGGTCTCGCAAGGCGCGTTATCACATTGGTGGCACATGATGGGCTGAAACAAAACCGAAACCTGATCGGGCTTATCGATGTTGTCATATTCATTCTCTCGGTTGATACGTCGAGATGTGGTAGCCTCGCCTTGATTATCAAAATTGTAATAACGGTCAATGCGAATCCAATGCATTTCACGGCGATTCAGGACCTCTTGTTTGCCAACCACAGGAACATTGTTCTCCACCTGGCAACTCACAACACAGGAACCACAACCGGTACAAGCGTTGAGGTCAATGGCCATGGCCCAATGGTGACCTTCATAATCGCGTTTCTGCCATAAGGTTATGGCATCACGAGATACGCCGGGATATACCTTCTTGGTCGAACCATCTTCTTGACGTACCGAAACATAGGGCCTCACATTACCAGAGGCCGGATTGGCCGCATATTCCGTCAAGGTGGTTTCCTTCACGTGGAGGCGACCTTCGATGGTATGATGGGTTTGGGTTTGAGCAATTTGGTAAGTTGCTCCGGTTTTCACCATCGATTGAATGGTAACAAAACCACTTGAGCGAATCCAAGGAGCCGCATTCACCCCTACTCCTGTTCCAGCTTTCCCCGCAAATTGTTGACCATAACCCATTGCAAGTGCACAGGTGTCGGCAAAGAGTCCTGGCTGAACGAGGACAGGGACTTCTTGTTCAAAATCATCTGCCTTGACCCGGACCACGTCTCCGTCATGGAGATCTTTGGATTGAGCGGTAATCATGGACACCATCAGATAATTATCCCAACAAGCCTTAGTAATCGGATCTGGCATTTCTTGAAGCCAAGGAATATGAGCCAAACGGCCATCCCCTATACCCAATTTGGAATACACCACCAAATTCAATTCTTTGGACGAAGTTTCCAATAGTTTAGAAATCTTCAATGAATTGGTAATGGCTGAAGAATCAAAACCTTTAAAGTTGACTTGAGCAGTCCCTTGCTTTTCCAAAACTCCATCGTGCAGAATTTTGCGCCAAAAGGCAGAAAAATCTGACGCAACTCCTAGGCTGGCGGCTCTGGCAATCCAGGAATTCCGTAATACATCGTACACTTTCTCTTGACGACCCAACAAACCTAACAAAACTTCATCCCATGTACGAGTGTTGAACAAGGGAGCGATCGCTGGCTGCATCAAAGAAAAATATCCTTGACGTGGTTCGGCATCTCCCCATGATTCCAACGAATGGGAAGCAGGCGCCAAAGCTCTGCAAAGTACTGTGCTTTCGTTGCGCCTTATGGAAAATCCGTAACAACGAACGCCTTTCAGGGCCTTGGCCCATGACGGACCTTGAGCGGAGGAATACACCGGGTTGACCTGATTAATAATAACAGCCTTGTATTGACCCGATTGCAAATCACTTAAGGCCTGAGAAACTTGAGAATCTCTTCCTTGCAGAACCTGCCATGGAGAGGACCAATCCAAAGTAGATCCGTAATTTCCCAACATATCGTTGATACCGTTCACCAACAATTGAACTTCCGGGACGTTGGACCCACATACCACCAAAGAAACTCCTCGGGCGCTCCACAATTCTTTGGCCGTTTGGGCTATTGCATTTCCAGCCAATTCCAAGGCTGGGGCATCCAATGAACTTTTGCCAGCCAACTTGGCCACAGAATTGTACAAATTGGCGACGACCAAAGCCTCTTGGGAAGCACGGTAGGTATAACGGGCATCGGCATTGGATCCTGTTAGACTAAGTATGGTCTCAAACTGTATATGCCGGGACATGACCGGCTTCTCTTTGGATGGTTTGCGTCCCATGGACCATTGACGGGTAAATTCGGTGGGCGATACCCAATTGCCCAAGAAGTCAGCACCTATGCCGAGGATGACTTGGGCCTTATCAAATCGCAGCGAAGGCATTGCCGCCAACCCAAACGATGCATCGTTGGCTTCCAAGATTCCGGATACGGATTGATGATCCATCACCACATGCTTGATCGCAGGATTTCGTGATATCAGCTGTTCCAACAAGGACTTGGTCAATGGGGAAACTATCGAAGGGGTAAGAAGCAGTACTGAGCCAACCGATGCGCCAGACAAATCCTGCACCACCTCTCCTAACCATTCATCCCAACTCGCCTTCTGGCCTTCGATTTCTGGCTCTTGAATTCTTTCTTCATCATAAACCCCCAAAACAGAGGCTTGAACTCGGGCATTCAGACCACCTTGATTCAGTGAAGAAAGTTTGTTGCCTTCCAATTTAATTGGACGACCTTCACGAGTTTTGACTAGCACGGAGGCATAATCATGCCCGTCAAAATAGGTGCTAGCATACCAGTTAGGCAAGGAAGGCGAAATCTCCTCCGGATGAATCACGAAAGGAATAGCCTTCTTTACGGGGGTTTTGTTGCAAGCCGCCAAAGCTGCCGCAGACAATCCAAACCCGCAATATTTCAAAAAATCACGGCGGTTGCTTTGAACACCTGCGCCATCAGACCATAGGGATTCGATAGGCAGCTCTTGGGCAAATTCCCGTGAACTCTCCTGAACAAAGGCGTCTGTTTGTTGAAGCTCGTCCAGGCTTCTCCAGTATTTCTTTTCCACGTGGGGTGAATTTAGGGGGATGATTTTCGGCAATTTTTAATAATGGCATTTGGCACAATCCAAACCGCCGAGGTTGGCAATGGTCAAGCCTTTGTCGGCCACAGCCTGCTTGAAGGCCGTGGAATTTCCATGAACTTGTTGATAGTAACCGTTATCCAAATTGACTTTGGTCTCGCGATGGCAATTGATGCACCAGCCCATGGTCAACTGGCTATGTTGATAGACTTCGGCCATTTTCTCAATAGGACCGTGGCATTTCTGGCATTGTATCCCCGCGACTTTGTAGTGTTGGTAGTGGTTAAAGTACCCGAAATCCGGGAGATTATGAATCCTTACCCATTCAATAGGGGTATTCGTTTCATAGGCAGTCAGAATCTTTTTGATTTCCGGAGATTCCTTTTTGATTTGATTGTGGCAATTCATGCAAACATTTACCGAAGGAATGGTTGCTGATTTTCCTCGTTCAGCACCGGTGTGACAATAGGTGCAGGCAATTTCATGGGCCCCTGCGTGAAGCTCGTGAGAAAATGCAATGGGCTGGGTAGGTTGGTATCCTTGCTGGATACCGATATTGGCGGCCATATCCACGCCCCAACCAATACCTGAAACCAAAATCAGGGTAAGGCCACCGCCTACCAAATGCAACGGCTTGGGGCGAAGAGTCCAACCGAATTGACGAAGTTCATTTTGGGGAATGCGTCCTGTTGCTAGACGTTCCTCGTAAAGAAGACGATATTGACGCTGCAAGAGGCTTAACAACAAAACAATGATGCCTGCTGCAAAAAGAACGACCCATAAAGTAAGGCTCGTGAATTCACCAGAACCGCCGCCGCTATTTCCAACAGCACCCGCGCCATCCGCAGAGGCCGCTGCAGCCACAGGCACTTTGGCACCCTCTTCTTTGATATAGGCCAAAACCGCAATGATCTCCTCATCGGACCAATCGAATGCGGTCATGGCCGATTTATTCCATTTCTCGTAAAGTTTCACGGCATAGGGATCCCCTGAAGCAATAACAGCCTGGGAGTTCCTAATCCATTTGAGCAACCACGCTTGATCCCTGCGTTGTTCCACCCCTTTGAGGGCGGGGCCAACCAAATCCTCGTGAATTTTGTGGCAGGAGGCACAATTGTTTGCGAATAGCTCAGCCCCATTGGGTTGAGCTATAACGCTTTGTGGTGCTAAGAAGTTCTGAAGAAGAAAGATGCTCAAGGCGCCGCGGCCCAAAACGGTTAATAAGCGGCTCAATATCATGAGGGACAGTTTAGGTCAGGAAGGATAAATCAAAAACGGATTTCCACAAGGCAAAAATAAGCGTCAAGCCCCAAAATCACGGTTTTTGGGTGTAAAAAATCACAAAATTTTGTTTCTATTTCCAATCTAAAATGGGTCAAAAGGTTGAAGCCGCCTAGGCTTCATTCCTCTGACCGCGTCTTTGATCCTCCAACCAAATTCTATACCGCCCTTGATCAATAGTCATCAATTCCGATGGCGTCCCAAATTCCTGAACCACGCCTTTGTCCAAGAACAAGATTTTGTCTGCATCACGGACCGTGCTAAGCCGATGCGCTACAACGACCGTGGTTCGGCCTTCCATCAACCGATCCAAACCAAGTTGAACTGCTTTTTCGGAATCGGTGTCCAAAGCTGAGGTGGCTTCATCCAACAACAAGAGCGAAGGATTACGAAGTACAGCCCGAGCAATAGCGACTCTTTGCCTTTGACCTCCACTGAGCTGAATGCCACGCTCACCTACCACAGTATCGAAACCCGCCGGAAAGCCTTCAATAAAATCAAGGGCATGGGCCTGGCTTGCCGCCTCCCGAATTTGAGAGAGGGTAGAATTGGGTGTGCCGTAAGAGATATTCTCCGCGATGCTACCCCCAAAGAGTATCAAATCCTGGGGCACCACCGCAATCCCTCTGCGATAATCGGTGAGACCAAGGCTACGCAAATCAACACCTTGAATTTGGATACTGCCTTGATCGGGTATAAAGAAACCAAGCAATAAATTGACGAATGTTGATTTACCCGCACCACTAGGGCCAATGACCGCCAGCCTTTCACCTGCCTCCAATTTCAAAGTAATATTGGACAATACGTTTACCTCAGGACGGGTAGGATAAGCGAACGACAAACCCTGCCACTGGAGCGATGCACCACCTTGAGGCCATTGAAAGGGGGCATTTCCTTCCCACCACCTTGCTTCGCTGGGCTCTTGGAGTAAATCATGCACCCGTTCGGTTGCTCCCAAAGCCTTTTGGACTTGCCCATAAAGCTCCGCAAAGCTACCCATTGCACCCCCCACAAAAGTGGAATACAGAACAAACCCGCTTAATTCACCCACACTCATGCCGCCTGTTTGGACCAGCGAAGCGCCATACCATAACACAAGAACTACCGATCCAAAAAGTCCAAATACAATAAAAGCTGCAAAGGCTCCCCTGTACTTGGCTGCTTTGATCACTTGAGCCACCGTGGCGTATAATCCCGTCCTGTAATAATCGCCCTGCAATGATTCACTGGTGTACACTTTAACCATCGAAATATTCTGCAAGGTTTCCTCGACCACAACTTGGGCCTTGGCCAATTCGTCTTGAGCCATTCCGGCCAAACGTCGAATTTTCCTTCCAAACACAACGGCAATTACGATGAGTATGGGCAAAATGGCCAACAAAAACATAGTCAATTTCCAAGAAATCCAAAGCAGCATCAACAAACCACCGATCAAAACCAAAACTTGACGCAGCCATTCCATCAAGGTGGAGGAAACAGTATCCTGAATTTGAGATAAATCAGCACTCAGCCTACTCTGCAACTCCCCTACCCTATGCCTCATATAAAACACCATGGGCATCTGTAACAAATGTCGAAAGGTATGATCCCTCACATCTGCCAAAACCTTCTCCGCCATGATAATAACCAGCCGGATCCGCACAAAAGAAATCACTGCTTGGATTGCTAAGACTCCACCCAAGACCAACGCTGTCTGGCCCAAAGCCTTGCCAGAACCTACTCCACCCATAGCCTTGTCAATCATTTGTCCCATCAGCCAAGGAATGCTCAACGACAATCCAGTACCCAAGACCAACAACAAGGCTCCTTTCACGATATCCCCGCGATATGGGCCCAAAAAAGGCCATAGCCAATGCGACTGGCGAATCTGTTCGCCTCGAATCCTTGACATTCGAACCGGTGCCTCGGTTTGATGATTGGAATTGAATCTCGGTCTCGCCATGAAAGAATATTATCGTAATTGTGGAATATTGTTTGGAATCTCAAGGCCAGGGAAGAGTCGTGCTGAAACCGCCCAATACAATTGCAACGGATGCCGTGTACGCCACATGCAATCAGTCCAATCATCTCCAAAATACATGTACCTCAAAAGACCTAGCCTCTCCCATTCCTCAAGGATATGGGACCGAAAACCCATTCCAATCACCCAACCCTGCGAACATTCCTCGCTCCACTCTTCGTAATAGGCGTCTTCGTCACCATGGTAATTCAAAACATTCTCACCCAGAAGAATAAATTTATCAATCCCACGCGCCAAAAGAGGATCAATCAACTCCCGTTTCATCCACATGACATCATTACCTATCACGTCGTTCCACTCTCCAATGAGTTCGATGACCGAAAATTCAAGAGACTCATTCACATACAAAATCTTGAAATAGAGGGTTTCGGATCCCATGCTCATCCAATCTGGGTGAATCAAATGATTATACAGCAAATGATAACCTAATTCAGGGGGGTCTAGCCCATAGAAGTTCGATAAGCGATCTTGACTTTGGTCATAGAGGTAGAGCCAACGACCATAGGGCTCCAAATCATGCATAGAAGAAGTCTATTTTTTTGATTTCGGAGAATAACCGGCGCTTGTCAAAGCTTCGGAGGCAAGATGGACCTTTTCATGTTTTTGGAGATAACGCTCTGCAATCTCTTTGGGGACCTCATGAATTTCCATCAAAATGCGCAATGCACGGTCATGCAATTTGGCGTTGGTAGGACGCAAATGCGTCATTTTGTTATCTTCCACCAAACCGAGGCCAATCATGACCGAAGTGGTGAGCATGTTGAGCGCAAGCTTTTGGGCGGTGCCGCTTTTGAGCCGGGTAGAACCTGTAAGAAATTCAGGGCCTACCGTAATCAAAACAGGGTAATCACTTAGCAGCAATATCGGAGAGTTGGGATTACATGTAACACATCCCGTAGGAATTCCCCTTTCCCGGCAGGCTCGCAATGCGCCGAGGACATAAGGGGTACGGCCTGAAGCGGCCAAGCCTACCACTATATCCACTGAGGACAATTGATAAGGCTCCAAGGACTGCCATCCCGCTTCTTGACTATCCTCGGCATTTTCTACCGCTTTGCGAATCGCTCCATCGCCACCGGCAATCAAAGCAATGACCTTGCCTTCGTCCACCCCGAAGGTTGGCGGGCATTCGGAGGCATCCACCACGCCCAGGCGACCGCTGGTCCCCGCCCCCAAATAAAACAATCGTCCTCCTTCTTTCAAACCCTCCAAAACCCTTGCGGATAAATTCAAAATTTCGGGAATGGCCTTTTCCACAGCAAGAGGAACCGTTTGATCTTCCTGGTTCATGCGGCGCAGAATTTCTTCCAACCCCATTTGGTCCAAATGGCGATGGAAAGAATCGGATTCTGTAACGGACACAATTTCAGCCATACCCTATTTTCTATACCCAAAGGTACTGTACCAATTTGTTCTGCAGGAAGAACTCAATTCAACAATACCTTTGATTTTTCAGTCATTTCCCCCTTATTCGAATCCAAATTGACCATTAGAAAATGCCTAATTCCAACCGCTTGACAAGAACCATCCTAGGCTATGGCACCACATTGGCCCTGGGGCTTTGGTTAGGAATATTCCTACAAAATCAACGCTTGGAGTCCCAGTCATCAAATTCCAAAATGGACTGGATACGACATTTGGTAAATACCCGCTATGTGGATTCCTTGCCTGCGGATTCTTTGGTTAATGCCTCCATTCAACCATTTCTGTCCAGCCTCGATCCTTTTTCTTCCTACCTACCACCGATTGAAAAGCAGGCTGCGGACGAGGTCCTTGAAGGAAATTTTGAGGGAATAGGAGTGGAGTTTAACCTTATCAACGACAGCATTCGGGTGGTTTCGGCCCTGCCAGGAGGACCCAGTGAATTACAAGGCATTCTGCCCGGAGATCGAATTATTACCGTGGATGGTTTGGATGTTCCCGCGACAGGTCTGGATAATGAATGGGTCCTTCGAAGATTACGAGGCGAACGCGGATCCAAAGTGCGTTTGGGAATCTTTAGGCCCTCTCTCCAAAAAACTCTTGAAATCAACATTATACGTGACAAAATTTCCATTCGTTCGGTGGAATTGGCTTGGTGGCCCAGCCCTGGTGTAGCCCATATTCGCATCAACAAATTTGGAGAAAAAACCCATCAAGAATTTCGATCAGAATTTCAGAAATTACGTAATCAAGCTCCAATTCGTAAGCTCATTTTGGATTTACGAGGTAATCCCGGGGGCTATTTGGAATCTGCGGTAGCCTTGGCCGATGAATTCTTGAAAGATGATCTTCTCATCACTTATACCCAGGGATATAGGCAAAAGCGTCAAAATTATACCACCAAGGAAACCGGCCTCTATGAAAAGGGTACCCTTGTGATCCTTATTGATGCGGGCTCTGCATCTGCCAGCGAAATTCTCACCGGGGCATTGATGGACCATGGTAGAGGTACCGTGATCGGTGAACGTTCTTACGGCAAGGCTTTGGTTCAACAACAATTTGAATATCCCGATGGATCGGCAGTACGATTGACTGTGGCACGCTACTATACCCCCAAAGGGCGGTGCATCCAGAGACCCTACAAATCAAGCACCGAAACACCTTCAGATTCTGCTGACACAGAAAATAAGCTCGGCGGAATTGAACCTAATATTGTGGTCCAAACGGCCTATCAACAATGGTCCGAACCCATGAAAACCCTGATTGGGTCAGGAGTTCTTTACGATATGGCTATGCAATATGCGGAATCAGAATCTGCTCAACGCTTGAAGCAAAGCGGACAAGCTATTTTCAAATCAAGCAACCTGTGGAGGGCTACCGAAGAAGCCCTTCTTGCACAAAAACGAAAAGACCTTGGATTACCAATAATAAGCTTAAACCCCATCGAAAAATCTCAAATCCAAGCCATGTTCAAAACCTTGGTTGCGAGGGTCCTCTTTGGTAATGCGCTTTACCAACAACTCATGGCCTCCAACGACCCTGTGGTTTGGAGAGCGGTTCAAAACTGAATTTTAGGTCACAAAAAAAGCCACCCCTAGGGGTGGCTTTCAATCGAAAGCTGATGAATTACTGAGCAGGGGCAGCAGTAGAATCGCCAGCGGCAGCAGTAGAATCGCCAGCGGCAGGAGCTGGATCAACAACTGGAGTCTCTTCTGTTTGGGCCTCTTCGGCAGGAGCTTCTTCAGTGGCGTTGTTACAAGCAACTACAAAAAGGGTAGCGCTCATCATCAACATAGCAAAAAACTTATTCATGGTATTGGGGTTTAAAGTGTTCAACAAAGGTAAGGCAGCAAAATCTATTCCACCAAACTTTTTGTCTATTTTTTTTGAATTATTTTTCAGAAAAAGCAAATTATGATAAAATTTCAGTAAAAAAACCTCAAATTGATACTCACGAAAAATAAAATGTACAATTAATTATACACTCAGGGTCACTTCTGACGGAAATAAAGTTGCATGGGGACCCCTGAAAAATCGTATTGTGCACGAATTTTTCCTTCCAGGTATCGTTTGTAGGGATCGCGAATGTACTGAGGCAAATTACAGAAAAACACAAAGGTGGGAGTCAACGTTTTGAGCTGGGTAATGTATTTAATTCGTATATATTTCCCTTTATACGCCGGCGGCGGATAGGCCTCTATCACCCCTTGGAGATACTCATTGAGGGGCGCTGTCGATACCTTGGTCGACCTTCTCAGAGCCACTGCGGCCATTTCCTCCAACAATTTGATAAGCCGCTGTTTCTCCAAGGCGGATATAAAGAGAACGGGTAAATCGGTAAATGGGGCTGTTTTTTGAAGCAGCTGTTGTTTATAATTTTCCATGGTTTTATGGTCTTTTTCGACCAGATCCCATTTGTTGACCGCCAAAATGATGCCTTTCTGATGCTTTTGGGCAAGGTGAAAGATGTTCAGATCCTGGGATTGTAGGCCTTCTCGGGCATCAATCAACAAGACCACTACATCGCAGTCTTCGATCGTCCGCAACGTTCTCATCACCGAATAAAACTCAATATCCTCTTCAACTTTGGCCTTACGACGCAGTCCAGCGGTGTCCATCATCAAAAAATGATGACCAAAAGCCCTAAGCTCAGAGTGAACAACATCCCTTGTCGTACCAGCTACGTCGGAAACTATGCTACGCTCCTCCCCCATTAGAGCATTCAACAAGGTCGATTTCCCTACATTAGGTCGGCCTACCAAGGCAATTCGTGGGATTTCCGGTTGCTCTTCCTCCTCTTTGGCAATGGGAAGCCTGCTTAGCACCTCATCCAACAAATCACCGGTTCCCGAACCAGTTTGCGACGAAACACAAAAAATCTCACCCAAGCCCATCGAATAGAATTCTGCTGCAGAAGGCAACCTTTCCCCATGATCCACCTTGTTAACCACCAAAATCACCGGCCGCTTGGATCTTCGCAATTGACCTGCTAATTCAGCGTCCAAGTCCGTTATTCCCGTTTGCACATCCACCATCATAAGAAGCAAATCAGACTGTTCCATTGCCGCCTTGACTTGTCGATTAATTAATTGCTCCATAACATCATCCGAACCCTCTACGAAACCGCCCGTATCAATAATCGTGAACTCTTGACCATTCCATTCCACTTTGGCGCCGTGTCGATCACGCGTCACCCCTGCAACATCGTCAACGATTGCTTTGCGGGAGCCAGTCAACCTATTAAACAAGGTGGACTTACCCACATTAGGCCTTCCTACGATGGCTACAATACGACTCATAGAATTTTGTTTTTCAATTTATTAGTCCGAGGTATAGCCAAAATACTTCAACATACGGGGATCATCCCTCCAATCGTTACGAACCTTCACATGCAATCCCAAATACACAGGTCTACCCCAAAATTTCTCCATTTGCTGACGCGCCTTGGTGCCCACCACTTTCAATGCAGAACCCTTATTCCCGATGACAATACCTTTTTGGCTATCTCTCTCCACATAAATGGTGGCTTCAATGCGAATGATTTTTTCTTCTTCTTTGAAGGATTCCGTCACCACATGGCATGCGTAAGGAATTTCCTGATGGTATTGCAAAAAGATCTGTTCCCTGACCCATTCAGAGGCCATCAGTCTATCCGTAAGATCAGTAAGTTGATCGGGATCAAAATACGGAGGATGAACCGGTAACGCATCAAGCATCCATGCCTTTACTGCATCGACCCCCTCTTTGGTAACACAAGAAACTTCTAAGCATGTTAAATCCTTGAAACAATGCATCCATCTTTCCTTCTGCACCTGCCTGCCTTCGGTGTCCAACAAGTCTGCTTGATTAAGCAAGAGGATTACAGGGATACGTGGGGGCAACAAAGTTGGAAGGAATAATTCATGGTCCGGATCATCGCGCATGTCAGCGACCCAAACCAAAGCGTCTGCATCTTCCAAAGCAAGATCAATACTTCGTGACATTAACTTTTGCAAAGCATATCTGGCTTCCAGATACCCTGGCGTATCGCCAATAATTAACTGATAGGTTTCGCCTTGCAACATTCCCAAACAACGCGAACGAGTGGTTTGCGCTTTGGGGGTAACGATAGAAAGAGGTTCGCCTACCAAGGCATTCAACAAAGATGACTTACCCGCATTGGGTTTGCCCAGTAAATTAATAAAGCCTGCTTTGAATTCAGGACCCGGTTGAAAATCAGAGGCCATCGGGTTCATGGGCGCAAATATCGTTCAAGACCTGGCCTTGCGTTCATAAAAACAAAATAGACCCCTGCATATTGACAAAAAAAGCCTTTGATTGAATGAATTTAGGGGTAATTGTAAATACCTTTGAAGACTTATTGCGGGGTAGAGCAGTTGGTAGCTCGTCGG